>DAOTVZ010000194.1:0-26014 GCA_034436045.1 Ktedonobacteraceae bacterium | reverse complement strand
AGGGCACGCCCTCATGGCCGCCTTGCTCTTGTTGATTCCTTGCTCGTTATGCTCGTCTCATCCTCTTCTCAATTGCTGATTGTTCTGTGATCAATAGGAGGCCAACGTGGTCGTAATGAACTTTGTGGAGAAGGCCAACGCCCATCGCCTGGTAAGCAAAGTGCTGGACGAGTACAAACGTACCGGCAAAGCCACAACGCGCCTGGCCCCCAACGTCACGCGCGTGCTGGACGCGGAGACGCAGAGCGCGCTGGAGCAACTTGCTCAGGGGCAGTCCATCTCTCAGGAGCAGGTCAAAGTCATCAGCAACAAAACGCGCCACCTGACCCAACGTCTGGATGGAAGCATATAGAGCCTCTACTGCGAGACGACCTCCAGGCTGCGCCCTGTACTCTTGGGGCCAAGAAAGCCCACGTCCAGGCAGAGAATCGCCATGATGATCGCGGCACCGATAAACACGGTTACGGGACCGGAAGTGTGTAACAACGGCACCGCCACGAAGGGCAGCACTGCACTGGTGACGCGGCTCAGGCTGTAGGCAATGCCGACGGCAGTACCGCGCATGCGCGTTGGGAAGATTTCCGCCTGGTAGATGTGAAACGAGTTGGAAAAGATATTGCTGACTGTTGTGAGCAGGAAACCGGCGGCGACAATCAGTGGTACCGCTGTGGCGAAGCCGAAGATCAGGCCAAAGATGCCAATGCCCACTGCCGAACTGACAATCAGCCATTTGCGCTCGAAACGCTCCACAATTGGCACAGAGAGCAGTGAGCCAAGCGGATAGCCCAGGAAGATGAGCGCTGTGTAGCTGAGCGTGGTCACGACGCTGAAGCCTTTGGCAACCAGCACGACCGGGGCCAGCGAGCCAAAACCGTAGTAGCCGACGGTCTGCAAAATCTGGAAAATCCATAGCATGGTGGTACGGCGCGCGTAGGGGCCGCTGAAAATCTCCGAGATGGGTGCGTGTTCCTGCGGCTCGACCACGACCGGCGTCGGCGCAGGCAGTTCTTTCATGCCGGTTTCGCGCATGGCCCACTCCTCAATTTCTTTCATCGTCTTCTCGGCAGCGTCCATGTCGCGGTGCGTCTCATACCAGCGCGGGGACTCCGGCAGCCTGCGCCGCAGGAACCAGACGATGAGAGCGCCCAGTGCGCCGATGACGAGTAGCCAGCGCCAGCCCGGTATACCCAGAAAATGATACTGCACGACCAGCTTGCCCACGAAGCCCGCCAGCGGTACACCGAGGAAACCAAAGGTATACGACCAGGCCGTGTAGCGTCCGCGCGCATTTTTGGGGATCAACTCACCCATGTAAATGTCCGTCAGCGGCGGCTCCGCGCCCAGCCCGATACCGGCCAGAAAACGAAAGATGATCACGAGAAGATAGGCAGTTGAGAAGGCCGCGAGAAGCGAGAAGACCGAGTAGATCAGCAGGTTAATCATGTACATGGTACGCCGACCGATATAGTCGGACACGATACCCAGAACACTGGCCCCCACAAACATGCCGATGAAGCCGGAAGCAATCACCAGCGCCGTTTGCACTGCATTGAGGTGGAAGATAGGAGTCAGTACCGCGCCCAGCAAGCCGCCGAGGAAGATGTCGTAGAGGTCGAAGAAGGTGCCGATGCCCAGCACAAAGGCCAGCCAGCGATGCAAGGAGAAGAGCGGTAGACGGTCAATGCGCGATGCAATCGTGACCTGCGGATTTGCAGCAGTTGCCATAGGTGTATCTCCATGAGGGTTCTAGTTAGAAACTGATACAACATTGGATCACATTCAGAACACATGGCAATACATCATGTCATACGTTTCTCACCTCCTTACACCTGCCACTGAGACATATGATTAAGGTGGACAGGCATGTTCTGATGAGAAGAGTAGCACGTCAAGGCTGAGTACGTCAAGCAGTTCAGAAGATGCTGGTGCGCTGTTATCAACACAAGAGAGCGTGGCAACAATTGCGTTGTTGCCACGCTCTCTTGTAATCTCATTGCCACATTGGCGGTTTTGCGGCCGATGGGCTACGAGCGGATATCCTCAAGCATAGAGAGGTTGATGAAGAGGTCGCAACTCTGGCGCAGGGTGGCCGACATGGCCTCATCGAAAGCCGCGACCTCGACGCGCACTCCATGATCGGAACAGTAGTCCAGCATGGGCATGAAGTCGCTATCGCCGCTGACCAACACGATACAGTCTACAGCGCGTCCTTCTACCAGGCGCACGACATCCATGCACAGGTCCAGATCGAGGTCAGCCTTCTTGGCACCGCTGGCGAAGGTCTTGTAGTTCTTGGTGGTGATGCGATAGCCGAGACCTTTGACCGCTTGCAGGAACATCTGCTCGTCGCCGGCCTGGGGACTGGTGGGGCAATAGGCATGGGCGCGTACCAGGCGGCGATTGCCGCGCAGGAAGTCAAGCAGCTTGCCAAAATCGATGGAGATGCGCATGGTGCGCGCCGAGTAGAGCAGGTTAGCGACATCTACGAAGACGCCGACGCGCTCGGTAGAGGGGAAGGGCGGGATAGAGACCGAGACATTGGTCGGGGCCTGGTTGGCGCGGCGCAGTTCGGCCACCATGCGATCAGTCTGCATCTGAATGGACTGCGATAGGACGCTGGCCAGTTGTTGGATGGAATTGACGGAAGCACTCTCGCCGCCGGTACGTGATGGATAGATGGGAGTGCGCTGCGTCTCGGCGCGCAGAGTGCGCCCATCGCGGGTAAGGACGCTGCCGCGCGCGGGCGATGGCTCCGGTCCCATGAAGGGGCCATTGTTATCGGTGCCCTGATTCATCTGGTTCACGGTGTAACCGGAGACGATAGAATACGTGGGGAACGATTGCCCATTATTTTTGCTCGCTGTGGGCGTAGGAAGGGGTGTGGGCATGGTCGGGGTTGATGGTGTGCCTTGTGTAGTCGGCGCATCCGGCTTATTCACATCAGTCAGCGGCGTCGGTGTGGCCCCGTTGGCGCTGACCGTCGGTGTTGTGGCCGTGCTTGAACGATGGCGGCGGCGGCGACGACTGGTAGTCTTCTGTAAATCGGCATATTCTAAGGGTGGCAGATCCTCTGGCGCAATTTCTTCAATCATAGGTGGTATTTGCTCCGTAACTGGTACTACAGGTTCCTGTGCCGGTATTAGAGGAGTCGAAGGGGTGGGTGTCGTCGTTGCGGCGGCGGGCTGTTCTTTCTCGCGCTGCCCATGGCGGCGACGACGCTCCGGCTCACCATTGGTGGATGCATGGGTTTCAGTGCCGTTTACCTCTGGGGTTGTGGTGGTGAGCTGCGCCTGTGCTATCTGCGTTGGCGACACTACCGCTGGTGCCTCAGCAACGGGCAATACCTCCGGCTTCTCGACACTCGCGGCGGCATGCTGATTTGTCTGCCCATTGTGTGTAGCATGTCCGTTATGTACATTAGTATTGATGGTATGCCCGTTACGTGCCACCGGCTCTTTGCTCTCCTTGCTCTCTTCGCCCCGTTTGGCAAGGGGCGTAGAGGGTATGGAAGTCGGGGGAACGATGGCGTTGCCGTTAGCGGACGTCCCCCCGCCATTGGGCGTGGCAGGGCGGTCGAAGCGGTAGCGCCGCGTGGGGCGTGGTGACTCCGTGCCCGTTGCGGCAGCGTTCTCTTCCGCCGCTCCTGCGCTGGGCGATGTACCGGTTGTAGTGCCGCGCGTGAAGCGGAAGCGCGTAGGGCCGGATTGTTGCTCGCCTGTTTCTTTCTGGTCGGTGAATGTATCTGCCGGGGTTTCCTCCGCCGCAGCACCGACAGCTGGTTCCGTTTCTTTCATCTCGGTTGAGACCCGCTCATCGGCGCTGGTGGGGCCGGAGGGATGGGCTACCTCAAAACTGGTGGCTCGTATCTCCGGGAAGAGGCTGAATGGCTCAGCAGCGTTCTCGCGCGCCTCCGCCTGTCGAAATTCCTCGATGAAGGCGGTAAATGGCGGCAGTTCGCTCTTCTCCTCTTCCGTTGCCGCCAGCAGCGACAAATCGTTCGCTCTCTCCTGATGCCCGACCTGGAGCGCGACCGACTTTTCTGCTGCTTTCACATCTGGCGCGTCCTCGGACACGACGGTTGCCGACGGTTCATCAGGTGCTGTGAAGCTAACCGTCTCCTCCACGTGGACAGCACTGAGGATAGGCATGTTCTCGGCAACATCGACGTTGCTCACCAGCGCGACTGCTGCATTCGCTTCATGAGGTATTGCCTCTTGCGGCTGGTCCTGTTCAGCCGAGGCAGGCGATATATCCTGTGCAGCAGAAATGATCTCAATGTTCTCAAACGCGGCTGATGTAGTAGTCTCTGTTGCGGCTGTCGCTGCGGAGCTATCGGCGGCTTCCACCGTCTCACAGGTGGGTGTTGGCATATCCTGAGCCGATGGCTGTTCCGCAGGAGGCGTCGTTGCCTCGATGGTGGGGACTGACAGGGCGGCCTCCTCAGACGTGGATGAGGCAGCGATGTCCGTGGAAGGAGTGGGCCGTGTATCGCTTGTGTCTTCTATCAGCGCCACCTCTTGTGTGTCTGCTGCGGAAGTAGCAGAGGCATAAAAAGAGTCAGATGGCGCTTGCTCCTCTGGGGTTGTAGAGGAGACAGATGGAGAGACCTCGGCAGGAGTAGAGTCAGCCGCGAATTCGGAGGCATAGGATTGCCCAACGGCGGTCAATTCAGCGCCGTTCTGCTCATCGGGTGTATGTTGTGTTGTCACTCATGTCTCCAGTCTCAGTTGCTATGGACCAGAGCGCAGGTTTTATTGTACATCATATACTGTGCCGAGCCGAGCAATTATGCCCGCAAGGCGCGGCACCGCAGTATAGAATTCTTCGACTGGAAGATAGTCGGGGCGGACCCGCTTTATTTTCACCTTCGGATAGTGGTTCGCCAGATTCAAGAGCGATGGGCGGGGACAGGCCATGATGCCTATGGACAATGCGGGCATCAGAGGTGTCCGCCCCTACGTTTCTCCGTTAGTAGTCTTTTCACGCTGCGCTGTAGAGTTTCTCGGTCCAGCTTTACCTTTGCCAATGCCGTTCGTATTACTTGTTACGTACCCGACCGTTGAACGGCAGAATGCGGGTGGGTACCGGACGAACGGTGGTGTCGTGTGTCTCGTTCGCCCCACTTGTTAGCAGACGATGGTCATGCTCGCTGGCATCTTGCTGTGGCACTACTGAAGCCGGTCGTTCTGCAACCTGGTGGGTGGAGCGCCATACGGAGATCATGCGCTCGACCGCCGTGACATTCGAGAACACTGCCAGAAGGACTAAGGCCCACAAGCAGATACCAGTGCCAGATAAGAGTCCAATAGCCAGAATGATGACACGTTCGGGGCGGGCGAGGATGCCCGTGCGACACTCCAGACCCAGACCTTCCGCGCGAGCTTTGGTATAACTGACCATCAACGAGCCGACCACTGCAATATAGATTAAGGCGATCATCCAGGTCTGCTCGTGAGCGAAAGGCCAGAGTGTATCATGGAGGCCCGGATGGCTCAAGGCATAAAAGAGCAAGCCCATCAGGATGATGCTTTCCGAGTAACGGTCCAGCGTTGAGTCAAGAAAAGCTCCGAAGGTGGTGGCAGCGTTGCGGACACGCGCCATCGCGCCATCGAACATATCAAAGATGCCAGCAAAAAGCACCAGCCAGCCTCCTACAAACAAGAACCCTTGTACCAGGACTGCCGCAGTCACAATGCTTAGGAGCAGTCCGACGATGGTCAACATATTTGGCGATATGCCAAGCCGCGCCAGCGGTCGAATCAATAGCATTATCAGGCGTCTGGCTTGTTGCTGTATGCGTCTGCTAAACATATACCTATTGTATCACACTTGCCCGATGAGGACTAGCTCTTTTGGGGCCATATTTAAGAGTCAGCAAAAGGTCACGTTATACTCACTATGTTTGATACTATTTAACAATGCCGGTGAAGGACATGATAATCCTATTCCTGCACCGACATGTTACACATTTTTTTATCTGCATTTCTTGTCTATACGTGGACGAAGTAAACCTGTTCCTCTATGTGGCAACGCCGGGTCTTGCCAGGCATCACGCTACGGAACCGGCGGATTCAATGGCAGACATACCCATGCGGCGGTTGGCCTCACGGCCCTTTTTACTAACGCGGAAACGTGCCCATTGCAGATAGTCCTGCACATCCCACAGGCGTCCCCCTGGCGCACTCAGGCCGGACTCAATGGTCGCGCGCACCTCTTGCGCCGTTTTGCCCTCGAACCAGGTGCAACCGTAGCCGATAGCGTTTAGGGTGTGCGCATCGCTATTGCCTAGTTCAGGCAAGCCATAGACTTCGCGGTTGGCCTGCATGGCTACCCGGTTAGCATAGATGCCGCAGAAGCTGGCATTCCAGGTTTCGATGCCATCCAGCCAGACATCCTGTGCCGCATGAATCCGATCCAGCACGGCACGTGGACAACTGTGACGGAAAAGGGGATGCAGCGGGTGGGCAACCACGGCCAGCCCTCCCTGCTCATGCACCAGGTCGATGCTGCGTTCCATGCTCAGCCCCGGTTGAATGCGTTTCTCGATGAAGAGTGCCAGCAGATGGCCGGATTGGGTGGAGATTTCTTCACCAACGATAAAGTCAAAGCGATATTGCCCGCGCGCCCACAGGTCGCGTGCGCGCAATGAGCCTTCAATGACGTCATGATCGGTGATGGCGATTACATCAAGGTTTGTTCGGTTCTGTACATGGTCTAAAATTTGTTCTATTGTGCCAACGCCGTCACTATAGGTGCTATGCATGTGCAGGTCGGCGCGGCCCAGTTTCCCGGCCATCAGAGCCTGCTGAGCCGTCATCGCTCTGCGCTTCTTCAGCATTGCTGTACCTGTATTCTTCCGTTCTACGAGCATCGTTGTCCTGCTGGATTTGATGGTTGCCATGAAACTCCTTCTCTACCTTCTCTACATTGTTCTTGTGCTTTTGGGGGTACAATACCTCTCTCCACTTACTCTAACATACCCCGGTTAAGGATCAGCCTTAAACCGCTGTAAAGCAATGTTAACGCTCTGCGCCGCTGACGGGAACAAAGGAATGGTTCACTTTTCAACCGCAACATCTGCCTCCAGATCGATGAGAGCCGTGCCTGCTGGCAACGACTCGATGTGGAAAGAGGGATCAATCAGATGATCCAGGTGTTGGAGACAGCGCTGGAAGCGTTGGTAGTTTAAAGAACAATAGACCTGTCGCCCTGCACGTCTCGTCTTCACCAGCCCTGCGCGTTTCAGTCGGCGCAGATGCCAGGAAACCAGTGGTTGACTGATACTCAGCAGAGTGGCCAGGTCCGTTACGGTGCTTTCAGCGGTGCGAGCCAGGTGATAGATGATGGCGATGCGCGCAACATCCGCCAGGGCTTTCATCATCGTTTTCAGTTCGCGCCAATCGTCCATGTTCTCTCATTTATCCCCGGTGCGGTCATCTGGGTAATGTACTCGCTGCCCTCGCGCAGGGCGAGGAAGCAAGGGCCATTACATAAACATCTGTTTATATAATAGCTTTCTATCGTTCGGCTTGTCAAGGGAGAGCGGGGTACCTTACTGCACTCGCCTTGCCACCCTGCTATACTCTTGACACTGCTGGCTAACAATCGTAAGATGTGTCAAGTATCTGCACACCTCCAGCAAGGAGTACTCTATGTCTTTTCAAATCTGCATCAAGACTGATAAATCGCTACACCAACTGGCGACAGAGATCTATAAACTCTTCTCACTTCCCGCGTATCAGTACAACTCCTTCGCAGGCGAGCCTTACTACCAGTTTGAGGTGCTGGGTATGTTCCTCCTCATTCGGCAAGCGGATGAAGATGAACGCGATCCAGAGGTGGCTTCCTACCCCTACCGTTTCGATATGCAATTCTCATTTACCGACCATGAACTGGACACTGATGATCTGGAGTACCGTCTTCAGCCGTACTATGCGCAGTTATTAGCTTTTCATCTCGGCCTGGAAACGGCCTATTATGAGAAACAAAAGGTCGGGCACCACTGGCAAATGCGTTATCATTTTTGTCACAAAAACCCTCACTGGGATGGCTCTATTTTATATGGTGAGCCAGGCTGGCAGGCGGCTGTGATTGTTGAAGCGCCTACCCCCTGGCGCACCCTGCGTCCTTTGTTTTAACATCAAGAAGACATAGATGGTTGAGGAAGAGCGGGTACCTCGGTCGGGATTGAAACAACAAAATCATCGCTGGCGGCGGTATTGTTTAACGTATCCGTTACAGGCTCTTTTGGAGTAGCTGCGGCGGAAGGGAGCCGGGAAGCTATGGCCTGGGCCGCTTGCAGACTCTGCGCGTTATACTGTACAACCGGTAGATTGCTCTCGACAATGGCCCCATGATCCAGGTAGATATGGTAAGGGAACATACCTGGGTCGAAGGCACCACTGTAGGAAACTAAGATAACCTGCTCGAAGTGGCGGCTGATCAGGTCGCCAGTCAAGGCATCGACCAGGGCCTGTGTGCGCTCCCGATCAAGCGAACTGAGCGGCTCGTCCAGCATCAAAAAGCCGGGGGCGGCGGTTAGTTCGCGTGGCAAGGTAGCAATGGCGAAGGCCAGGCGCAATGCCAGCGAGAGTTGCGCGGCGGTGCCGGTCGAGAGAGCCTCCTTTGTCACATATTCGCCTGCCATGCTGTCCCACAGGCTGATGTTCAACGGGCCACCGCTCACCGTTCCGTCCTCTGCTTCCGTTGTCAAATGCAGATCATGGTAGCGCCCGCCGGTCAGCAGTGGGAGAAGCTGGAGCATGTAGTGTTCGGTGCGCGCAATGACCTTGCGTACCAGGCGTTCACTGACCGCTTTGACCAGGGTGTGGCCGCGCTTCTTCATCTCATAGGCACGTTCCTGCTGTTCCAGGTGTGCGCGTGCCAGGCTCAGGTCGAGACGCTCATCACCGATATGGAGTTGCTGGCTCAGCAGGCGTTCCTGCTCTTCTAATGCAGTCAGTTCCTGCTCAACCGTGTTGCGCTCCTCTTCCAATGCTGTGCGATCTTGCAGCGTGTACTGCCCGATAAGCGGCCACACAGCAATGAGGTCGGCACGGCGATAGCTGTTGGGGGTGGGGCGATGGCGTTGGGCCAGCAAGCGAGCAATGCGTTCCTGCGTATTCTCGATCTCCTGCTGACAGAGCGCGACCTTAGCGCGCAGCGCGCCTTCGCGCAGTTGCAGATCATCAAGCTCTTTGAGCAGACCGCGTTCATTGGCCTGGTCGATTTCGTGCTGGCAGCGCGCGCGCAGATGTGTTAGCGCCTCCGCAAAGGGATTGGGTGGCACGATCCAGCTCCCCAGGCTATTGCTGAACTTCGCTAGCTGCTTATAATGTTCGGCCAGCGCCTCCTGGTGCTTTTTCAAGCTCTCGCCGTATTGTTCCAGCATCTTTTGAAGCTTGAGCTTGCCGGCCAGAGCCATGTGCAGCTCTTCCAGTTGTTTGCGGGCGGCAGTTTCGGCGGCACTGATAGCGGCCTGGCCGAAGACGATCCCCAACGGCTTGACGCGCTGACGCAGCGAATCTTGCAAGCTCTGGAGCGCACTACGCAGCATTGCCTGCTGCTCGCGCGCGCGCTCAATTTGCTGCTGTGGGTCGCTGGTGCGGTAGCGCTCGGTACGCGCCTCGAGGGCACGTTTGCGGTCAAGCAGCACATCCAGGGCCTCCTGCTGCACTTTTAACTGACGTGTCAGGTCGGCTACCAGGTCGAGCTTGCTATCGAGGGTGGCGATCTCTTGCTGGGTGGCCTTGATAGTATGCTCCACCAGCGTTTCCAGTTCAGGAACCCCCTCTTGCTCTGCCTCGTTTGCCGATGTCAGTGGGGTCAGGGGAACGGTTGGCAGCGCGCCCTGAGTGATGGTGCGTGAACGGCGCAAGCGTTCATGGACGCTGAGAGCGGGCAGGCCCTCCTGATTTGCCAGTTGGGTGATCTCCTCTTGCACGCGCCCAATCGCGGTGAGTGTGGCGCGCAAGTCTTCATCCACCGTATTCCAGCTCTCACGCGCGCGCGCCTCTTCCAGGCGCGTAAACTCTTTGCGCTGGGAAGCGAGTGTCTCCGTTGCACCTTTGACCTGCTTGTGTGCTGCATTGACCTCTTCGCGTTTGGCCTGGATACGTTTCTGAATCTCGGCCAGACTCTCGTTACTGCCCGTCGGTTGCTGGAGCAGTCTGGTTGCCTCCTCCAGGCTGCGCGGGATGCTGCCGCCCAGATTTTGAATCTCGCGCTCGATGCGGGTCAGGTCGTCCGCGTTGCCACCCATGCGCCGTGCGGCCTCGCGCGCTGCTACCATTGCTCCCATGCGGTTGACGGCTTCTTGCATCTGCTGTTCCAGCGCCTGCTTCTGGTTGCGCGCCTGTGTATAGGTGCGCATGCTGTAGGCCGCGCCCCCCGCCAGCAGCAAGGCCAGCACACCAACGCCCATCGCTAATGCTGCTGAGCCGTGTGCGAATTCCACCAGGGCAACAAGCGCACAGACGAGGCAGAGAACGATAACCATAATGGTCATACCCAGGCGCAAGCTGGCTTTGCGGCGTGCCTCCTGCTCCATCGCTGTCAGTTGTTCTTGCTGCTGGTGAGCAGCATGAACGTGCTGTTCGGCATTGGCTAACTCTATCGCCTGCCTCTTCAGACGTTGCCACTCGGCAAGTTGGCGACGAATGCTGAGTTGACGTGCACGCCACTCCAGTTCCTCGGCCTGGCTTTGCAACTGGCGCGCTTTGTTCTCGGCCTGCGCGAGTTCCTGCTCCGTTGCTTTGATCTCTTGCTGTAACTGCGCCAGATGTTCGCTGTTCTCCTGCGCCAGCACGCGGCTTTTCAGCAGATGACTATAGCGCTCTTCCTGTTCTTTCAGCTTTGCCAGGCGCTCGCTGAGCGTTTGCAGACGCTGCTGACGCGCTTCCAGGCGTGGACGTTCGGCGCGCCGCTGCTCCTCTAACGTCTGGAGCGCTGTGCGCGCTTCCCGAACCCGCTCCTCGGCATGGGCGATCTGCTCTTTCAAACTACTGAGGCTTTCTTGCGCGTTCTCCTGCTGCTTCAGTTCTTGCTTCAGGTCCTTGATCGTATCAACTACCGCCAGCAGGTCGTTAGACATGCGTTGCAGCGTGCCGAACGAGCGTGTCAGGTCAGATAGCTCGCTGACACGGCTTTCCAGCGTCGGTAACTCTTCACGCTCGCGCCGCTCCAGTTCACTGATCTGTTTCTCCAGGGCGGGTATCTCCTGCTGCGCATGGCTGATCGCCTCATAGGTAGTGATAATCTCGTTCAGCGTGTTATCAGCAGTTTTGAGTTGATGGACGCGATTCATCTGTTGCTTGATCTCGCTTCGGCGCTGCTGAATTTCGTTCAGCGCCTTTTCCTGCTCCGCTATCTCGCGCTCCTGCTGTTCTATCTCTTCGAGTTCTTCGTTGACAATGATAGCTTCCAGGGCCGCCTCAATCTCCTCAAACCGTGTGTTAAGACGGGGAATACGCTCCTGAAGCTCGGCCAGACGCAGGCGTTCTCTCGCCTCGTTCAACTGGCGTTCATCGTCCGCTGTCACTACAAAGCGTTCGGTGACGCGCGACCACTGTTCGATGCCCAGCAGTTTGCGGATGGTCGTCTCTCGTTCAGCCCCACTCAGGCTTTCGAGACGCTCCAGGCCCTTCTGTTCGATCAAGCAAGAGTTGCGCAGCGTAGGGCCATCCATGTGGCCGAGTTCAGCAATGATGCGTTCATTGGCGCTGGCCAGGCGCGTAATGGGGCCTTCTTCCGGCAACCCCAGCCTGCGAATATAAAGGGCCACCTTCTGACCCTTGCCGCGTTCAAGAGTGCGCGTGACGGTTAATTCGGTTACACTGATGGAGAGCGTTAAGGTGACCGAGGCGCTGCTGGCACCATAGGAGATGAGATCATCAAGGGAACGCTTACCTCGTTCGGCGGCGAGTGGCTCACCATAGAGCGCAAAGTAGATACTTTCGAGGAGTGCGGACTTTCCTGCCTCGTTAGAACCTTGAATCAGGATACTGCCGCGCTGTGGAAAATGCAGATTCACCTCGCGTAGAAGCCGAAACTGTTCAACTGTCAGATGTTTCAGGATAATCATAATTGGTCTACTCCGTTCACTCGCTCACCTTCCGGTGCGATCAAACCCTTCTCTTTACCTCATCCATTACCATGAGGAGTTCTTCCTTCGTAGCTTGCAATGCTCGTTGCTCTTGTTCATCGTTGCTGGCCGCGATCCACTCATCGACCAGCGCCATCAGTTCCTCGCGGGGCGAGAAACGTTCGTCTGTCTCCATCGCGCTCTGCTCTTGCTCCAGGCGGAAGGAGAGCGAGCTATCATCGATGGCGAGCGCGAAACAATGCTCCTCGCCGTAGTGGCGGATGCGATTGAGGTCTAACTGATGATATTGCCCACGAGTCAATTCGCCTTCGAGCTTGAGTTGAAGCATGGCATCGGGACTGCACAGGGGGCGCAAACGTTTAATGATGAGTTCTGTTCGGCTCTGCGCGCGCTCCTTATCAGATTGCGGGGCTGCCGCGTTCTCTGTTTCAGAGGTCTGTGCAGTTGCCTCATCATCAGGCCAGAGTTCCTTTGTCTGAATCACAAGGCGGCGGAGCGGCATGGCATCGACGACAATATGGTTGCACCAGCGCACGCCCTCTTTGCTGATGCCAAGAAAGACGAAACCGGGAGCGTGGTCGGCGGTGCTGAAATCGCTATGCTGCGTCGCGCCCGCGACGATAACCTCTGTTGAGCCGATGCGGCTTCGGCTATAGCTATGATGATACCCGGCCAGAATACAATGAAACGTTGTCTGACGCGCAATACTGTTGCGCCGGACTTGAGCGCGAGTGTCGAGCAGAGAGGAACCGGCGGCCAGACCTTCAATAGGCGCGTGAAGCACGAGCAAACGAATCATAGCGCGTTCAATATCGTCCTGCACATGGAAGCGTTCTAATGGATCACCCTCCTGCCCTGCCTGTACACTCAAGCCACAGAAACCTACAGAGGTACCACGAAGAGTGAGTATCAGTGGTTCCACCGGTTGCCCGCCCTGCTGGGGAGATGATAAATAATGCAGCGCACCGAGGCGGGCGTAACTGCTCTGCGGGGCCGGTATGCTCGCCTTGCGCTGGCTTGCTGTAACCCCTTGCATCTCGGTTGGCGTATCATGAACACCGCCGATGGCAACGGTCTGAATGCCCGCCTGCTTTAATTGCGCCAGGCGCTCTGCGACAAAACTGCGCTCAATCTCATCGGGAGTTGTGGAGTCGAAAAGATCACCCGCCTGTACAAAGAGGTCAACGCCCTGCGCAATGGCAAAGTCGGTCGCTTGCTGAAAGGCTTGACGCAGCCGTTGCCGCCGCTCCTCCTGTTTGCCTGGATGCTGGCTGAAGGCAGTTGAGCCGAGGTGGTTGTCGGCAGTTAATACCAGGGTCACAATCCCCTCACGCTGCTGGTTGAGCATCTCTATCCACTCATGTTGTCCCACTGTCTCGTCTATCATAGCTCTTCACTTTGCCTGATACCCACCAGGGGCATCACTACATTTCCGAATATCCTTGTCTCTTCATCCATCGCTGTTAGCAAAAATAACGTGTCAACTCTCTCCCTTCGAGCGAAAACGGTCTATTTGGGGGGGAGAGTATTCGGTCAGTATAGTACCGTTGTCCCAGTTTCACCGTGAGTCTACCACAAATGCCGGTCAGGAAACACAAATCCTGCCTGGAAGGGGGACTATTGGGGGAATATATGAGGAAGAAAAAGGTAACGACCACAAAGCAGGGCAACCCTTGCGGGCGTCCTGCTTTGTCCAGTATTCGTCCGGTCACTATCTGTTGATACTAACCTGCTGCCGGACCGCCATCCAGGCCGGGTCTGGTCATGTTAGATGGGTCGAGGATTCGATCAAGCTCCTCTGCGCTGAGCTTCGTCTTTTCGCGTGCCACCTCGCGGATGGTCTTGCCGGTGCGATAGGCTTCTTTCGAGATGTTTGCTGCCGCGTCGTAGCCGATGATGGGCGCAAGGGCGGTGCAGATGGCCAGGCCGCGCTCGACCATCTCTGGACCCTTCGTGGTCGCCTTCAGACCCTTGATGCACTGTTCGGTGAAGTTGCGCGCTGCCGCTGCCAGCAAGCTGATCGACTGCAAGAGGTTGTAAGCCACGACGGGCATCATGACGTTGATCTCGAAATTGCCCGACTGACCGCCGATGGTAATGGTGGTATGGTTGCCCATCACCTGCGCGCAGACCATACAGACCGACTCGGCAATAACCGGATTGACCTTGCCGGGCATAATCGAGCTACCGGGCTGCACGGCTGGCAACTCGATCTCACCGATGCCTGCGCGCGGGCCGGAGCCGAGCCAGCGAATGTCGTTGGCAATCTTCATCAGGCTGACCGCCAGGGTATTCAGCGCACCGCTGGCCTCAACAGCGTTGTCCAGCGTGCTTTGCGCCTGAAAGTGGTTGCTCGTCTCGCGTACTGTAATACCGTTCATCTCCGAGAGTCGCCGACAGACCCGCGCAGCGAACTCAGGATGCGTGTTGACACCCGTGCCGACGGCAGTGCCGCCCAGGGCAACCTCGGACAATTCGTTCTGCGCGTGACGCATACGGGCGATGCCGCGTTCGATCTGGCCCGCGTAGCCCAGGAACTCCTGTCCCAGACGAATAGGCGTGGCGTCCTGTAGATGCGTGCGGCCCGTCTTGATAATGGGCATGAACTCGTCGGCCTTCTGCAACAGCGCCTGCTGCAAGCCCTGCAAGGCCGGTATCAGGTCATGCTCGATGCTGACCAGCGCCGAGAGGTGAATAGCGGTCGGAATGACATCGTTAGAAGATTGTCCAAAGTTTACATGGTCGTTAGGGTGTACCTTGCGTGAGCCGCGCGAGCCGCCGAGCAGTTCGCTGGCGCGATTGGCAATCACCTCGTTGGCGTTCATGTTGGTTGAGGTACCGGAGCCGGTCTGGAAAATATCAACCACGAAATGGCTGTCCAGCTTGCCGTCGATCACCTCTTGCGCCGCGCGCACAATCGCCTCGGCTGTCTGTGCATCAAGCAGGCCCAGTTCCTCGTTCGTCTGTGCCGCCGCCTGCTTGATCTGGCCCAGGGCGCGGATAAACTGGCGCGGGAAACGCAGGTCGCTGATAGGGAAGTTCAGCACGGCGCGCTGTGTGCTGGCACCGTAATATGCATTGGCGGGAACGCGCATCTCACCCATTGAGTCGCGTTCAACGCGGGTTTCCTCTGTACTGTTCATGGTACTGTTTCTCTGCTCCTTCCATCATGGGTGCATGTGTGAAACGCACACACAATTACTATACAACACTTTCATGCAGGATTGTGTCGCGTATGCATCACAAAATAACATTAAAGAAATATGATGTAGGGACAGGTTTATCACGTCCGTGTCTGAGACAACGATTCTGGGGAGTACATGAACATGGTAAACCTGCCCCTACACCTACCTGTATGCGCCGCAAGCGGGCAAGATGATGCACAAAATGCGGTTGGCTATATGCTTGTTCCAATTTATGAATCGCCTGCTCTGATGCCCTATGACTTGAAGCCGAACAGGCTCAGCAGCGCAGTCAGGCAGCCTTTGCGCTCTTGTAGTGTCGCGTTGGGAATGTTGGTGACGCGCACCCAATCGCTGGCGGAGCCGTTGCTGGCAGTTGGCATGAGAATCATGCGCAGGTCGTTTCGGGGGCGCAGGGTGATGACGGCGCGTTTCCCCGGCTGGTAGCCCGGCACGGTGCGCGGAATGTAGCGTTGCAGGTACATTGTCAGCACCAGTTTGGCCTCAAGTTGCGCCAGGGGCATACCGATACAGATGCGCGAACCGGCTCCAAAGGGGAAGTAAGCACCCGGCACAATATGTTGCTTATTGACCGGGTCCCAGCGTTCGGGCCAGAAGGCATCGGGCCGCTCCCACAGGTCTGGACGGCGATGAATAACCCACTGGCTGATCATCACCATCGCGTTCTTTGGGATGCGCTTGCCGTCCAGTTCGAAGTCCTCAACCACGCGCCGCGCCTGCATCCAGGCGGGCGGGTAGAGGCGCAGCGACTCGTTCAACACCCAGTCCAGGTAGGGCATCTTTGCCAGGTCCTCGACCGTCGGCACGCGCGCCGGGTCTGTACCCAGTACACTGGTGATCTCTTCCTGTAGTTTGGCACGTACCTCTGGATGCTCCGAAAGCAGGTAAAGCGTCCAGCTTAGCGCGTTGGCGGTGGTTTCGTGACCGGCCGCGATGAAGGTCAGCAGGTGATCGTGTATCTGCTTGTCGGTGAGTTTCATGCCTGGGGTCTCGCCATCCTCGGCTGTCATCAGCATAGAGAGTACATCGTTGTGTTGCGACGGATTAGCGCGCCGCTCGGCCAGCAGCGTGTAAATGAGCGTATCGATCTGGCGTGCAGCGGCCATGCGCTTACCATAGCTGGTGAAGGGTGCGTCGATATGAATATTTAGCAGATCCTCGATCATGTTATTCTCGCTGGCAATCATATTGTTAAAGGCGTCACCGAGCGACCTGAGTTGCTGCGATAGGTCAATGGAGAAGAGACACTGACAGGCGATGCGCAGCGTCAACTCCTGCATAGCCTGCGTTACATTGACGGTATCGCCGATATGCCACGTTTTAAAGAGTTCCTGCGTAAAGTCCGTGATCGTGGATGCATAGCTCTCTACGACTTTTTTATGGAAGGCCGGTTGCACGGCGCGGCGCTGCTGGCGATGCTTCTCGCCATCGATGGTCAACAGGCCCTCGTTGGCGGCATTGGCTTCGTTCGGCCCCAGGCCGCGATTGGAAAACTGATGAGGATGCTCGACCAGCACGTAGCGCATGTATTCGGGCCGGAAGAGCAGCACGATGGACATACGCATTACGCGAATCATCACGATATCGCCGTAAGTGCGCTGCAATTCTTGCAGGAAGCCGAGCGGGTCACGACGCACTTCCAGCGCATTGCCCAGATAGGGCAGGCCGCGTGGCCCCGGCGGCAAAGGCAATTGCTCTATGTTGCTATTGAGCTGCTCTTTGGTGGCTGTATCTTGCATGGTTGATGCCATAACTTGCTCTCTTTATCACTATGTCAATTTGTATTGATCCTAACTACATGATATAGCAGAAATGGTTAAAGAGGCAATGTTTCGTATGCGCCATTGTATGCTTGACAAATGACAAAAACGCTCGTTTTAGCACAAGCGTCCTGGTCACTTTGCGTCCCTGCTCCCATATGGTATACTAACTTCGCTATCCAAAAGCATTGAGCTACTTGTTTAGCAGGTGGGGCAGTGCTGTATTTATCGCAATATTCGTACACGTCTCGATAGTCAACTGCGTATCTACAAGAGAAGGTATACTTCTACTCTACGTTCTTGACGGTTCTGGCATGCCGTTGAGAGGTGGCATAAGAGGTAGGGATCGCTCCTGATGAGCGCAAGGGAGAGTACATCGTGTCTACATACCATACCGATGAAGTAGCGAATGCCGGTTCCCGTTCTGCACAGGCAACCACATCCCCGATGCCAGCGCAGCGGATTACCGGCACTCTGCTGGCAACGCACGGATACGTCGTGGGAATCGAGATTAGTGGCAGTGGCTCGCGGCAATCTGTGGCCCTCGCCGATCTGCAAGGCACTATTCTTCGGCGCATTCGTCGTCCACTCGATTACGTTCCCGACCCTGAAACCGTGTTACACCTGATTGACGGTATGCTGGACGAGGTGACAACACCCGCATTGCTCAAGGATGGGCGCGTGCTGCGCGTCGGGGTGGCCGTTGGTGGGTTGGTCGATGCTGCGCGTGGGGTGGTACGCACCTTGCACCATGCTCACGGATGGGACAATTTTCCTTTACAGGACTATTTCGAGCAACGACTCACTGTACCTTGTATAATTGATAATAATGCCAACGCCGCCGCGCTGGCCGAGGTGCAACGTGGCGCGGGGCAGGGCGAGCGCATTGTTCTCTATGTTGGCCTGGGGCGTGGCATCGGCGGCGGTCTGGTTGTCAATGGACATATTTATCATGGCAATACCTGTACAGCGGGCGAGATCGGTCACATGCTGGTCAAAGAGGACGGGCCACGCTGTTCCTGCGGTGGCTACGGGCATCTGGAAGCGATTGCTTCCGCACAGGCCATTGTACGTGCCATGATCGGTCTCTCCGTCGAGCATGCCGGGGCGGCAGAGGCTCTCAACCGCGTCACAAACGGGCGTGCCGAGAGCATCACAGTCGAGCAGATCTTTCGATTGGCGGCTGATGGGGAACCTGTAGCGCGTTCTATTGTAGAAGAAGTGTTGAACCGGCTTGGTATCGCGCTAACGAATATTGTGCATATGGTGAATCCTGGTATGATTATTCTAGGGGGCACCGTTGCGCAGGCGGGGCCGCTCCTCATCGAGCCGTTACAGGCGAAGGTGCGCCAGCGCTGCCTGCCCGCTGCCAGCGAAGCGCTACGCATCGTGCAGGGCAGTCTGGGTGCGGAAGCGAATATTACCGGGGCCATTACACTGGCATTACAAGACATGTAAAAGCACATACGTTGAGGGATCATGATAGAGACAGGTCGCATTATTCAACGGCGCTACCTGCTGCAACGCTTAATACAGCAGGGTCAGTGTTGTGTTATCTATCAAGGCACCGATCAGGTGTTGCAACGTCCTGTTGCGATAAAGATCGTTCCGGCGCAATATCTTCCCGCGTATCGTGCTGCCATCCGGTTGACATCGCAATTTTCCCATCCTAACATTGTCGGCATTTACGATCTCATTGTTGAGCCTGATACACTCTATGTCATTCAGGAGTATGTCGAGGGTGAACCTTTCTCGGCCTTGCTGCAACGACAACTCTCAGCTTACGAGGTGATTGATACTGGCATGCAACTCTGCCAGGCGTTGCTCTACGCAGGGAGCAATGCGCGCAAGGTCTGTCACGGCGACCTGACGCCTTCCGCTGTTTTCCGTGATCGCAAGGGCATGGTGCGCGTCAACAATTTCGCTTTGCCGCCTGACCTGGCCTATTTTTCGCGCTGGAGCGTCATCGGCGCTGACGGCGACGCCGTCTCTAACCAGGAACTTCCCTGGGGCCAGCAGACACCGGAGCGGCAACGCGACGATGTGCGTGCCATCGGCTTGCTGCTTTACCAGTTGCTGGCGGGACGCCCCGCAGGCGCAACCAGCGTAGAGCCACCGCCAGATGGGCGTCTGCGTTTTGTTCGCAATACCCCCCCGGAACTCTGTGAACTGGTCGCGCGCACCGTCATCCGTCAGCATCCGCAGCACATTGACACGCTGGATGCTCTCTACACGGAATTAAAGACGCTCTCAGCCCAGTTTGAGCCTGCTTTCATGCCGGTGGAAGTCTACGAGCCGGATGTACCTGCCATCTCCCGACCACTACCACCGCCCGGAACCGGTAAACTGGTCACGGCTCTGCCCGCCCGCGATGCGGTTGCCACCTCAGCCGGGGGGACTTTCTCGGCCTACCGCGCCGAAACTAATACGCGCATGACCGCGATGGATGCCGTGCCCACCTCACCTGCGGTGCCAGAAGCGCCGCTTAAACTGCCCCCGCCCGCTCAACTCTACGACGAGGTAGAAATGCCCTCTCGCCGTTTGAGCTTCCCGCTATTGTTACTGCTTGGCCTCTTCGTCTTCTCGCTCTTCTTTGCTGTCGGCTATTTTATCGCTACCGCCGTCATAAAATAACGGGAATAGCGGATTTAATGGTCGGGCAACCAGCGCCGGGCGTCCCGCTGTTGATATTTCGTCATTACGGACTCAAAGGCGGCATCCAGATCGATATCGATGGAATTGGCCAGCGAGGCTAAGATGAAGAGAATGTCACCCATCTCACTGGCAATATCGCCCACCTCACCGGCCTTTTTGGGTTTCTCGCCGTAGCTGTGGTTGATCTCGCGCGCCAGTTCACCCACCTCTTCTGTCAGGCGCGCAAGGCTGGCGAGCGGCGTCCAGTAGTGGCTGTGCCACTGACCGCGAATCAGTTCATCGATCTCCTGCTGTACATCGCGCAGTGTTCTCATCTTACGCTCCCACTAGACTCCGGCTATCGGTTCTGCCATCTCTTGCGTCATATAGGCGTAGGCCATGTTGGCACTGTTCCAGGCAAAGCCCGCGTTGCCCTGTCGGTCTACAGCGATCAGCCCGCCGGTGCCGGTGGCCTTCGCACCCAGGTAGGCGATGGCGGCTTTCGCCGCGTCCGGCGCGCTCATGCCGCGCTCCACGTTATCCGCCACGCGCTTCGCAATCAGCAGGCGAATAAAGTCCTCGCCCTGACCGGTGCAGGAGATGGCGGCATTCTCGTCGGCGTAGAAGCCACAGCCGATCAGGGGTGAGTCGCCAACGCGCCCAGGGTGTTTATAGGCGAAACCGCCGGTTGAGGTGGCGGCGGCCAGCCTGCCGAAGCTGTCCAGCGCGACTGCGCCTACCGTGCCATGTTTATCCTCTTCGCGTTCCTGCTCTGTGAGCGAAGTTGTTGTGGCCTGTTCCAATGTGGAAGATAGAGAAGGGAGCATATCGAGTGCGACGCGGTAGATCAGTGGTTCCTGTGTGTGTCGCGCGGAGTGTTTGCTGCGCCAGAGCGCCAGTTGCCGCTCGGTCAGCAGGTCTTCTTGCCGACAAAAGGGGATACCTTGCTCGCGTGCGAACTCGTGCGCGCCATGCCCTATCAGCAGCACGTGCGAGCTTTCCAGCACGCGCCGCGCGAGTGTAATGGGGTTCTTGATGATCTCAACGCCCGCGACGGCCCCCACGCGCAGGGTATGCCCTTCCATGATACCGGCATCCATCTCAATGCGTCCCTCTGAGGTCAGGCACGAGCCGGTACCGGCGTTGAACTGGGGATTATCTTCAAGGATACGCACGACGGCTTCGACAACATCAAGCGCGCTGGCTCCATTTTGCAGCATTTGCCATCCGACCTGAGCCGCCGCGCGACACCCTTCCTGCACTACCTCAAAGCGTTCCGGTGCAATGGTGCCCGCGCCGCCATGCACAACAATTGCCATTCCCATAAGCTGATGATAACTCCTTAAGTGTATTTGCTGGCATTGTATCACGGCTACGCTGGTGACACCAGAACAGGCCGACTACAGATCAGTGCAGGTTAGCGTACACTGACACTGCTCGCGTTCATGCTCTGCTCGACCCTGGTCAGGGTGCGTACAACGGGCGAGACACAGGACTCGATAAAGGCTACGAACAGCTTGTTCCAGGTGGGATCATCCTGGTACATCTCTTCGGGGTGGCATTGCACGGCCAGCATGAAGGGATGCTCAGGAACTTCCAGCGCTTCCACAATACCATCGTTTGCATAGCCGGTGATAAGGACGCCACGACCGGGCTTCTTCACAGATTGATGATGCAGGCTGTTGGTTTCGATGCTACACGTGCCCAGAATAGCGGCCAGGCGACTATCAGGGTCGATCTGCACCGTATGCACCCGTGTATTGCGCGGGCGATCCCAGTTGGAGTGACGCAGTGTATGAGGACACTGGCTCTCGATGTCCTGGTACAGCGTTCCGCCCAATGCCACGTTGATCAACTGGTGTCCCCGACAGATGCCCAGCGTGGGAATACGCTCACGCAAGGCCCAGCGAGCCAGCGCCAGTTCCAGCGCGTCCAGGTGGGGATCAACTTCACCCAGCTTCGGATGAGGCTGCTCGCCGTACAGTTGCGGCTGAATATCGATGCCGCCAGAGAGTAGCAGGCCATCCAGGCGGGGCAGGAGCGAGTTCAAGCCGCTCAGATCGCCCAACAAAGGAATAAGCACCGGCACGCCACCGGCATGTTCAATCGCGTGGACATACGCACGGTTGTTGCCATAGATGGGCCGTTCAGTATTGGCATGCAGCCCTGCGTGGCAGGGGATTCCGATTAATGGACGCATTACTTATACTCCTTCAAGCAAGATCAGGATAAGTGCAATATTCGAGAATAAAAAAGAAAGACGGAACGCTGAATGGATGCGTTCCGTCTGAGATAATACATCACGCTTATTCAACGAAACGCGACCGTCTAAGCAAAAACCCAGGAAGCTCCAGCCAGTACTGGAGCCGCATAATCACGAGGGTTATTACATTGTCGGTGCGTTGTGATTGCATTTGTGTTCCCTATGCCATTGTCATTTGTTACAAATCAGTATACACATGTTATACCTATATCATACGAGCAGTGTCAAGGATATGAGCCTCCGCTAGTACCATTTTACAGCCGGATGCTCTCCTCTAATTGCCGAAGAAGGCATGCCACCACTCCTGCCAGAAGTCCTGCGTAGTCGATTTCGTCGTGGTCGCCGGACTTGCCGTCGCCGGTTGCGGCGTCGCGTTGACGATCACGACCGCGTGTTCGCCGGGCCGCACATAGCCCAACAACTGACGCGCCTCACTTTCTATCACGCCCGGTTTACTATATTCATCGGCCTGCTTCTGCAAAGCATTATGGTGGGCCTGCACCTGCTGCAATTGCTGCTGGGCGGCCTGTACTTTTTGAGCAAGCTGATTATTCGACCAGGCCTGCGCCAACGCACCGAGGAGAAAGGCGGTGCAAATCAGCCCCGTTACCCATATCACGCTTTGCGTAAACAAAGTGTTTCGCCGCGCACGCGACCGACCTGCCGAGGTCTGCATACCCACCGCCGCCGTCACATTGGCAGTGTTTGTGTCATGGCGCGCCGCCGCCGAAGGCTTCTTTGTTTGACTTTGCATAAAACAGTAGCTCCTTATAAATAACAAACGTGGTTTGCCCTTTATTCTACAACATGAACCTTCTCAGCATAGGACAGCGCCGGACACCCGCTCGGCTGCCCCATCTCGTTGTTCTGTGTATGATATACTCTAAAGCAGCAGAAACACAGCCGAAACCTGACCCGAAAAGGAAAGACAGTGGAAGCATCGACACAGCAAGCGCCATCACAAGATAACTGGCAGGTCTATCCTCAACTCTCGAAGGAGCAGTTCGAGCTGGCACGCGCGCAGGGCGTGGAGCCGGTGCAGGCACAGATACTCACTAATCGCGGCATCAGCGACCCTGCACAGATGCGCGCTTTTCTGGATGCCTCCTATGAGCAGAGCCTTGACCCCTATCGCATCATCGATATGCAGAAGGCCGTCGAGCGCATTCGGTCTGCCCTGAATAGTGGCGAGCATATTACCGTCTATGGCGACTTCGATGCCGACGGTGTGACCTCCTCCGCGTTGCTCTTCCGTGCCCTGCGTCGGCTCAAGCGTATCGACGCGCCCCTCGATTACCACATTCCACACCGCATCAACGATGGCTGCGGCCTGAACTATCGCGCACTCGATCTGCTCAAAGCGCGTGGAACGAGCCTGATTGTGACGACCGATTGTGCCAGTTCGGATGTGGAGCAGGTGGCTTATGCACGCACGCTCGGCCTTGATGTGATTATCACGGATCATCACCACCTGCCGACTCTTCTGCCGCAGGCTTATGCCCTGGTCAATCCCTGGCGGTCGGAGCAATCAGGACAATTAGAGAGTCTGCCGCAGGGGCGCGAACTCTGTGGTGTCGGCATCGCCTTCAAGCTCACGCAGGCGCTCTACCGCCTCTATGCTCTGCCACGTGAAGAAGAATATGCCCTCCTCGATCTGGTGGCGCTTGGCACTGTCGCCGATGTTGCGCCGCTGCTGGGCGAAAACCATATGCTGGTGCGCCTGGGACTGCAACAACTCAATAATACGGATAAGCCTGGATTACGCGCTCTGATGCGCAATGCTAACTTGCAAATGGGCCGCATCCGCGAACGCGATATCGCCTTTTCGCTGGCTCCTCGCCTCAATGCTGCCGGACGCATGCAGGATGCCAGCATCGCCTTCAACCTGCTTGTCACCGATAGCGAAGAAGAGGCAATGGCCTATGCGAACCAGTTGGAGGCGCTCAATCTGACGCGCCAGCAGCAAACAGAGGAGCTAATGCGCGATGTGCGCGCGCAGGCGCAGAGCCAGCGCGATGCCCGCGTTGTCCTGGTGATGGGCGACGACTGGCACGAGGGTATCATCGGGCTGGTCGCCGGTCGGCTCTCCGAAGAGGTCGATAAGCCGGTGCTTGTCCTCAGCAACGATAGGGTTACGCGCCTTAGTCGCGGCTCGGCGCGCAGCCGCAAAGGTTACAATATCATCGCCGCCTTGAGCGACTTCGCGCATAACCTGGAACGCTATGGTGGCCATACGCAAGCGGCAGGATTCACCATTCAGAGCGAACGCATCGAAGACCTGCGTCGTCACCTGCTCTCCTGGCAGGAGCGCGCGCCCTCCCCAGCGCTCACCAGCAGCAACGGGGATACCACCACCGCAGTCGATGAGACCGAGTCGATTGCGAAAATAGCGCAAGAGCCGGTGAAAAAGATGGTCGATCTGACACTGACACGCTGGAACAAGCTAAACTATGAGTTGTATCAGCAGGTAAGACAACTCGCCCCCTTTGGGGCGGGCAATCCAGAACCGATCTTCAAGATGGAGAAGCTCCGTTTGTATCATGCACGTCCCAGTGGCAAAGAGGGCCAGCATGTGCAGTTCTGGTTGGGTGCGCCTCCCTCACAACACGCACAATCGCTGGCAAATGAGCAGCGCCGCCAGGGTACACTCTTTAAGGGGGCCGCGCGTCTCAAAGATTTCAGCGGCATCAGTACCGTGACGATCATCTTTCAACTAGAAGGTTCACAAGAGGAAAGTAAGCAAGAGGTCTGGCTGCGCATCCTCGACATCTTTCCAGATGCCGAAACGGCCGGTGTGGAATAGCAAGCAGACGAGCGGGGAGGGTGCCCTGCCCCCTCTCCGCCAGGGAAAAAAGTTTTACGGGTAAACGCCGCGCATTTCGGTGGCCTCGGCCACTCTGGCGACGGCCAGCAGGTAAGCACCCATGCGCAGATTGGTCTGTTGATCCTCGGCCTTGTGCTTGACGGCCTGGTAGGCACGAGTCATTATGTTCTCCAGGCGCTCGTTGATCTCATCCTCGGCCCAGAAGAAGCGTTGCAGGTCCTGCACCCACTCGAAGTAGCTGACGGTCACACCGCCTGCGTTCGCTAGAATATCCGGCACGATGGTCACGCCACGATCATTGAGAATGCGGTCGGCATCCGGCGTGGTCGGGCCATTAGCGGCCTCAATAATCAGGTGTGCCTTGATGCGTGCGGCATTGCGAGCGGTGATTTGATTCTCCAGCGCCGCCGGTATCAGCACGTCGCAGGGTAATTCCAGCAGTTCCGCGTTTGTCACATTCTCGGTACCGGGCATACCGGAGAGGCTGCCGTGTTCGCGAGAGTAGCGCAGCGCGGTCATCACATCGATGCCCTCGCGGTTATAGATACCACCATTAATGTCGCTCAAACCCACAATCTTGCAGCCCAGTTCGCTAAGCAGACGGGCCGAGACGCTGCCGACATTGCCAAAGCCCTGAATGACGACACGGCAGTGCTCTGGCTGCATGCTCAGATCGCGCATTACTTCGCGCGTCACGACCTGCACGCCGCGCGCCGTCGCTTCCAGGCGGCCCTCGCTGCCACCGATGGCCAGCGGCTTACCGGTGATCACGGCGGGCACGGAGTAGCCGACATGCATGGAATAGGTATCCATGATCCAGCTCATAATCTGGGGATTCGTGTTGACATCGGGGGCGGGAATGTCGCTGTTAGGGCCGATCAGTAGCGAGATTTCGGTTGCGTAGCGGCGCGTCAGGCGTTCCAGTTCTGCGCGAGACATCTTATGGGGGTCGCAGATGACGCCGCCTTTTGCGCCACCAAAGGGAATGCCGACTACTGCGCATTTCCAGGTCATCCACATAGCCAGCGCACGCACCTCGTCCAGCGAAACCTCCGGGCTGTAACGAATGCCGCCTTTAGCCGGGCCACGATTGATATTATGTTGCACGCGGTAGCCGGTGAACATTTCTACCGTGCCATCGTCCATGCGGACAGGAAAATTAACAATCAACTCGCGTTTGGGTTTGCGCAAAATAGCCCGCATGGCCTGCGAGAGGCCGAGGCGTTC
>DAOTVZ010000193.1:0-17781 GCA_034436045.1 Ktedonobacteraceae bacterium | reverse complement strand
AAGAGATACGGGCGATGCATGATTTGTTGCAATACCCGGATGACTAGTGGGTGGCACCCCACGAACACAGTAACACGTGGGGTGCCATTTACCTGGTTGGGTTGGTCTTTTTCGGTTGTAAGGAGGTATGCTGATGCGTCGATCTTTTTCTCGACAAACGGTTTCTTCTGGGTCTTGCCGTGCTCTCCCTGGGATTCCTGGCGTTCTTCATGTGTCCTTCGATCAGTTGACATCTGCTGAATGGACATGCTGGCTGGCTGAGATGGTGGCCTGGTTGGAACAGAAAATGCAGCGTGAGCAATCCTACTTGGCGCGGCGTCAGGCGCGGGGGGTCTGCACCCCAACGGATGAGGCGTATACACGGGATGCCGTCTATGAACGAGCCTTGTTGGCCTTTTTACACGAGATGGAACAGATACAGTGAGAGGAGGCATGCTCATGACACGCTATCATGTGGCTCTTTGGCGGCGATGGTCGGATACGTCCTTGCTGGGCTATCCCTGGTTTCCGGTCGTGACAGAGGATGTGGAAGCCGATTCCCCCTTCCTGGCGGTGCTGCATCTGATGGCTCGCTCACATCTTCGCTTTGTCCGTCACGCTGCTGTGCAAGCCGATGACACGAAGGTCGTCACGCACTATAACCGGGTGAAGCTGTATGCTGACCCAGTGCGGGAACCGGCTCCTGCTCTTGATGAATGTGGGGGAATGCATGACTGAGACCAGAAAGATACCTGCTGCTGAGGGAACTCCGCTACGTATCCTGCAAGCGGGGGTTGATACCTTGCTGGTCAATTTCAAGTTGGCCGGTGAGGACGGCAAGCCGAATGGAGAGCATTTGTCCGATGAGACAATTGCACAATTGGATGCCTGGCAAGCGGTGGCGCGCAAAGAACATGCGGATGTGCCGACCTCGCTGCTCTTCCGCTATCAGCTCGCCGATGGGGATTGCGCCCAAACGGTGCTGATGCGCCCTCACGGTCACGGGGTCTGGTCCTGGTTGCTGCACTGTGATGATGTGCGTTTGGCTTTCGCCCCTGGTTCCCTCAATGGCGGGGTGTTCTGTCAGGCACGCTTTTCCTCGCATCTGTTGTGGACACTCGGCCCTGAGCAGGCGATTATCACCCTGGAAGCTATGCTCTACGACTTCCTGGGCCGGATGATCTATCAGCAAGCCTCTGAAATCCATCTCTGTGTCGATATACAGGGCTTTGACTTCTCCCAGCTTGCCTGGGAACGCTGCTTTGTCTCACGGGTGGTGCGCATGCGGGCACGGTCTGAGGTGCCTTGTGAGGAAGAACAGGCGGGCGGGCTGTCCCCTGCCGACCTGCGTAGCCTGGAAGAAAAGATACGTGAGCAGGGCCATGAAGGGAGTGGGGCTGACGAGGTCATGTGCTTTCCATGTGCGACAACGGTGCATCGACGGCTTGCCACGCTGGATTTTGGCTCGCATGGCTCAGCCATCTCGGCACAACTCTATCACAAAACGAAGGAAATCAAGGCACATCACAAGGACTGGTTTGAAACGGTATGGGCGGGGTCGCCTGCGGGCTATGACCCGGCGTTACCTGTCTGGCGCTTAGAGTTTCGCTTCAAGCGCAAGTTTCTGGCTGAGTTTGACCTCAATGAAGCCTTTGAGACGCTGGGTCGCCTTGAGGCGCTGTGGCGCTATGCTACCTTCCAGTGGCTACGCATGGTAGACCTGGAGGGGGTCACGGACAGCAATCCCTCGCGCTGGCCGACGCATCCGGTCTGGCAACGCATTCAAGAAGCCTTCACCGTGGTCGATGAAGCGGCCTCAGCTCCTGCGGCTCTGATGGATGAGGCAACCTGTGTTGATTACCTGCTTGCCGCTCATCCTGAGCAACTGCTAGAGGAAGCCTTAGGCGTGTTAGAGGGGGTCGAGCAGCAACCGACGGAGCACGAGGAAACGCACGCGGTCGCGGGGGCGCTGCTGGCGGCGCGTCACGCCTTTGTGGATGAGCCGGTAGAGGTGCTGCGGGCGTTAGCACGTGAGGCGGTAGACTGCTTGCGGGCGCTCGACCCTGCCGCGTTGTCGGTCTTGCTCGCGCGGTTGGCTCCGGCTCCTGCGCCCGATCTGCGCAAGGTGCTGGTCAGACGGGCGCGGCGGCTCGGTCGGAAACGCGTGCTGCTGACTGGGCTGGTGGGCTATGCCTCCTCCTACGCGGCGGTGCTGGCGGATGAAGAATTGACGTGGGTGGGTGGCAAGCGTCCCCCGACGGCGAAAGCCACGGCTCCAAATTTGTTTGCCACCATGCTGACCATTTTCCGCGATATTCGGGACTATCACGCGAAAAAACATCAGTCGCATACCGAGATGGTGTGGCTCAAGCGCCTGGCGGCGGGCTTCATGACGGCCATCGAGTTAGCTGAGCGGCGGCAAGCGGCGGGCCTTGAGCTGGGTGACGATGGGGCGCTTTTGGATGCGTTTCTGTATGGCTATGACTATGGTGAGGCTCCTCATGTTGGGGATGAGACTGATGCTGCTTAGAGGGTGCTACGATGAAAATTGATGAGGCTGTTGCACAGTTTTTGCTTGATCTTGAGGTCAAGGGACGGACTAAAGCGACGATGATTGACTATCGGCACCGTCTTGGTATTCTTGTTCGGTTGCTAGATGAGCAGTGCCATATTACAGAACTCGAACAGGTAAAAGTTGTTCATTTGCGTCAGTGCGTCCAGCATTTATTGACGGCCAAACATCCTTACCAGAATAGGGGGCGTCGCTGTGAAGGTGATGCTATGGCTCCGACGACAGTGCGTGCATTTGTGCGTATCTTCAAGTCGTTCTTTAACTGGTGTTATCAAGAAGAGCTGATTGATAACAACCCTACTGCGCGTCTGTCTCCGCCTAAAGTGCCTGTGCGCGTTACTCCGGCATTTCGGCAAGAACACATAGAGAAAATGCTAGATGCTTGCGATACCAGCACTCCTATAGGTTTTCGTGATTACGTAATCGTTCTGCTCCTTTTGGATACAGGGATGCGGGTCGGTGAACTAGTAGGCTTGAAAGTTTCTGACGTCAATGATCGCTTTGTGAAGGTCTTTGGTAAGGGGCGTAGAGAACGTGAGATTGGTATTCATCCAGAAGTAAGTAAGCTGCTCTGGAAGTATATTCACAAGTATCGGCGTCCTACTGAACCTGATGAGGAAACATTGTTTCTCGGTTCTGGCGGTAAACCACTTCATCTTATCGGAATACAAGAGATTATCAAGCGTATCCAGCATAAAAGCGGTCTTGATGATATTAAGTTCTCGCCGCATGTCTTTCGTCATACATTTGCTAAGATGTACCTGCAAAGAGGAGGTGATCTGTTCAAGCTATCTCGTGAGATGGGCCATAGTGGTGTTGAGATTACAAAAGAGTATCTCAAGGATTTTAACAGTGCAGAAGCGCGTAAAGATCATACCTTGTTTTCGCCTATCTCTGATCTTCCATTGAAGAAACAGCATCGGGGGCGCAAGAAACAAGAGTGATGATTTTTCAAGGATACTATTTCATTTGCACAGGTTTTTATGAAATAGTATCCTAAACAAAACCATCATTTTAGCTCTACCGTTGGGGGGAAAAACCCTCAGCGGTATTTGGCATTGGTTCGGCCTGCCGTCTTTGTTCATGATAATTTATAGTTGGGTCAGGAAAAAGAGGAAATTGCTTGTTACCATATGGTACAATGTACACTAACTCAACTACCGTACCATAACTAGGAAGAGAGTGTTGGCATGCATAGGCGCGCCCCTAGTTTTAACCCAGGACTGATGACTGATATGTACCATCCCGACGCCGCCTATATTTCATGGTATAGCGGACGCAACGGCCTCACCACCTTTGATCTTTACACCCGCACTGCCCCTTTCGGTGGCGCTTATTTGCTGGTGGCTGGTCTGGAAGCGGCGCTCGAATTTGTGCAATCATTTCGCTATACCGAACAGGAACTGCGCTTCCTGGCACATATCCGCGACTATGACGCGGCCTTCCTCGACGAACTGGCAACGCTACGCTTCACCGGCGAGATCCTCGCCATGCCCGAAGGCTCCATTGCCTTCCCTAACGAGCCGATCATGCGTGTCACAGCCCCTTTCCGCGAGGCCCTGCTGCTCGAATCTGGCTTGCTCCAGGCTATCGGCCTCTCCACATTGATCGCCACGAAGGCTTCGCGCATTGTCTACGCCGCCGAACAGGGCCATCCGCGCCGCGTTGCCGAATTTGCCTTCCGGCGCGCTCAGGAACCGATGACCGTCGCTCGTGCCTCCTATATCGGCGGCTGCGCCAGCACATCGCTCTTGAATGCCGCCTACGAATTTCGTTTGCCCGCAACAGGCACTGTTCCACATGCTCTGATCGAGATGTATCCCAGCGAGAAAGAGGCTTTTGAAGCCACCGCCGCTGCCTACAATCGCTATACTCTCCTGCTCGATACCTATGACTCCCGTGCCGCCATTCACACCGCCATTGAGGTTGCCTTGCGCTATCAAGAGATGCTCGGTCACACGCTGGCTGCTGTGCGCATCGATAGTGGCGACCTGGTAGCCGACAGCCTGTATATTCGTGAACAGCTTGATCGCGCCGGGCTAAACGATGTGCGCATCCTCGTCAGCGGCGACCTGGACGAGTGGAAAATACAGGAGTTACTCCAAGCGGGAGCCGTCGTTGATTCATTTGGTGTCGGCACCTCGCTCGGTAGCGGTGCTGGCTCACCAGAACGCGGTATCCCCGGTGGCTCGCTGGGTACGGTCTATAAAGAGGTATGGTACGTAGAAGGTGATGGCAACGAAATGCCCAAGTTGAAGATTGCTGGCCCTAAGACGACCTGGCCGGGCAAAAAAGAGGTATATCGGCACCCCCATTGGGAAGAGGATGTGATACAGCTTGCGCACGAACCACGCCCGGACAACTACCAGCGTTTACTGCGCCCCGTCATGCGCAACGGCGAGATCATTCCAGGCAGCCTGCCACCACTTTCAGAGATCCGTGAGCTGGCACAGCAGAATCTGAGAAACCTACCGGCAAAGTATCGTGCCCTCTCTGTTGAACAACCCTACCCCGTCCGGTTTAGCGAGGGTCTGCAATCGCTACAAAAACAGGCCGCCCGCCTGGTCGGCAAAGAAATTTGAGGAACCATGCGTGGCATCACACAGTAATCCAACACGCCTTCTAAACGTACTCTAGCTATAGAAACAAGCGGAGAATACGTCAAGAATAGAGAAGTGTCAATGCGTTTCTCGATCATCATGCCAGTTCTGAATGAGGAAGCCGTATTAGAGCAGCAACTGGTATATTTGAGCAACCAATGCACAAACGTAGAGAGCGAAATCATTGTCGTCGATGGTGGTAGCACGGATGCGACAGTAGCAATTGCACAACGCTACGCACGTGTTATCACCTCCCCGCGCGGGCGGGCGCGCCAGATGAACGCCGGAGCCGCAATTGCCAGCGGAGACGTGCTGCTCTTCCTGCACGCCGATACCCGATTACCAGATGGTGCGTTTCATGCCATAGAGAACGCATTCTGTTCACCAGCAGTGATAGCAGGGGCATTTCGCCTCTGCTTCAACTGCGACAGCCTGCCTTATCGCCTGGTCGCCCTTGCTACCAACTTGCGCTCTCAGTGGTACACTAGTTTTACCGGCGACCAGGCATATTTCGTGCGCACCGACAGCTTTCGCGCCATTGGCGGCTATCCCAACTTGCCACTGATGGAGGATCTGGAAATTATCACCGCCTTGCGTAAGATCGGCAAGGTCGTTCTGTTGCCCCAATACGTCACCACTTCGGCCCGCCGCCACGAACGCATCGGACTGTGGAAAAGTGTGTGTTTCATGTGGTATCTGCGCATACTCTATCGCTTTGGCGTCCCAGCCGCCCGCCTGCAACAATTCTATGTCGATGTCAGATAAACGGACGAAGTACCTATGTCGTTAAGCTTAGACTCCTCAACCTTGCTCTATCTGCTCAAAGTTCACCCTTCTCGCTACCAATGGCTCTGGCCCGCTGTACGCTAAACTTTCGGCCTCATCAGTATCATCTTTATTGCCTTGTACGTTAGAATGACGTAAGATACTAACACAGCGATTACAGCAACAAGGAAGTACTATATGGCCGAGAGCGTCACGCAATCCGAACAGAATCATTGTAAAGAAGCCACGCACGCCGCCAGCCCGGTCGAGCAAACAAACACTCCTGATAAGCAACTACTCGTCCCGCCAACACCAGATACGCTGGTAATCTGGACACCCGGCTTTATTTTGCTCTTCGCCACTATCCTTGTCGTCGGCCTCAGTGGCGCAAGTTTGCTAACACAAGGAATGGTGAATGGCAACCTCTACCCGATGGGAGCGGTACTCTGTGGCTACGATATCCTATTGCTGGGATTCTGGATAGCGCTGATCCGCTCAAGCCGCATGTTCTGGCTGCGTGCGGGAGGCCTTTGTGGCTGTATCTGGTCAATACTCGCCGGTGGTAGCGCTCTCTTAAGTACTCTGCCTCTCGCATCAACAACGTCGTTACTGGTACAGCTCAGTGCTGCCACCTCCAGCGCCTTTCTGGCCACGTCCTCCTGTCTCTCGATGACACGTACTCCTTTCAAACGCTGGGATAGCTGGTTCTTCTATCTGTCTCTGCCTCTCGCCGCCTGCATCACTACGCTTCTCTACTTCTCTTTGCCACCACTCTCGCGCTCCATTGGCAGCCTGGAAATGATCTTCTCGCAGGCTCTACTGACACTCGCCATGCTTACCTGGTGGCTACGCCCCTCCTGCTGGCACGCTCTCCCCGGCCCAACCTTCCTGCTCGGCAGCTCGGCCTTGCTACAAATGCTGGTTGCCATCCCAGGCTTGCCTACAGCCGGAGACCGGCTTTTCTTCAGCCAGGTTGCCTTGCTTCTCCTCCTTCTCGGCATCCTACGTCTCATTCAGGGCGAACGCCGGTTACAGATCAGTTGCATGGCCTGACAGCTCAAAGCATCCTCTAACTATTGCCCATCTCACACTTCATCAGTGTCTCATACCATTGACCACTTCCTACCTATCGATTATACTTGCGATAGTCATTACAGATCAGCTTTAGCTATGGCATATTCTATATTTCATCTGAATTTCATCAAGCGAGTAATTTCGAGTACACAGTGGGGGGTAGACAATGACAATGTTTAACGAACAGACGGGGCGGCTGGCCCCACAATCCATCTTACAGCAACGCTATGTGATCGTTGGTCTGGCAGGTCGCGGCGGCATGAGCGCAGTTTATCAGGGTATAGACACACGCCTGCGCCAGCGCGTGGCCATCAAAGAGATGAGCCAGGCCAAAATTGCTCCTACGGAGCTGGCGGAGGCTGAGGCACGTTTTGAGCAGGAAGCACGCATGCTTAGCGCACTCTCTCATCCCAATCTGCCGCGCATCCAGAACTCGTTTAGTGAAAATGGACGCGCCTACCTGGTTATGGATTATATTGAAGGTAAAACACTACACCAGCTTATCAAAGAAGCGCAAGGACGACCTCTGCCAATCGCACAGGTCATTCACTACACACTACAACTCTGCGACGTACTAGGCTACCTGCACCAGCAGCGCCCGCCTATCATCTTCCGCGACGTGAAACCAAGTAATATCATGGTACAGCCCGACGGACACGTTTTTCTGATCGACTTCGGCATCGCCCGTTTCTTCAAAGAAGAACAGGCGCTGGATACTGTCTTCCTCGGCTCCCCCGGCTACGCCCCTCCCGAACAACACGGCCTCGCACAAACTAATCCACGCAGCGACATCTATGGGCTGGGTGCAACGATGCATTATTGCTTGACGGGACGCGATCCCTACTATGCCAGAGAACAATTCACCTTCGCCTCTATTAGCAGCTATAACCCCCAGGTACCTCCTGAACTAGATCAATTAGTACTACGTATGCTTGCGCGCGATGAACAACACCGTCCAGCCAGTATGCAGGAAGTAGCAAACATACTTCAACGTATCAATCAGGTAGCAGCCTCCCATACCACCGCAATACCACCATCCCCACAACCTGCCCAGGCTCCCACTTTGCCGTTTTCTCCACCAACCACACCACAAACCCCTGTGAGCGCGTCCTTGCCACCTACACGCCCGGCTCCTGCGATTGCCATACAAGCCGCCCCGGCACCACACATAGCGGAAACGATAGGCATCAATACTACCCAGAGAACACTAGCGCCTTTCTGGACACCTACCTTTACCTTGCTCTTCGCGCTCCTCCTCCTCATCACCATCAGCAGCAGCGTAGCCGTCCTTTACTTCTACGCCGCCATGAACGCCGCCTATGGCTGGTGCTTTATCGTTGCGTCTGGCTTCGCCTTGATCCAACTCGTAACATTCGCCATCACCAGCCCGACCATACGAACAACTTTCCCTCGCCTCCTGCTCAGCATTGTCGGCATCGCCACCCTGGTAACAGGTTTCGCCTCGCTCGCATCGGGCTGGCTTGATCTGCAAGACGCCTTTCAGAGCGTCATAACGCCGACTATACTACCACAACTACTGACAGGGAGCTTCTTCGTCATGGCCTTGCTCTCACTTTTCTGGCTGATACGTCCCCTCACTGGCTCATGGCGCATCACGCTCGGCGCACTGTTTATCATGGCAGCACTTTGCCTGTTCCTCCGCACCCTTATCAATAGTACATCGCTGGCGGGCTACGCGCTATTGCTCGTTGCCTTCACACTGGCTCTGCTCGGACAGGTACTGGCCTTGCATATGGAACAGACACGCAGCACACCCTAGCCGGGTATCACGCCTCGCATCGCCAGCACAATCAGCACCACACCCACAACATTATTCAACAGGTGCAGAAGAATACCCGGCCAGAGAGAGCGTGTGCGCCAGCGCAGGAAGGCCAGCGCCAGGCCAATAATGAAGAGAACCGCAAAGGAACCTGGATCGGCATGAGCTATAGCGAAGATCAGTGCGCTCAGCATAATGGCCCAACCAGGAGGCATCGCGCGCAACAAGCCCATCAATACGAAGCCGCGAAAGAAGAGTTCCTCACAGAAAGGTGCAACAACCACACTGGCTAGTAGCGTCCCATACGTGGTCAGAGGAGCATATTTAGCGCTCCGCAACAAAATCTCATCGTTTGTCTGCACATGAAGGTGCAGAACTGCCAATAGATAAACATAGACCTGGTTGACCGCGTAAACGCCCAGGAAAAGCAGTATAATCCACGAGATCGCCATCCCCACCTGAAAACGGCGCAGACCAAGCGCTTGCAATGCATGCCACCACCGATGCATGTAGCCCTTGAAAGCTCGCCACGCGATGATCAATGGAGCAACCAGAAAGGCTGCCTCGACCAATGAAGAAAAGATAAACACTACAATGGCATTTATCAGATCAACCTGCGGTGAAAGAGCGGTCGTGCGGCCAGTACCGCCATTCAGGGCGTTTAACCATAACGCCAGCGTAATCCAGGGTACCAGGGTTAGTAGAAGACCCGTTAGAGTTTGCTGTAATGTCCAGGGTACCTGCTCCCTCTTCTCAGCAAAAGACGCTCTATTTTCCATGATTCTCCGCCCTAGTGATACACGCTGTATCAGCAAATTGCTATAGCTCTGTTTCTATTGTTACACAGAATAACGCGATATGACAACCACTGCTTTACTATAGAACATTACAGTACTTTTCAGTATGTTTCATCTTTGTAGAGCCTTGACCATTGGCATTCTGTGTCGTATACTTGTCCTACGATGCAGAGTGTATGATGGTTCTGCCCCCAGAATGGTCAGGGCTATCCTACTGTAGAAAATCACTTCCATGCCACATAGAGGTTGAAGAAGAACGAGCATCGCAGATGCGATTGAAAAAGAAAAGAGGATGCTTGTTTGTCAAATCCAAATGCATATACACTCAACACCAACCCGGCTGAGAACTCAAACTGGCGGAGGCACAAAAATGCCTGCCCGTTCTACCGCGAACGCTGGTTTCCTGGCAATAACCACGCGGCAGGCGAGCCATTATACCAGGTCTTCTGCATGAAAAACACGCCACCGGTTACATCCGAAGAACAGGATAAATGCTTTCAAAGCAAAAGCATGTGCTGGCGACTGGCCGAAAAGAAACGATCCAACGTGAAGAAAACTACTGAACAGGAAGCTCCTGCCACTGCCCACGAGGCCTGTTAAAAACGTCATCGGTTCTACAGTATTCTTAACCCAACAACGTTATTAACATTCTCGCTCATTACACATCCATGCTCTCTTTCTGCTACCGCACTATACCTGTTGAATCCACATACAAACACTCTCAGGAAGGTTCTATCACCTTTTCCTGAGAGCGTTTCACCAGAATCCCTTTTTCCGTCTTGCCTGATCTTATCCTAGCTCACCAGATGAATAGATGAACGCCTCCAGGACATCCTCGTACTCAAATATTTCTTCCGGCTTGAAAAAGCGCTCAACCTCGGCTTTAGCCGTCTCCAGGGAGTCAGAACAGTGAATCAGATTCGTCTGCACACTCATTGCAAACTCACCACGAATGGTACCAGGAGCGGCCTCGCGGGCCTTCGTGATGCCAGTCAGTTGACGCACAGTATTCACTGCATCGACACCCTCCCAACAACAGGCAATGACAGGTGTGCGCTGCATGAAAGCTCGGATCTCTGGATAAAAACTACGTCCAACTAGATGACTATAATGTACATCCAGCAGATCACCAGGAAGCCGCATCATCTTTATGCCCACCAGCTTGAGACCCTTGCGCTCAAGCCGAGAAATAATCTCACCGACCAGATCGCGCTGAACCGCGTCGGGCTTCAGCAAAACAAGCGTTCGCTCCATTACAACTAATCTCTCTTTCCAACAAAGTATCTATTCTATATTTATTAATAGCTAGCCACCAACTGCGTCAGTTGCTGACAGGCCTTTTTCATTTCGAGACGTACACGTCCCATATTGCCGGTCGGCTTTGTCGTCACCACCAGAATCAGGTCACCCGCCTCTTCCATCTGAATCGTCCCCGTCTTCGTCTCAATGATGACGTGGCGCATCTGGCCATTATTTATCTGCGTAGTGAAGTTCGTAATAGAGCCAAATGCAGCCGCCGACATCGCTCCAACCATTTCCTCATCTTCACTATGCAGCGTTCCAGCGACAATCAGACCATCCTTCCCTACCAGCACCGCATTGATGATCTCATTTAATTCGGTCAACCGTTGCAGAATTGTCTCCACAGCAGGACTCCTTTTTAAGCAGTGTAGCGCTTACCGCGTATCCATATATCCACCGGCTCTCAGTTCATACCACGAGCTTTCTTGGCCATCGTCAACGCTTTATTGTACGCCTCCATCGCTTGCAGATATTCCCCCTGGCGCATATAGGCATCACCCAGCACCCGATAACCAGCCGAGTACTTGGGAGCCAGCTTCAAAAGAGCGCGCACGTTACTCACTACCTCGCCGAGCAACTCCGGCGCATTACGAATCAGCAACCGATACTCCTGCATGGCTTCGTCATAATCTCCCACCAGTTGATGCTGATAACCGCGCACCAGATGTTCACGGTAATTAGCTGCACTACCCTGTCCTTGCGGCTCACCGGGCAACGCCTCACGAATATTTCCGCTCGTAGGAGATGCAGTACCGCGCCCCCGATTACTGCTCCCACGCGAAGACATAGACTGTACGCGCACTGCCGGTCGCCTCATCGTCATCTCTAATTCACTATCCATCAATCCCTCTGCGCGGGCTGCTGGCACCTTCGTCACTTCCGCCTGGGCAGGAGCCGGGACAATAGGCACTTTTGCCTCATACTGTCTCTGCTTACCTGTCTCCGACGGCACCAGCCGTTCTCGCCGCTGGTCATCAGCAATATTGCTCGTTGATGCTGTCGTTGATAGAGATACCACCGGCTCCGCTGGCTGCTGCCTGGCTGCCACTCTGATAGGTTCAGCAGGCACAACGGGAGGCGCTGACACAGGCAACTCAGGAACCACCGGTGTTGCCGGTATCGATGGCATCACCGGTGCTTGCTCAGCAGGCAAGGGGCCAAATTGGGCCAGAGCTGATGAGAGCGAGAAATCACGCTCTACTTTCTCCTCCACACGTGGCACGCGCTTTGATTGCTCTTCTTCTCGTACTTCTGGCTCAATCCGTTCATCGGAGATAACCTCTTCTGACTGCGCAATAGTTGAAAGTGTGTTTGGCTCTAATGGTACAAAACCTTGCGCATGCAGCCTTTGCTCAAGACTCTCCAACGTGGTCAACTCTTCTGCCACAGTTTCCGATGGCGCTACGCCTTCGGCGGCTTGCGACGTTTGCGTTATCTGCTTTGTCCAATCTTCAAAAGCTACCGCCGGTTGTTGTGGCCAGACATCACGTAGATTCACCTCTTGCGTTACCTGCCCGCTAGGGCCTTCCTCCGCTACCGATCTCTCATTACTGAACGTGGGAACCTGGCGCGCCTCCTCTCGTGGAGCTTCCTCTGCTTCAGTATCATTCAGCGTCGTCGCCCCCAATGTCTTCAGCCACTCCGGGCCAAAACCAAAGGTCTCTTCCTCATCTGCCGATTCATTGCCCCAGGAAAATGGTGACTCCTCTGTCTTCACAGGGCGTATCACCGACTCTGCCGCAGATTGTTTTACAACAGGGGACTTTGTCTCCCCTTCCAATTGCTCATCCTGTACAGCCTGTTTCGACTGAGCGGACACGAGAGGAGCCACCTCCGCCGGGGCCATCGCTATCGGCTCCCCTTTGGAAGTTTCGCTCTGTGCCAGCATATTCAACCAGGATGGTGGATTGGACGAAGCACTACTGCCCAACGACGGAGACAAAGAGTAAACATCGGGGATCGGCTCATCTTTTGCCTCTCCCGCCGCATTCTCCCAGAAACGTCCGTCAGAAAATGGCTCCGGCTGCTCCCAACTCAATGCTGATGCAGACGTTTGCGCAAAAGACGTCAGGCCCGCAAAACTACTCGTGGCCTGCGCAGGCACATCCATGTTCTCCCTATTGGCTATCTGCTCAAGGTCGAAACTCCATGCAGCACCCGATGGGGAGTTGGATACAACACTTCCATTTACCGGGGCCTGCCTCTGCTCTAATGCACGCCAAGGCTCGACGCCCTCCCCTTCTGCATTGCCCCAGGATGAGAGAACAGACGCTTCTTGCTTCACCGGCTGCTCTTGTTTCTGAGGTACAAGCGTGTCAAGACTCCCCCAATTCCCCAAATCACTCCATGATGAGAAGGAATCTGTTGGCACGGGCTGCGCAGCAGAGGAAGATACTGGCGCTATATAGACACCTGGTTGTGGCTGCAAGCTACCGCTTAGATCGATGAGAACCGGCGTTTTCTTCCAGAGCATGAAGAAGGGATGCGCTGGCTGGCTTGCCATAGTGTCGGCAAAGAGTTCTTGCGCCATCACCATTTCAGGATCAAGCGCCTGTGCACGCTGAAGTAGTTCCAGCGCCCTCTGACTGTTTCTGGGCGCAGTAGTATAGGCCAGCAACACCAGGGCCTTGAGACATTCAGGCACATCCTCAACAATCTGGGCCGACAGTTGTGCAACTTTCTCTTCGTCCCCTTTACGCCAATAGGTCTCCAACAAACCCAGGCGCGCATCCAGTCGATCCGGCATCACTGCCAGCACCGCCTCCCACTCCAACAAGGCATGGGACAAAAGATCACCCCGCATATAGAGGCGCGCTAGACCGGCACGAGAATACATGAAAGGAGGCTGCCCAATCTGGGCACTCAATTGGTTAAATTGCCTGCGGATTGTGCCGTCGCCACCGCTCAACTCATACGCCTGCTGGTAGCAATCCAGCGCCGTATCAACATCAGACATCTTCTGACAGACCAGTGCGCGATTGCAGTAGGCCACTACGTTCTCTGGATCGTTCATCAGCACCCAATCAAAGGACTGTCGTGCCTCTTCCAGCCGTCCTTGAGCCAGATAAACCTCACCGAGCAGGCGGTTGGCTTCGAGCGAGCCTGGGAATTGCGCCAGTATCTGCTGACAATGCGCGAGTGCATCGTCAAGACGGCCCGCCGCAATCGCGTCTTCAGTCTCTTGCAAGTAATCATGAAGTGTCATTTGTGCCATAACACCAGGTCTCCTCTTCCCGCTTTACACGCTTGTAAGCAACTTTTCAAAGTACCCTGCTCGTCGTGCATCTTCTGGCCCAATCAATACTAGCCGACGCCATTCAGGAGCAAAGCAAGCCCGCGCCACGCGCTGAATATCCTGTGCAGTCACTGCATTCACACGCGCTATCATTTCATCGATATCGCGCACATGATCCCTTAAGCTCTCCTGACTGCCAAGCCAGGATGCAACCTGCTGTGTTCCCTCCAGGCCCAGCAAGATACCTCCGCGCATATAGGCTTTTGCACGCTCCAGCTCCTCACTGGACACCGGTTCATCACAGACATGTTTGAGTTCAAGCAATGTTGCTCGGATCGTCTCCTCAACACGCCTCGGTTCCACACCCGCGCTCACCACAAAGCTCCCCGTGTCATAATAACTATTAAAATAACTCCCTATATCATAGGCCAGACCACGCTCCTCGCGAATCGTCTGAAAGAGCCGCGAACTCATTCCCTCCCCCAGGATCGTATTGATGAGCATAAATGGATAGTAGTCGGCAGAAGTATAGGGTATACCAAGCGTAGCTAAACAGATATTGCTCTGCTCAGTCGCCTTCTTCACTATCTTGACCGGCTGCGCAGGGTGCCGTGGCGGCAACGACTCCAACCAATGCGGATGCTCACCCGCCTCCCATGTCCCAAATAATTGTTCAACCAGGTCTTCTACCTGCTGCTGATCAATATTACCGGCAATACTTAAGACCAGCGAATTAGGGCGATAATAGATAGTATGATACTCGATCAACTGCTGCCGCTGCAACCTCGCTACCGTCTCTACCGAACCAGCATCGTCTCGCCCCAACGGCAGACCCTCCCACATCACCTCATCAATTAACAGGTTTGCCCACTCTTGCGGGTCATCGTAGGTCGCATTGATCTCCTCAATAATCACGTTGCGCTCCTTCTCCATCTCATTGAGATCGAAGAGCGGATGCAACACCATATCCCCCATCACCTGCAACGCCTCCGCCAGATACTCAGCAGGCACACGCGCCGTATAACTGGTCAATTCCTTACCGGTACTCGCATTAAACGTGCCACCAATCCCCTCAATCGACTCAGAGAGCAACCGCGCTGTCGGATAATTCCACGAACCTTTAAAGAGCATATGCTCGATAAAATGTGAAATGCCTGCAATCTCGTCTCGCTCATAGCGCGAGCCAACCGTGAAAAAAAAGGCGATACTGGCAGAACGCATTCCCGGCATGGGGGCAGTCAGCAGACGCAAACCGTTATCTAGCTTCGTTCGCTTATAATTCATTCGACCATTGAGCGCGCCAGTTCCACACTTGCCCAATCACGCAAGAGCGCGCTCCACTCCTTGCAAATCCTATCAGTAGAAATTAACAGATTACAGATTTCGATAGACAGAAATACCTTGCACTTTGCTGTATTATAGACGGTTTACCGCCGCATCGCAATAGAAAGAGAATACAATGGGAAGAATAGTAGCCCATCCGTGCTATTAGGTACAGATTACGGCAAGTACGATACCCACACACGATACCCACAAGAGGTGTCACTACATGTAGTGGCATCTCTCGTAGGCACTATGTCCCAGCTGTTATGCCTGCCACAAAAAACTTGCCAGGGGCATCATTCTAGAGATTAGAACAAACCCAGGTCATTGGCAACATCACCCAGTTCACCAAGCAAGCCTTCTTCTCGGCGATGATGGTGACGATGATGCTCGTAACCATACCCCATATCACCTTCTACGCGATTGGCAATGCCGTTCTCAAGCCCATGCAATAGCATCTCACCGCCGATCACTGCCGCCGCACCTCCCAGTGCGCCCATCAACATGCCATTACCGCCTGCTCCCTGTAACATGCCACCCAGGCTGCTCTGTTGCCCCTGCTGCGCCATATAGGCCGGAGTCGGTACAACATTCACTAAACTAGTACGACATCCCGGACAATACTGCGTGCCAACAGCGGAGATAGCCTGGCAGGTAGGACAGCGCAAAACCATCTGTTGCCCCTGCTGCGGATACTGTGCATAAGCTTGTCCCACACCTTGCTGCCCATACTGTTGCGGATATTGTTGCGGTGGATACTGTTGCGGCTGTTGATACTGAGCATACTGCTGCTGCGGATATTGTGGGTATTGACCTCCCGCTATCGCCGTCGGCGGTGCAACCGGCGCAGTCGCGGCGAGTGCATTGCCACAGTGCTGACAGAAGCGCGTTCCGGCGGGGGCCTGCCTACCACAATTGTTACAGAACAGAGGCGCGGCTACCTGCGATACCGGAACCGACGCTACGCTCTGAGCTTTCAGCGATGCACCACAATGCATACAGAAAGAGGCCGTCGGCGTTACCTCTCCCCCACAACTGGGGCAAACATTGGATGTTGGAGCAGCATTCACCGCTGGCGTCTGCTGAACCTGTGTACCACATTCCGGGCAAAACTTCTTACCGGTGACATCAGTACCACATGCTGTACAGGTAGCCATGAACTGATCCTCCTTCACAAAACATGAGTAAACGCTCTTCTATTTTTCTTTTCGTTTCATCACAAACAGAGAACAGAATATTATACTTTTTTACTAGCTTGAACGAAGTGTAGCACAGTTTCTCCAATTCGTCGAGATCACCAGGGCCACCACCCTGCATCTCATTTCCATGAGTAGCGCAACACCAGCATATCTCTCATAACAATACCGTTCTGTATGACTGGTGGCTGTACATAGACAAAATAGTCACGGCGCACGTGATCCATGCGAAAACCGCATTTTTGATAGAACGCGATATTTTCCAGCGAACTATTGCCGTGCCCACCAACACAGTATGCACGCCGCGCCGTCGCGCCAGCATCAGTATCTGAGCTACCATCGCTTTTCCATAACCTCTACCTCTACATGCACTATCAACCGCGATGTACTCTATCTCACCAGCATCCTCATCCCAGCGCATCACCACCGCACCTACTAACTGCTCTCCCACATAAGCAGCATAGGCTGTATAGTGAACATCGAGCAACCTCGCTCGAATGCGTTCATCGTCTTCATCCGCATCGTGCAACACCGACACTAGCATCTCACACACCGACACAGACATCGTTACCTGCTCTAATCTAATTAGCATGTATCTTTCTCAAATGCACTTTTACCTTCACACCTGAGCGTGGGCGAATGGTGAGATGATGCGCCGGGTCGGGCACAATTTCAGGTTGAGGTAACAACTCAAAGGTGACACGCTGCGCCAGCGTCGCCAGCAGCAGATGGCCCTCCATCAGCGCAAAGTGATTGCCAATGCAGATGCGGGGTCCGGCACCAAAGGGCAGATAGGCGTAGCGCGGCAACTTCTTCTCGCTCTCCGCTGCGAAGCGGTCGGGATCAAAACGCTCCGGCGCAGGAAAGTAATCCGGTCGGCGATGTAATACGTAAGGCGAAATAAACACTGTATCCATTTTCTGCAACTGGTAGTCGCCAATCTTCACGTCGTGGAGCGCCACTCTGGTAAAAGCGTAGGCTGGTGGATAGAGCCGCATCACCTCTTTCAAAACGCGCAGGCAGTACGGCAATCGGGGTAAGTCGGTATAGGTCGGCACGCGCCCCTGCAAGACAGTATCAACCTCCTGCTGCACCTTCGCGTAGATATCTGGATGCTGCATCAGCAAATACCATGTCCAGGTCAGCGCTGTGGCCGTT
>DAOTVZ010000192.1:0-3432 GCA_034436045.1 Ktedonobacteraceae bacterium | reverse complement strand
CCCCCATAGCTGCGCCGCTTTGTGGATACCATGCCTCTTGTGCTGCTACCCCGAAACCTTGACCTTCGTGATACTATCTTTTCTGGCGAAACTAAACCGTTTGTAAGATGCAAGGGAGGCTTGAGAGCTTTGGCTAAGCAGGAACAGATGAGCCAACAATCATCCTCGTCTGCCGCAATGCTGGACGAAACTTTATCTCTTGAGACATTGGCCCACGTGCTGAGCGCAGAACTTCAACTCAACGCGGGGCAGATCGCGCGGACTATTGCGCTGTTAGACACGGGTAACACCATTCCTTTCATTGCCCGCTATCGTAAAGAAGTGACGGGCAGCCTGGACGAAGTACAGATTCAGGCGATTGCCGACCGTGCTGCCGCCGTGCGTGCTTTGCATGAGCGCAAGCTGGATGTGCGTCGCCTGATTGCGGAGCAGGGCAAACTCACTCCTGAACTGGAGCAGCAGCTTGAGGCTGCCGCCACATTGCAGGAGGTCGAGGACCTCTATCTCCCCTATCGTCCCAAGCGCAAGACGCGCGCCAGCGTCGCGCGTGAGAAGGGCCTGGCCCCGCTGGCCGAGCTTATTTTGCAGCAACCGGAACTATCCGGCGATCATGAGACATTGCTAGAAGAACATGCCCGTCCGTATCTCAATGCCGAGAAAGGAGTCGATACCAGCCTGGAGGCTTATGAAGGGGCCAAAGATATTGTGGCCGAGGTACTGGCGGAGGATGCCAACGTGCGTGGCAGTGTGCGTGCCGTCTTCTTTAAGCAATCCACCGTCAGCGCCCGCGTGGCTGACGAAGAGAAGCTCAAAGAGAAAGACCCCAACGGCGTCTATCAGCTTTACTATGAGTTTAACGAGGATATCAGTAAGCTGGTACCGCATCGCGTGCTGGCGCTCAATCGCGCTGAGCGTGAAGAGGTGTTGCGTGTGAGCGTGACCGTGCCTTATGAGCAGGTGCAGGCACAGATCACGCAATATTACCCGATCAAACCGACTTCCCCCTTCGCTTATCTGCTCAGCGAGGCGATGGAGGATGGCTATAAGCGTCTGCTGGCCCCCGCGATGGAGCGTGAGGTGCGTGTCGAATTGACGCGCCGTGCCGAGGAACATGCCATCCAGATTTTTGCTACCAACCTGCGCAATCTGCTTCTGCAGCCTCCTCTGCGTGGTAAGAAGGTGTTGGGCATTGACCCTGGCTATCGCACCGGCTGCAAACTGGCGGTGGTGGACGAGAACGGCAAATATCTTGAGTCGGACACCATGTATCTGCATCAGGCCGAGCGTGCCCGGCAGCAATTGCTCACGCTGTTGAATAAATACCGGATTGATGTCATCGCTATCGGCAACGGTACTGCCTCGCGCGAAACCGAGCAGTTGGTGGCCGACTTGATTCGTGAAATAGAGCGGCAGGATGGCTGGCGGCAGGTTGGCTATGTGATGGTCAACGAGGCCGGTGCTTCGGTCTATTCGGCCTCTGAGGTGGCGCGGCAGGAGTTCCCGACCCTGGACGCCACGCAACGCGGCACGATCTCTATCGCACGCCGTTTGCAAGACCCGCTCGCCGAACTGGTCAAGATCGATCCCAAAGCGGTGGGTGTGGGCCTCTATCAGCACGATGTCGATCAGAAAGAGCTGGCGGCGATGCTCGACCGCGTGGTTGTCTCGTGCGTGAACTTCGCGGGCGTCGAGGTGAACTCGGCCTCGGCGGCCCTTTTAAAGCATGTATCGGGCATCAATTCGCGTGTTGCTAATGCGATTGTGAAATATCGTGAGGAGCATGGCCCGTTCAAGACGCGCCAGGAGCTATTAAATGTGCCGGGCCTGGGGCCTGCGACCTTCGTGCAGGCGGCAGGTTTTCTCAAAATTGCCAACGGAGTTGAGCCACTGGATAACACCTTCATCCACCCTGAGAGCTATCAGGCCACGAGGGCGTTGCTCGCCCTACTCCCCGGCGGCAACGAGCAGCACCTGAAACCGGCAGAGCGCATCGCGCAGTATCGCCAGCTTATCAAGCTCCAGAGCAGTTTGGGGCGCAGCAGCAATAATCGGCGCAAGGGGGGAGTGCAGACTGATGGCGAAGAGGCGAGCTGGGCCGAACTGGCGGCAAAAATTGGTGTTGGTCTGCCCACGCTGCACGATATACTGGAAAACCTGGAGAAACCCGGCTTGGATCCGCGCGATGCCTTGCCCGCGCCTATCTTGCGCCATGATGTCCTCAAGATGGAGGATCTGCAAGCTGGTATGATTTTACAGGGTACGGTGCGTAACGTGGTCGATTTTGGGGCCTTTGTCGATATCGGCATCAAGCAAGATGGGCTGGTACATGTCTCTGAAATGGCCGACCGTTTTGTCAAAGACCCTCTGAGCGTCGTTGCGGTAGGTCAGATTGTACGTGTGCGCGTACTGAAAGTGGATATGCAGCGCGGGCGTGTGCAGTTGAGTATGCGCGGCGTTGATTAGAACTTTCTGCATTGACTTAATGAGGTCGAGAAGGCGCAAATTCCGGCCCGTCTGATCTTGGACTTTAAAGGGTGACCACTTCTTTAATATTATGTATGAAGAGGGGCAGCGAACGACACACATGTCGTTATATCGTTCGCTGCCTCGCAGCAGCGGCTAGATGTCCGGTGCGGTCAGCCCATGCATACCAAGCGTGAGCGAAATTTCACCGCCGTGATGCAGGTCATGTTCGATCAGATGCCAGATGACCCACCGGCGTGGAATCCCGTAGGGTTGGCCGTTGCGTTCGCCTTTGTAGACTTGCTCCCACTCGGCGGGTGTCCAGCGCGCTATCGCCTCATGCATCACGCGCCAGCTTGTCTCCACTCCTTCTACTAACTCAGCGGCGTTGCGTGTCGGTGCCCCTGCCTCGTCCCAGGCTCGCATATCAGCGAAGAGTTCGCCCCCTTCTCCCATCAATTCATAGAACCAACCGGCACGCGCGCCGATGATGTGAGCGGTCATTTCTCCAATCGTGCGCTCATTGGGAGCCGCGCGCAACGTGAGTTGCTCGTCTGAAAGCGGCACGAGCGCTTTGAGTAATGCGTTTTGATAATCATGCCAGCCCTTAAATAGAGCCGCGAGCGTCGAATCTGCATGAGACATAGTGTGATTTCCTCTCATTAAAAAACCTGAACCCATAGGGGCGGGATTATAGATTTTCCAATCGAAATCGGCGATCCCGTAGGGGCGTGATTTATCACGCCCTGTTCGCCTGTCGAACCGTTCCCAGGGCGTGATTCATCATGCCCTGTTCGCCTGTCGAACCGTTCCCAGGGCGTGATTCATCATGCCCTGTTCGCCTGTCGAACCGTTCCCAGGCGTGATTTATCACGCCCTGTTCGCCTGTCGAACCGTTCCCAGGGCGTGATTCATCATGCCCTGTTCGCCTGTCGAACCGTTCCCAGGGCGTGATTCATCATGCCCTGT
>DAOTVZ010000191.1:0-4444 GCA_034436045.1 Ktedonobacteraceae bacterium | reverse complement strand
GCATGAAGCATGTCTACTGAACAGTTCCTCTCGATCCATTTAACAATCACCGGCTTATCCTTTAGGAACATTTAACGCTTGCTTAACATATCCATAAAGCAAGGTTAATGCTGCAATGGTACGGTATTAGTACAACAGGGAGAGAAAGAGATTTGAGCGAGGATACTTTCTCAGACCTTATTCCTGTTACTTTTGCGTATTCCTAAAGTGGGAGAACTTATGCTCAAACAACGACGCCTGACCTTTATTTCGCTCGTGGCTATCGCACTCACACTCTTCATCGCTGCTTGCGGTAGTACAACGACCACCGGTTCAAGTCCCACTGGTGGCACGAGTTGCCCCTCGACCAAAGTGTTGAATGGGGCCGGTTCGACTTTTGATGGACCACTCTTCTCCAAACTGTTTACTGTCTATCCAACGGTACCATGTGGGGCAGATGTAAACTACCAGCTTGTTGGGAGCGGTGCAGGTATCACCGACCTGCTCAATCAAGTTGTTGATTTCGGCGCAACTGATGCGCCTATGACCGATGCCCAACTTGCCAAAAGCACCAATGGGCCGATTATCCACATTCCGATTACGCTTGGCGCTGTTGCGATGTCCTACAATCTCACCGGTATCACCGGCCATCTCAAGATGACGGGAACACTGATTGCAGACATTTATCTAGGCAAAGTCAAGACCTGGAATGACCCGGAAATTGCTGCACTCAATCCCGGTGTCAACCTTCCCAACGAGGCGATTACCGTTGTTCACCGCTCGGATGGAAGTGGGACGACCAGTATCTTTACACACTATCTATCTGCCGTTAGCCCTGAATGGGCCTCGAAGGTTGGTGCATCCACAACAGTGAACTGGCCGGTTGGCGTTGGGGGAAAAGGTAATCCTGGCGTGGCCGCTGCCGTGAAGAGTACGCCCGGTGCACTTGGCTACGTTGAACTGGCCTATGTAGTAGCTAATAACTTCCCGTATGCAGTCGTCCAGAATGCGGCGGGCAATTATGTCGCGCCTTCACTGGATGGGGCCAAGATCGATGCCTCGAACGTGACCAACATTCCCAGCGACTTGCGTTTCTATGTTGTCAACGCTCCTGGAGCAGAATCCTATCCCATCTCCGGCTTCTCGTGGGTGATTGTCTATCAGCATCAGAGCAATGCTGATAAAGGAGAGGCTCTTGCTAATATGCTGTGGTGGATGACCCACGATGGGCAGAGCTACTCATCGGCCCTGACCTATGTTCCTCTACCGAGCGGTATTGTCAGCAGAGACGAGGCACAGATCAAATCGATGACGTGCGGTAGCAACAATGCGCCCTGCTATACAGGCAAATAGGCTACATTGCGACGAATCACGTGGCCCTTCGCTACCAACCATCATCGTTTCGCCGACGATGGTTGGTGCCGCTGACAAGCCATCAGTACCGCTTCTCTTACCTATATTCTCTATAGGTGAGAGAAGCATGGTTCTCTCAGAGGGTAAAGGCCATGATAACCGGTAGTTTGCTAGCAAGAACAAACAGAAGGAGACTGCGATGCAGGGAAAAATAGCAACCACAGGCGAAGAAGGACTGCGCTCCTTGCTCTCGACACTGACAGGTGGCAATCGGCGACTGAGCGATATCCTGTTTCAAGGAGTGACTGCCCTTTTCGTGCTTCTTACTCTTGCCTCTGTCTTTGGTATTGCCTGGGTTCTGGTCAGTTACTCATTGCCCACATTGGCGACCTTTGGATGGCACTTCCTGACCAATCAGGCATTTGATCCGGTGCATAACATTTATGGGGTCGCTCCCGCCATTTTCGGCACGCTTGTGACATCGTTTTTTGCTATCATCTTTGCGGTGCCGATTGGCCTGGGGGCGGCCATCTTTCTTGTTGAGTTTTGCCCGCGTCCGCTTCGTCCGGCACTTTCCTTCATTATGGATATGCTGGCCGCTGTTCCAAGCGTCGTTTATGGCCTCTGGGGCTTCCTGGTCATGGCCCCCTGGCTCATCAGCACGGGAGAACCCTGGCTGCATAGATATCTCGGTTTCCTTCCCTTCTTCGATGGGCAATACCATGGATTGGGCTTGCTGGCTGCCGGCATGATTCTGGTCATTATGATTTTACCGTTGATTATCAGCGTGTCTCGTGAGGTGATGCTTACGGTGCCGCGCTCTCAACGCGAGGCGCTACTGGCTTTAGGGGCCACACGCTGGGAAGTCATTCGCCATGCGATTCTGCCGGGTGCGCGCATTGGCATCGTAGGTGGCATCATTCTCGCCCTGGGGCGTGCGCTTGGCGAGACGATGGCCGTGACCATGGTGATCGGTAATCAGGCGACAGCGCCATCATGGAGCCTGTTTAATACAGGCTATACGCTTGCCAGTGTGATTGCGAACCAGTTTGGCGAGGCCACGCCGGGCCTGTTCCTCTCAGCCCTGATCGAGACCGGATTGCTCGTGTTTATTATCACATTGATCGCTAATATTCTAGCGCGTCTGCTCGTTTCGCACGTCGGTAGGGGACGCATAGGAGGACTGGCAGCATGAGTAGCACACCCAAAGCATCAGAGAGGCCGACCAACCCCTTTCAGATGCCATCCACGGCCCATCATGTAAGCAGACAGTTCAGCAATGCTCTCTGCATCGCCTTCGCGGTGCTCACGGCAGCTTTTGCTATTATCGTGCTGCTGTACCTGATCATCTATATCACGCTTCAGGGATTACCGTTTCTCAACCTGAGCTTTTTCACGGAATTGCCCGGCGCGTTTGGCTCATCAGGCGGTGGAATCGGTGAAGCTATTCAAGGCACCCTGATCCTGGTTGGTTTAGCGTCCGTCATCGGCATTCCTCTGGGACTCTTCACGGCCATTTATCTGTCAGAATTTGGCACAGGATGGTTTTCGCAAGCGGTGCGTTTCATGGTCGATGTTCTAAATGGCATTCCCACCATCATCTTTGGCCTGTTCGCCTGGGTGCTGATTGTTATCCCCACACACGGCTTTTCTGCCCTTTCTGGCGGTGTCGCGTTAGGCATCATCATGATTCCTATCGTTGCTCGTACCGCCGAGGATGTACTTCGTCTGGTACCGCAGGAACTCCGCGAAGCATCTCTCGCACTAGGCGCGACGCAATCGCGCACCATCCTTCAGGTCGTTATCCCGGCTGCCACGAGCGGTATTGTCACAGGGATTGTCCTGGCAATGGCACGTGTCGCAGGAGAGACTGCGCCTCTCCTCATGACGGCTTTTGGCAGCACGTTCTGGTTCACTGGTGTGATGCAACCTGTCGATGCCCTTCCATTGCGCATTTTTGTCTTTACGGATAGCCCCTATCCTGTACAGATCAATCAGGCGTATGCTGGCTCCGTCGTGCTGGTCGTGCTGATCCTGCTTACCTCCTTTGCGGTGCGCTGGGCAACCGGTGGTTTTAAGCGACGTTTCTAGCTGAAAGAGTGAAACTATGTCCATACAAGTTTACCATCTCAATGCCTGGTATGGCCGCAAACAGGCATTATACGATATTCAGATGACGATACCATTCAGGAGTGTCACAGCTCTCATCGGTCCCTCTGGTTGCGGCAAATCAACCTTCGTGCGTTGTATAAATCGTATGCATGAAGAATTGCCAAACGCTCATGCTGAGGGAGAAGTACTCATTGAAAATACCAATATCTACGCATCTGCGATTAACCCTATCGCAGTTCGCCGCCATATTGGCATGGTGTTTCAGCAGCCGAATCCACTTCCGCACTATAGCATCTGGGAGAACGTTGCCATTGGAGCGCGTCTGAACGGTCTGGCGAGCGGAAAGGCTCTTAATGAGATTGTGGAACGCAGCTTGCGCGAAGCCGCTCTCTGGAACGAGGTCAAAGACCGGCTCACGCTCTCGGCGGCGGCGTTATCTGGCGGGCAGCAACAACGGCTCTGCATTGCACGCGCGCTGGCCATTGCACCAAAGGTTCTGTTGATGGATGAGCCATGTTCGGCACTTGATCCCATCTCAACCATGCAAGTTGAAGAGCTGATCATGAAATTGAAACACGAGTATACGGTGGTGGTGGTGACACATAACATGCAACAAGCAGGGCGTATTGCTGATACGACCGCTTTTTTTCTTCATGGCAAACTGATTGAAATGGGCGAAACAAAGCAGATCTTTTCTCATCCCCAGCGTCGCGAGACAGAAGACTATATCACCGGTCGTTTTAGCTAAGACCTATAGTAAGGATAGCACTAGCTATGACATCAGAATCGCAGATCAGAGCCAATGAGTATCCTACCCTTTATCGGGTAGAACATGAAAATGCTGCATTACCGGAAGGTGCTAGCATCTTTTCACGCAAGGTCGCCCGTAGTGGTCATATCTCGTATGAGGGCCGTCCGTACTTCATCAGCAAGGCCCTGGCCGGACGCTACATCCGGCTGGTGGTGCTGGAGGATCGGCTGATTGTCGATACGGCGATCC
>DAOTVZ010000190.1:0-18316 GCA_034436045.1 Ktedonobacteraceae bacterium | reverse complement strand
TGCGGGCGCAAGAGCGCCTTGACCGCGACGCGCTGCGGTACGAACATATTCTCGTTGACCAGAATCTGTGTGCCGTTGAGCCAGATGGTGGCAAAGGTATCCAGGCCGTCGAAACACAGGTCTATCTGTGGCATCTCGTACAGTTCGTAAGGTAGATCGAATGTGCAGCGATATAGCCAGTCGCGCTCACCAACCCATTGCACCACCAGTTCATTAGTGCCGAAGTAGGGGTCGGGGATGCGACCGGCGGCCAGCAAATCCTGGTGAACGGTTCCTGGGACTGTCGCAGGCAGCCAGCCCTCCGACTGACGAAAGCTTGCGTCGAGGCTAAGCGCTGTATTTGTGGCATCATATTCTTTTATATACCAACCGTTGCAGAGTGATAGAGCTGTTCTGTGCAAGCGAGCATCCTTCCAGGCACAAACAAGGCGGGTGAACTTATGAACATTGCCATACCCCTTATGGTATCACGGATTGAGGATAGGTTGCTGTTGTCGATAAAGCTAATGGAAGCCAGGGCGGCTGCGCCCCTGTCTTGCCCTGGCTCTACGTGTGGTCACCTGTTGCCTATCCCCTTGTTTTTACAATCTTACTACTGTTGCGCTCAAACGCCCCAACCTCTGTTCGTGAATGCCTGCTGGTGTATGCCAGCGCACTATCCAATTTGCCTCCTGTTCTCCTTGTATGCTCAATTGCCAGCTTTCGCCGTTGCGCTTCAGTTGTAGCTCGCTTGCCTTGCCATGCGCATCCCAGACAACACGTGCATTGCTCTCCGCACCTGTGTAGACCTCCAGCGTCAATTCATCGGGAGCGTTGTCACCGACAAATGAGCGTTCCGGGCCGAGTGGAAGGATGCTACCGGAGCGCACGTAAAGAGGGATAATGTCGAGTGGTGAGACGCGCGTAATATAGTGACCGCCGATATGGCGCTGCTCTGTCCAGAAATCGATCCATTCGCCTTCCGGCAGATAAAGTAGGCGCGCTACCGGTTCGGGTGAGTCGCTGAAGATGGGCGCGACCAGTAGCGCATTACCGAGCAGGTAGCTATCGTCGATGTGGCCTGTGACGGGATCGGCGGGGAATTCTAGCACGAGCGGGCGCAACATGGGCAAACCACAGGTGTGCGTCTCCCAGGCCATCGTGTACAGGTAGGGATTGAGGCGCGTGCGCAGTTTAGCATAGCGGCGGAAGATGGCGAGTGCCTGTTCGCCAAACTCCCAGGGTTCACGCGGCGTGGTGCCGTGCGCGCGTGTCAGTGGCGAGAGCATGCCGAACTGTGCCCAGCGAATGTACAGTTCTGGTGAGGGTGGCGGGCCGTAGAAGCCGCCAATATCGTGCGACCAGATGCCAGGCGCGCTCAAGGCCAGGCTCAGGCCACCCTGGAGCGAGGCTCGCATGGCCCAGGCATCGGTTTTGGGGTCGCCGCCCCATTGCGCCGGATAACGCTGAATACCGGCCCAGCCGGAGCGTCCCCATACCATGCCGGGCCGCCCCGTCTCCTGTGTGATAACCTCATGGACGGCGGCGGTATAGAGCAAGGGATAGAGATTATGCAGTTCTAAGCCTGTCATGCCGTTCCATGCTCGCGCGGCCATAGGCACACCCTCACCAAAATCGGTCTTGAAAACGGCCACACCGGCTCGTAGCCAGGGGCGATGCAGGTCCTGCCACCACGCACGCGCGGCGGGATTGGTGAAATCGAGAACGGCGCGGTTGTGCCCATCAGGTGGTGGCACGCCGAAGTCGGCGCAGATCGGCTCGCCATGCTCATCCTTCAAAAAGTAGCCCGCCTGGGCCGCCTCCTGATAACGTCTTGATTGCGCGGTTACATATGGTAGCTCCCACAGAGAAATTTTAAAACCCTGCTCTCCCAATGTGCGTACCATCCCCGCCAGATCAGGGAAAGCCTGCTCACTGGCAACGAAATCGCACGAGAGGCCGGGCTGTTCCAGCCAGGCCGGGTCGATATGTAACACGTCGCAAGGAATATCCTCGGCGCGTGCGCGTCGGGCTACTTCTTCAACCTCAGCGCGGGTCTGGTAGCGGCAGCGCGAGAGCCAGATGCCAAAGGCCCAGCGCGGCGGCATTGTAGCACGTCCGGTCAGGCGCGTATACTCGCTCAGTATCTCTTTAGGTGTTGTGCCGAAGACAATGAAGAGGTCGAGCGTGGGGGCGTGGACGCAGGCCAGTGCTGCACGCACGGACGGTACACCCGCCTGCACTGTGATAGGTGTGGGTGTGTGAAAGAAGATGCCATAGCCGCGCGAGGATTGCAGGAACGGCACGTATTTATAGGATGACTGGCTGGTTGTACCCCAGGCGTCGGTATTCCACAGTGTAATTTGTTCGCCGCGATGATCGAGCGGCGTGAAGTGTTCGCCCAGGCCGTAGAGATGTTCATCAGGTGTCAATTGCCATGACCAGTAAGCTCCCGTGAGCGTCTCCGCGTTCCCTGTGTTGCCCAGAATGCCAGGTGGTGGTGTGCTGAGCAGGCCATGTACGTTGCGATCATCCAGCGCTGTCTTGACCTCGGCTCCTGCAACCTCTGTGCTGCCAATGCTGATAGCAAACGGGTCACGACGCAAGTGAACGGTGATACCGTTGAGATGTGCTATCACCGCGCTCTCGGTTTCCTGCACCTCTGCTTTGGCATTTGATTGAAATTGAGCAACGAAATCTGGAACCAGCATACCGAGGTCACGTGGTTGCATAGGCGCGTCACCCATGTTGAGCAGCACGCGCACGATGCGGGGTGAGAGCGCCTGGATGTTCAATGTGGCGCGCTGTTCTGTTTGTCCGGCGGCGAAAGGGATGGGAGCCGAGGCAGGGCTGGCTGACTGTGCTTCGTCTGGCGGGCGATTAGGTGTGTTGGTGTCGATAGTTTGCGCCGAAAGCGGTTCGTTGCTAACGATAATGCGATGGCGCTCGTCACCCATATCGCGGAAGGGAATGAGTGACGCGCTGACTTGAATGCCTCCTGCAATAGCGGTCGTGTTGAGCAACCGACGCAGATAGTGGCCCTCGGCTCTGGCGGCGCGTGTGGTCATTGCTGACGGCTCCGTTCGTAGTCCGCCATAAAGCCTGCTAAACCCTGATCAGTGAGCGGATGCTGAATCAGTTGCTTCAACACGTCATACGACATGGTGGCGATGTGCGCGCCCGCTTTGGCAACTGCCGTGACATGGATGGGATGGCGCAAGGCGGCGGCGATAATCTTGCCCGGCTGGTTCTGCACACGCAAAATGTGTGCGATGTCCGCTACCAGCGGTACACCATCCTCGCCCACTGCGTCCAGGCGTCCGACGAAGGGACTGACGTAACTGGCCCCCGCTGCCAGCGCCAGCATGGCCTGATTGGCGGTAAAAATCAGCGTCGCGTTGACCTCTGGAATGCGCGTCAGTTGATTGCGAGCGGCGAGACGAGCGCGAATGGGACAGCCCTCAAAGTGTGCGCAGCCCTCACAGGTTGCTGTCGCTGTCGTCTTCGTGATGCGCGCCATCGCTTGCAGACCCGCCGGGATGGTCGGTAGTTTGATAACGACGTTGGGCGACCAGGTGGCAAAATCTAGCCCCTGGTGTACCATCTCATCGGCGTCGGTCGTCACGACCTCGACGCTGATGGGCGCGTCCACCGTCCAGCATATTTCTTGAATATGGGCGCGCATATTGCGTACACCAGCCTTTGCCACGTGCGATGGATTCGTTGTCACGCCGCGTAGCACGCCCCAGGATGCTATCTCCTGTATCTCATGCAACTGTGCGGTATCAAGATAAAATTCCATGCAGTTTCATCCTTTCAAGCCCCCTGCCATCAGACCGGAGACGATGCGCCGTTCCAACAGCAGGATTAAGATAACCAGTGGCACGACCGACATCACGGTCGCTGCCGACAGGACACCAAAATTAGTCGTAAATTCTGTCTGGCTGATGGTGACGATGCCAACCGGTAGCGTGTATGTGTTGGTGGTGGTATAGTTCAGCGCGAAAAGATACTCATTCCAGTTGCCCACGAAGACAATGATCGCAGTGGCGAACAGGCCAGGAATGGTAATCGGAACGATGATGCGCAGCAGGGCACCGAGCCGCGACATGCCATCCACCACCGCAGCTTCCTCAAACTCAATCGGCACGTCTTGAAAGAAGCCAATCATGATGAGGATGGCCAGTGGCAGACCAAGCACCGAGTAGGGCAGAATCAGCGCTCCCAGCGTGCCGACGAGATGCAACATCTGCAAAATTTGGTACAGTGGAATGACCTGGGCCAGCGGCGGGAAGAGCGAGAGCGAGAGAACGAAGATCAGCAGCGGCGTTTTGAAGCGAAAGCGCAGACGCGCGAAGGCGTAGGCTGCCAGCGTACCCAGGATCATTGTAATGATGGTGGCGGACAGCGAGGCGATGATGCTATTCACGTAGTAGCGCCCGATGTCGCCTTGTAGCGCGGTGATGTAGCTGCTTAACGTGGGCGTAGTAGGAAAAAGCGTAGCGGGAATCGAGGTGGTCTGGGCCGGTGTCATAAACGAGGTCAGCAAGGCCCAGAGCATGGGAAAGAACTGAATCAGCAGAATGAGTAGCAGCAGAATGTACATGCCGCCTCGTCCTGACAGATTCCTGAGACGCGACCGTAGCGAGCGTGTGCCGGTGCGTGGTAGCGCCAGTAGCTCCTGCTGTGAGGAGGTATCCATTGTTGCCATTTGTCTCCTCTCTCTTCTCGTGAAAGGCGCTCTGCTAGCCGAGGGCCGGACGGTGCAGTGTGCGTAGATAGACAATTACGAAGAGTAGCGTGACGACCATCAGTACCATGGCGATAGTTGAGCCATAACCGAAGTCGCCGAATTGTTGAATCTGAACGTAGATATACAGGCCCAGGTTCTGAGTAGCATTGCCGGGGCCACCGTTGGTAAAGGCGCTGATCAGATCGAAGGCTTGCAGCGATTCAATGGTGCGTAGAATAAGAGTGATAACCAGGGTAGAGCGCAGGAGGGGTAAAGTGACACGCCAGAGTGTTTGCCATGCTGACGCTCCATCCATGCGCGCCGCCTCGTAGATTTCTTCTGGAATCGTCTGTAGACCGGCCAGCACCAGCAGTGCTACCAGCGAATTAGCTTTCCAGATCGCCAGAATGTAAATTAAGATGGTAGCCGATTGGGCGGAGCCGAGCCAGACGGTGGCGTGATTGGGGTTCATCAGGCCAAGATGTTCTAAAAGACTATTAATCAGGCCATACTGATCATTGAACATGTAGGCCCACATGACGGAGTTAGTGGCTGTTGGGATGGCCCAGGGAAAGAGGATAGCAGCACGCAGCAGCCAGCGGCCGACGAATTTGCGATTCGCCAGTAGCGCCAGCGCGGTACCGAGAATCATTTGCCCGATCACAGTAATAAAGCTATACAGCATGGAGAACTTGAAGGCTCCCCAGAACTGTGGGTCGTGGAAGAGTTTAATGTAGTTACTCAGACCGGCCCAGGTCGTGTTTAAGCCAAAGGAGCCACCCTTTTGCAAAGAGAACCAGATTGTGCTGAGGGCGGGATAGACGCCCATTAAGAGCAGTGCCAGAATGACCGGCGTAATCAGCAACCAGCCCAGTCGCTCCTCATTTTGCGCCAGCGATCTTCCTTTCGGGCGCGCGCGCGTCTGCACCTGTAAAGTGGCCATATGCCCTCCTTATGTGTGGGTGTGATGATGAGACTTTCTGAACAAAACCATCCGTAGGGGCGTGATGAATCACGCCCGGCTTGCTCATAGAGGCGCTCTCAGGGCCTGAGAGAACAGGGCGTGATGAATCACGCCCCTACGGGAAAAACGGATTCTCGGTTGTGATTAGTAATATTCAACATCACGCCCATACGGTTTTTTGTGCAAAACATTATGTCAATGAACCGACCTGGGGTTGGACGCTGCTCAGGGCGCTGGCAGGAGTGCCTTGCTTGCTCAGCACACCATTAATGGCGGCCTGGAGCGGCGTGGTGAACTGATTGTAGTTGACCAGTGCGGGCCGGTTATAGCCACTGCCCAGAATGGTACTGAGTTGCTTAAAGTAGGGTACTTTAGCCTGTACTGTCGGGTCATTTACCACGTCGGGGCGGCTGGAGACGAGGCCCGCGTTCAAGGCAAGCGAGGTCTGCGTCTCCTTGCTGAGCATATATTCGATGAACTGCCATGCCTCATCCTTGTGCTGCGAGAAGGCATTGATGGCCAGGACCCAGCCGCCTGTGCAGCCGTGTCCGGTATTGCCGCTGGTTGCCAGCGTTGTTGATACCCCCACATTACCGGCGACCTTCGAGTTTTTCGGATTATTGGCAATGGCATAGGCGAATGTCCAGTTGCGCATGAATGGCGCTGTTCCGTTGTTGAACAGCGAGAGAATATCCAGTGGGGCATAGGTGTTAGTGCCCAGAGGAGAGAGCTTTTTGGTGTAGATCAGGTCATACATGTATTGTAGTGCATCGACCTGTGTTGGGCCACTCACTTGCAGGTTGCCTGGGGTGCCGATGTTGCCGCCTGCGCCCCAGATAAACTCAAGCCATTCATCTACAATGGCCTCAATCTTTTTACCGGGCATGAGATAGCCGTATTTGATGCCGTTGGCGGCCTCTTTCGCCATGATCTCCTTCGCCATCGCCTCCATATCCGAGCGTGTTTGGGGAACTGTGCCGCCGTACTTCTGCACCAGGTCCGTGCGATAGTAGAGCATGCCGATGTCCATATAGCGTTGGATGCCGTAGAGCTTACCGTTCACTTTAGCAACCGTCTGCGCGCTCGGCCAGAACTGGCTGAGGAAAGAACTGTTGACATACTGGTCGATGGGGGCCAGCCAGCCCGGCGTGGCGAACTGCGCGGGCCAGGTCACGTCGATATGCACGACATCGGGCGTGGGCGATTGCGCGCGGAAGGCCGTCACGAACTTGCTGTACTGGTCGGTGGCGACGGGCGGAAGTTGCACATACTCCACCTTGATCTTGCCAGCATGCAACTGATTGAATTTGTCGATCTCTGCCGTCTGTTCGCCCGTCGTGTCGGTCAGCGCGGCGAACTGAATAGTCACGGGGCCGGAAGAGGTACTGCCGGTCGTGCTGCCGCCACCACATGCCGCCAGCCACGAGCCAAGTGCGGTCGCGCCGACGCCCGCTGCCACACCCTTGCTCAGCAGCGAGCGGCGCGATATGGGGCGTGTCGTTAGCTCGGTGATCGTGGCATCCACTGTGGTTTGCGTCTCAGTCTGGCTCAGTCCTTCGTCTTTGAGGTTCATGATACCCAGCCTTTCCTGCTGAAATAGAGCAGTTGACTAAAAAACATGGTTTACAAGTCTGGTAAAGCAAGATTACGCTTGCTATACCGGTTTTGTCCTATCAAGCGATAGTGACAATTTCAAGCTTGAGTAGTTGCGCCAGAGCCGTGAGTTCGGCCTGGAGATGACCGGCGACGATGGCGACGTGGTGTTCCCATCCATCGTGCATGATGGTATCAAGCAGTTGATTTGCTTTTCCCCTCGGCTGAAAGTAAGCGGTGTTGCCCATGAAACGGTTGGTGGGTTCATCGAGCAGGGTGCCCTCGGCGCAGAGCAGGCGATAGCCGGAAGGGCCTTTGCCGAGGCGGGCGAGCGTGGCCATGCCGGGACGAATGGCGAAATTACCGGCGACGCCGATCTTGCGATTACAATGAACGGTTAGCACCGGCTCTTCGCCGTCGCGGGCCAGGCAAGCGGGGGCGTTGCCACAGTGCCAGAGCGAGACGGTATTGGTTTCGGCATCCATCGCTACCAGGTCTGCCAGCAGGGGAGCAGCGCCGCTCAGCCATTGCAGAAGTAGCAGCGTCACTGCCCCGTGCATGTCGGCTTCGCAGGCGCAGACAAAACCATCGTCGGCCAGCCGACCCAGCGTGGCACAGGGCATCAGGCCGAAGTTCTGCGGGAATTCCGGCCAGCAACGTACTGCCAGCCCATCCAGTTGATAGCTGCGCAGGGCATCACGCAAGACTGCATAGGCAGCGCCAAAGCGTTGTATAGCGCCGGTATCAAGCGCATGCAAGCTTGGCGAGCGTTTGGCGGTGCTGGCAATAGCGGCTTCAACGACCGCAGGCTCTGCTTCCTGTGCTGCCGCGAAAACCGTTGCCAGGTCAATCTGTGTGACGCTAGTGCCGATCACCTGAGCCAGTTCCAGTTCATCGAACTGGCAACCATAGAAGCCGGTGGGAGCCTGCCCGACTAAGCCGATGCGACTGCGTCGGAGCCGGTTGCGTGTAGCTGCGGCGCGAGCGAAGGCACATAACGGTGCGAGTAGATCAGGCTCGCCGGGATTGCCATAGATATACTGTACATTGCAACCAATCTTTTGCAGGGCGTGCGAGGCGATGTTTGCGCCACAGAGGGAGTTTAGCCAGAGACGGTCGCCCACCGGGCCTGGTTCGCGCACCGCCCATAGGCAGACAGGAGCATTAACCTGCTCTGCCAGTGCCACTGCCATGCTCGCGTCACTGAAGGTTGCGCAAAAGATAACAAGCAGGTCGGGTGTATGCACACGCATTGTGCTGGCTGCCGCGCTCGCCGCCTGGGCATCCATTAGCAGCGTAGCATCCCCCACTATCGGCCAGCCCAGTGCCTGAAGCTGTGCCAGCGCCTGTTTTGCCAGCGCTTGTGCAGCCTCGACTGCAAAGGTAGGCCGTGCTACGCATGCCAACCCAAGTGTTGGCACTACCGCGTCTCGCTCGTTCTTCATGGCAAAATATCTCCAGCTTTTTACAAATAAACATAATTACACGCTTGTGCAGATCGAGCATGCTCAATCACGCTCTGCTAAAATCCTGCCGGGTGTTAAAACAAGGGTGTCGAGTGCAATGGCCGCTGCACCAATCAGGCCAGCATCGATGCCGAAAGTGGGTGCGACCAGTTCTACTGCCTCGTTGCGTGTAGAGAAGGCACGCTGCTGCAAAGTGCGAGCTACAGAGGAGAAAAAAATATCACCCGCCTCGGCAATTGCTCCATGCAGAACAATCCGCTCAGGATTGAAGAGATCGACCAGCGTCGCCAGTGCGACGCCGAGCGATTCGCCGCACTCGATCACGATACTCTGTGCCAGGCTATCACCCTGCCGGGCCAGCGTTGCCAGCGCCTGTACCGTCTCTTTTGTCCCACTGGCAGAGTTTAGAACGAGGCCATGTGTCTGCATGCGACGCACGATTGCAGGCTCGGCAGCAATCGTCTCCAGGCAGCCATCGTTGCCGCAGGAGCAGCGTTCGCCATTAGGGACAATCGTAATGTGGCCGATCTCGCCCGCGCCTCCGTAGGCCCCACGATAGGGCCGACCGTTGATGATCAGACCGGACCCGATGCCGGTGCCGACGTAAACAAAGGCGAAATCCGGTTTGTCGCGTCCCTCACCAAGTAATGCCTCACCAAAAGCCATCGCGCGCACGTTGTTCTCGATTGCCACCGGACAGTGTAGTTCCTGTGCCAGCAGCGCGCCGAGCGGAACGTTTTCCCAGCCCAGACGAGGCGCACGTTTGACCACGCCCATCTGTGCATCGATCAGCCCGACCAGGCCCGCGCCGACACCGACCAGCCTGGATTGCTGATAGCCATGCTGTTCTATGAGGTTTCTCAATGTGTGGGCAATGGTCGTCGCGGCCCACTCCGGCGCGTAGGCGGTGGGGGTGGCGATGATGCAGCGCGCAATCAGATGACCGCGCAAGGTGCTGAGCGCGATGCGCAGGGCACTGACCCCCTGATGCACTACGCCAAGCGTGAGCGTATCCTCTGGCATGTCGAGCAGAATGGCGCTGGCCCCAACGCGCTTGCCCCGCGCGGTGCCCACCTCATAGAGCAACCCATCCTCGATCAGTTCACGGGTGATGTTACTGATAGCGGCGGTCGTCAGGCCGACGAGGTGTGCCAGATCAACGCGCGCCAGCGGGCCATTGCGCAAAATGGTACGCAAAATCTGCTCGCGATTGACCTCGCGGAGACCTGGGCGTGACAGTGGAACCACCATTGGTGCCATCCTTCTCTCAAAGCCGGTGTCAAATTAATTAACTAAGTTGATATATGAATAACTATACCCAACAATGGATGTCTTGTCAAGTCTTGACAGAGCTTTTGTTTACCGGTTATAGTTTTCTTATTGGTAAGAGGTATGAGGTATGACCACTTTGTTACTTCCCCGTCAGGGGGATAGATGACCTCTACGATGCTGGGAAGATACTGTGTGAGGCAAACACATGAAGCGTGAACAATTATATGTTGGTGGGCAGTGGCTTGAGGACGGCCTGGAACGCATGACCGTGACCAATCCCGCCAACGGAGAGACTATTGGTCATGTGCCGTTAGCGACGCGCGCGCTGGTACAGCAGGCCATCGATGCCGCATATGAGGCTTTTCCGGGGTGGTCTACGTTGCCCGCGCGCACACGGGCTGACCTGCTCAAAGGCGTGGCGGTGCGCATGCGCGAGCGTATAGACGAGTTGGCGCGTCTGATGACGACGGAGCAAGGCAAGCCACTGGCTGAGGCTCGTGGTGAGATCAACATTTCAGCCGATTATTTCGAGTGGAACGCGGAAGAGGCCAAACGGGTCTATGGTGAAACGATTCCTGCTTCAACCGGCAACAAGCGCCTGCTGGCAATTCGACAACCGGTGGGAGTATGCGCTGCCATCACACCCTGGAATTTTCCCTCGTCGATGATCGCGCGCAAGATTGGCCCGGCGTTGGCGGCAGGCTGTACCGTCATCGTTAAACCGGCCAGCGCCACACCGTTTTCAGCGCTGGCAATTGCGCACATTTTTGATGAGCTTGGTGTGCCTGCCGGGGTGGTCAATGTCTTGCTGGGGCCATCCGCGATGGTGGCCGAAGAGTTGCTGGCAAGCCCGAAGGTACGCAAAATCTCCTTTACCGGCTCAACCGAGATAGGGCAGAGTCTGATGCAGCGGGCGGCCCACGATCTCAAACGCATCTCGCTCGAACTGGGTGGGCATGCACCCTTCCTGGTCTTCGACGATGCAGACCTCGATCTGGCGGTAGAGGGCGTGGTTGCCTCAAAGTTCCGCAACGCCGGTCAGACTTGCATTTGCACGAACCGCTTGTATGTGCAGCGCGGTATCTATGATGTTTTTGCCGAGAAACTGGCGCGGCGCGTAGCCTGTTTGCGTGTGGGCAACGGCCTTGACACCCAGACTGAGATTGGCCCTTTGATCGACGAACAGGCTGTGCTGAAAGTTGAGCGCCACGTGGCAGACGCAGTTAAACGCGGGGGGCGCGTGCTGGCTGGCGGCGCACGTCTGAAGGAGCAGGCAGGCAACTTTTATCAGCCGACGCTCGTGATAGATACGCCCCTCGATGCGTTAGTCGCGCGGGAAGAGACGTTTGGGCCGCTCTTGCCCATGTGGTCTTTCGATAGTGATGATGAGGCTATTGCGCTGGCGAACAGCACGCCGTATGGCCTCGCCGCCTATCTCTATGCTCGTGATTACGCGCGTATTATTCGTGCTTACGAAGGACTGCAATTCGGCATCATTGGCGTCAATGATGCCGTGCCGACGGTGCCGCAGGCTCCCTTTGGCGGCATGAAGCATAGTGGTTTCGGGCGCGAAGGCGGTCATCAGGGCATGGATGATTTCCTGGATTGGAAGTTTATCTCAATTGGTTTGTAGATAGGACATGACAGTAGTAGTGTGTAACGAAAGGCGTGAGCAGACGATGGCACATGGCTTTTTAATTCATTTTCAGCCCGATGATGTGGGGGTTGCCGTGCGTGACCTCTCGAAAGGTGAGCAGGTAGAAGGTGTGTACATGGATAACGATAGCAGCATTACGATTACGCTGGTGTCGGATGTGCCGCTGGGACATAAAGTCGCCTTGCGCGATATGCCAGAGGGGCATATGTGCGTTGAGTATGGCGAGATCATCGGGCGTATTACGCAACCGGTGAAGCAGGGCGAGCATGTACATACACATAATATCAAATCAGCGAGGTGGGCATAATGGCAGAGACAGCAACATTTCTGGGCTATCGGCGCAAGAACGGTAGCGTTGCCACGCGCAACTACGTGGCAATTATTCCGGTGGATGATCTCTCGAATACCGCTGTAGAGGGCGTGGCGAAGTTGATTCAGGGTACGATAGCCCTTCCGCATCCCTATGGCCGTCTGCAATTTGGCGATGATCTCGACCTGCACTTCCGTACCATGATCGGCACGGGAGCCAATCCCAATGTGGCCGCCGCCGTTGTCATTGGCATTGAACCGAACTGGACGAAGATTATCACGGATGGTATCGCCAAAACCGGCAAACCCGTCGTCGGCCTCTCAATTGAGCGCTATGGCGACATCGAAACCATCGCGCGGGCCGCCAAAATCGCCAAAGAGTTTGTACAAGAGGCTTCGGAGGCGCAGCGCGAGGTGATTCCCGTGCGTGACGCGGTGTTCAGCATGAAATGTGGCGAGTCCGATACTACCTCTGGCCTGGCCTCGAATCCTGCTCTAGGCGTCGCAGTAGACTGGCTCATCGAGCAGGGTGCGACGGTGATGTTCGGTGAGACCTCGGAGATTACCGGCGCGGAACACATCATCGCGCGCCGCATGGCAACGCCGGAACTGCGTGAGAAGTATATGCGCGTGCATAATGCCTATCAGCAGTTTATCAAGGATACTGGCTTTGATCTGCTTGGCTCGCAGCCCACGCAAGGTAACATTCGTGGTGGCCTCAGCACGATTGAAGAGAAGGCGCTGGGCAATATTCAGAAGACCGGCACCAAACCGGTTATCGGTGTGCTGGAACCGGCGGAGGCACCCGGCGACGAGCATGGCCTCTATTTCATGGATACCTCTTCGGCGGCAGCCGAGGCGGTGACGCTGTGGGCGGCGGCTGGCTCTGTCTTCCACTTCTTCACTACCGGTCAGGGTAACATCGTCGGCAACCCGATCATCCCGGTCATGAAGATTTCGGCCAACCCGCTCACCGTGCGTACTATGAGCGAGCATATCGATGTGGACCTGACGGGCCTGCTCACACGTGAACTGACGCTACCACAGGCCGGAGAGAAGATCAATGCCATGATGTTGCGCATTGCCAGTGGTCGCCGGGCCGCTGCCGAGGTGCTCGGCCATAGAGAATTTGTGCTGACGAAACTTTACAGAAGCGCGTAAGATCATGATCGTCGTAAGCGAATTTATGGCCCCTTCCGGTGCCGACCTGCTAGCAGCATCGGGCCGGAAGGTGATTTCTGAGCCGACGTTGTGGCGCGAACCTGAGCGTTTGCAGCAGGCGCTGACAGAGGCCGAGGCGCTGATTGTGCGCAATCAGACGCAGGTAACAGCGCACCTGCTAGCGCAGGCCCCGCACCTGCGCGTGATCGGACGGCTCGGCGTTGGATTGGACAATATTGACCTGGCAGCGGCGCGCCAGCGCGGCATCGTAGTCACGGCTGGTCGCAACGCCAATGCTATCGCTGTTGCCGAATATGTCATGGCAGCTTTATTGCACGATGCGCGCGATCTGGCGGCGGCTGATGCCAGCGTGCGCAGTGGGTCCTGGGATCGTCAGCATTTCGGCGGCTTTGAACTCTGGGGCCGCACACTCGGCTTGATCGGCGTCGGTGAGATCGGACGGCGTGTGGCGAAACGCGCGCGTGCCTTTGGCATGCAGGTCATTGGTTATGACCCGCTCGTTGGTCCCTACGACTTTGCGCCGGGCGAGCAGGAGATCGCGTTGCTCGCGCTGGACGAGGTGCTGTCACGTGCCGACGCCATCAGCCTGCATGTGCCTCTCATACCTGCTACCCGTCATCTCATCAACGCTGAACGATTGCGCCTGCTACGTCCTAACGCCATCTTGATTAACAGCGCGCGAGGTGGCATCATCGACGAGGCGGCGTTGTTAGAGGCGCTCAACGCGGGCCATCTGCGTCGCGCCGTCCTTGATGTGCGTGAAATCGAGCCACCACCACCCGATGACCCGCTACGCACCTGTCCCTCTGTCATCCTCACGCCGCACATTGCCGGTTTAACCGCCGAGGCCCAGGAACGCACGGCGCGTCTGGTTGTGACAGATGTTTTACAAGTGCTGGCAGGTGGCAAAGCTATCGGCGCGGTGTAATATCCCCAGAGGATACTATGTTTGAGGAGTAATTGCGCATGACTGATGAAATCCAGCAGGGAGCGGCTGCTGCAACCTTGGAGCGTTTCTGCTGTCTGGTGATGCAGGCGGTAGGTCTGAGCGAGGAAGACGCGCGCGTGGTGGCATGGGCGCTGGTGACAGCAAATCTTGAAGGTATTGATACGCACGGTGTCTCGCGCCTGGCCCTGTATGCTCATCGCGTGAAGGCCGGTCTGGCCGCTGCGCGTCCCACTTTGCGCTGGAGCCATCCTGCTCCGGCGATAGCGCTGCTGGATGCGGACAACGCACTGGGGCCGGTGGCGGCGATGGCAGCGATGAACGAAGCGGTCAGACTGGCGCGTGTGCAGGGCGTGGGCATGGTTACGGTTGCGCATACCAATCATGCTGCCGCGCTCTCGGCCTATGCTGAGCGTGCGGCAGAACAGGGCTGTCTCGCGCTGATGGTCTGCAATACCCCCCCGGCGATGCCGCCCTGGGGCGGACGTGAGGCTTTTCTTGGCACCAATCCGCTCACCTTTGTTGCTCCTGGCCCCACTGCTGATGATGCGCCGGTGATCGTCGATATGGCGACCAGCCTTGTAGCGCGTGGCAACATTATCATGGCAGCGCGACAAGGCCAGCCCATTCCCGCCGGTTGGGCCGTCGATGCTGAGGGTAATCCGACGACGAATGCGCAGGCGGCGCTAAGTGGTTCGGTACTCCCAATGGCGGGTGCTAAAGGTTACGCGCTGGCCTTGATGATCGAGATACTTTCTGCAACGCTCTCCGGCAGTGGCTGGGGGCCGCACGTCCACTCGCCGTATAACGATTGGCAGAATCCGACCGACTCCGGCCTGTGGTGCCTGGCCATCAATATTGGGACACTGATGTCGGCGGATGAATACGCAACTCGTCTGGGCGGTTTGTTGCAAGCCATACGGAACGCGCCAGCCGCGCCGGGGCAGCAAATCCGTATTCCGGGCGAGCGGCGTATGCAGATGCGCGCATTCCGCCTTTCTCATGGTATCCCATTGGATGCCGCGACACGTAAAGAGCTTGATGCGTTAAGTGTGGAATTTGGTGTACAGACGTTGAGTAGTCTTGGGGAGCAGATATGAGCCTTTTTCAGCCCATGCGTGAGACGAACCGCAGCCTGGCCGGGCGTATTGTCGATTCGATCCGCGATATGGTTGAACGTGGCCAGCTTAAGCCGGGTGAACGTCTACCGCCGGAGCGTGAACTGGCGGCCCAACTGGGGGTGAGCCGCACCGCTCTGCGCGAGGCACTGCACACGCTGGCGGCGCTGGAACTGGTTAAAGTACGGCATGGACGTGGCGTATTTGTGGTCGGTGATAGCGTGCAAGCCACCGTGCAGCGCCTCTCACTGGCCCTCAGCGAGCAACCTGCGGCGGCGGGTTCGTCAGCATCATCCGAGGCGATAGCGCGCTTGCGTGAACTGTTCGATATTCGTCGCGTGCTGGAAGGGGCCGCTGCCGAATGGGCCGCCCAGCGAGCGACGCCTGAGCAGGTCGCGGAGATGCGCACCATTCTCGCCAGTGATAGGGCGGCACGCACGGCTGAACAGGTGGATAGCGCGCTGATAAGCGAGCTTGACGGGCGATTGCATGCCTTAATTGCCGCCAGCACGACCAATCGCACGCTAATGTTACTGATGGCCGTGCTGCTGGATGAGCTGGCACAGGCGCGCAACCGCAGTCTCGCTCTGCCTGGACGCATAACACGCTCATTGTATCAACATGAGGCACTGGTGAGTGCCATTGCCGCTCACGATGTCGCCGGGGCACGTGCCGCCATGCTGGAGCATATTAACGATGTCGAGCGCACCATCCTTGAGCACCTGGCCCAGGATGGGGCGTCAAATGCTTAAAAAGCCACAGGGAGTTTGCTCAATCCCATAATCAGCGCACCCGGACGCCACTGAAGTTGATCGAGATCGATAGCCAGGCGCAGGTCGGGCATACGGCGAAGCAGTGTGCCAATGGCGATCTGGCCCTCTAAGCGTGCAAGCGGTGCGCCCAGACAGAAATGAATACCTTTCCCGAAGGCCAGATGGTGATTGTCCTTGCGCGTAATATCTAGCTTGTCGGCCTGCGCGAACTCTTCACCATCGCGGTTGGCCGAGGCCAGCAGCACAACCACATAGTCGCCGCGCTTGATATGCTGACCGGCCAGTTCCACGTCTTCGCGTGCCCAGCGTTGTGTGGCCGTCAGCAAAGGCCCCTGGTAGCGCAGAAATTCCTCAACCGCCGAGGTAATCAGCGAGGGGTCTTTTTTGAGCAGTTCCATCTGATCGGGATGTTGCAGCAGGGCCAGGATGCCGTTACCGATCAGGTTGACGGTCGTTTCGTGCCCGGCTACGAGCAGCAAGAAGACCATCGAAACCAGTTCTTCTTCCGAAAGCTTGTCGCCCTCGCTCTCGGCGCGAATCAGTTTGCTCAGCAGATCGTCGCCGGTCTGCGCGCGCTTTTCATTGATTAACTTGACGAGGTATTCGCCGAAGGCATGTAAATGTTCGCGCATATGCACAAACGCTTCGGGATTGCCGGATGATTCGATTACCCCATTCGACCAGGCGCGGAACTGCATGCGGTCGGCGACGGGTATACCCAGCATTTCGGTAATTACAGTGATGGGCAACGGGAAGGCAAAATCTCCTATTAGCTCCATCTCGCCCTTTTCCTGCACCGCATCCAGCAGTTCATCGGTGATGGTTTGAATGCGTCCGCGCCATTGTTCTACCATGCGTGGGGTGAAAGCCATGTTGACGAGCGAGCGCAGGCGGGTATGGTCGGGCGGGTCGGTGTTGAGCATCTGCCGATGGAAGAGGAAGGGTCTGGGCCTGTCTTCACCATCATTGCTAGCAGCACGCAAGGGAAAGAAGCTCGCCAGTTCTTCCAGGGTGAAGGCGTTAGCGGCGTCTTTTACGAATCTCTGATCTTTCAGCACCAACTCGGCCTCTTGATAACGTGAGATCAGCCACGCGGGGCGATTACCGGCCAGATTAACCTGTGCAACTGGTTGATTAGTACGCAACATCTCAAACAAAGGATAAGGATTTTTCTTGAACTCTGGTAAGAAAAGGGCGATCTCTGTTGTTTGTGCCATGCGAATATCTCCATATGTGGTTTGCCATCGAAAACATTTTTCTACATGATGTCGGTTAACTTTACATCTGTAGCTATTTCTACTATAGTATAGAGCAGTTGGAAGGTCAAGGAACAAAATGAGATAGTGTGTAGCATAATCGACAGAGTAGGGGAATATGTCTATGAACTCGTCGGGGGGACAGGAAGATCTGCGGGTGCGGCGTACCCAGAAGGCGTTATGGGAGGCATTGTTGGCTTTGATGGATGAGCGCGACTTCGAGTCTATTACGGTAAAAGATGTTTGTGACAGAGCGATGGTGCATCGTACCACATTTTACAAATATTACCAGGATAAATATGATCTTCTCCTGCGTGGCATGCAACGTATGCATGACTCGTTAGCTGAGGAGGAAGATAATCTACCGAAAACTGCTGCAATGGATGATGCGACGCGGCACTTCTTGCTCATTTTTCAGCATGTAGCACGGCATGAACGCTTTTACCATCTGATGCTGTGCGATGATGGCGTTGGCACGTTTCATACACTTCTGCGGCGTTACCTGGCCGAGCGTAACGAAAAATATCTCGACTGTTTGCAGCAGGAGGGGAAATCATTCGCTTTGCCAATACCTTTCCTGGCCCACTTCAGTGCTGGTGGCCTGATCGGTATTGTGACATGGTGGCTGGAAAATGACATGGCTTGCCCACCGGAGCAAATGGCACAGTATTTGAAGTCCTTCATGTTTGAGGGTGCGTTCCATCTACAAAAAAAAGATTAAGAGGTATATCGTGAGTCTTATCAGGCTAAAAGAAAATAAAGAGCAACAGCGTTCAGTTGCGTTGCGGCGACGGTTACAGGACGAGGTGGTGATTGTAACAGGAGCCAGTTCTGGTATTGGGGTGGCCATCGCGCGCGAGTTCGCACAATACGGAGCGCGGGTAGTGCTGGCGGCGCGCCGTGCCAATGAACTGCAAACCCAGGTCGATGTGATTACCGGCGCGGGCTACCAGGCGCTGGCTATCCCCACCGACATCACAGAGCCGGAGCAGGTCATGCGCCTGATAGAGCAGGTGCAAGAGCGTTTCGGACGTGTCGATGTGCTGGTGAATAATGCTGGTGTCGGTTG
>DAOTVZ010000189.1:0-6494 GCA_034436045.1 Ktedonobacteraceae bacterium | reverse complement strand
CCACTGCGGCAATGAGACGCTGAACCGGCTCGGCAATCACACTTTCAAGTGCATCTTGTTCTCGATAAAACTGTTGAATAGTCGCGGTAATGCCATCAATAGCCTGCTGAGCAGTTGCGTCATAAGGAACAGTCTCAAGCGTTTGTACAATGAGCTTAGCTGCCATGCGCCCACCCGTTTCGCCGTTCCAACGCCGATCAGTCTTTGAAGTCGCACCATCAATGACTGCGACATAATGCGATCCGATGTAAAGGGCGTCCTCGCAGGTTTCCATACGACCGGTTTTGGATGCAATAAACTGCTCTTCTACCACGAACGGGCGCGCTGTTGATGATAGCATATAACCGGTATCTCTCACCATGAATAGATTTTCTCCAACTTGATTCTAGCCGGGTGCCCATCGATGACATGGGTGCTTACGACCGCCACTAGATTTCTTTGTTTCACGTGTTTTGCCATCTTTTTCATATTTTCAGCAAAGAACTTCGCTGCGGCTACAAGGCCGTAGGTGTGTCCCCCTGACAATAGTATAACAGAAGTGTCGCGGGTCGTCGTAAATGGGTTTTGCACTCGCATAATGAGCCCATAATCGATAACCACCTGTTTCCGCGCTACTTTCGCGGTAAACTCAACCGCTCCATTATTCACCCAGCGTCCTTTGTTCGTTTTCTCACGCCACACAATACGATCAGGATTGGCAAACTGGAGCGCGGGTTGAACATCTTTCATGGCATTGAGAAAATGTGCTGTAGCCTCATTGTTTTTTGGACCACCTAATAGCAAGAGGTCATGTTCGATGCGCTCTTGTAGCGGTTCAATAGAGAACAGAATATTATCGAGGTCAAGCTGACGGCTATAGGCTTTACTGAGCGAATTAACTGCTACTGCCAACGCCCGCACCTGTCCAATACCGGTCGCAGGACGATGATATTCGCCTGTGTCGGTGACGGTTGATGTAGCCGCGCACACGACTAGATCAGATGGTTTAGACAATCGCCACAGCTTTCTTCTCGGTAATCTTACCTGGATAAAATAGCCAAGCGCTACCAGTAACGCGCCTATAGGTAACCAGACGATATTGGTTAGCAGCCCAAGTAGAATCGATTGTAGATCAGCAAGCACCTCTTAGCACCCCTTGTAGTAGCTATTAAGCACATTGGCATGTTTCAAAGATCTGCGCTCGTCCCCATGAACAATGCAGACCTAAAAAAGGTATACATGCACTCTGCAAAAACTGCTAGTTTTTACTGGCTATTACCCAGGAGGTACTATGAACCTTGCCGGGAAATCACGCTGGCTCATCAAGGCTGATCCTCTAGCCATCCGGTATCGATCAATGTTCTCTGCCAGATATCCATGAGGAAACGTCAGAATCTTTGGGCTGATGTTTGAGGAACGTACCGATATGACAGCACTTCCCACTCACGGGCGTTGCGATGGATGTAACCGTGACAACCTTTGCAGCAGATAATCATGCCACGCCGCCATGTGTAGAATCGCACCGTGTAGAACATGCCGTGACGTGTTTTGCAATACTTGCACTGCAATGGTTCTTCCATGCCAGAGACCTCAGATTTTTTACGCTCGTGCATATGCACCCTTCCTACGGTGTGAAGCTCTCTCGTTTACAAACTCCCTCTTTTCATCAGAGCAAGTCGTAGAGGTCATCAAGAATCGTCTTTAAGTTACGCATGGACACCCCTCTTTTTTCTGATATGCGTCAAAGAAATATATATTTTTATACTACCATTACTTAGTATATATAATCAAGCTGTCTCCCGTGCAGGCTATATAGGTGCTAGTATGTGGACAAAAGTATGGATAGAGGATACAGAGCATTGCGTACCTATTTGCGTATCAGGGAATTGGCGAAAGAGAAGGGCTTCTCACTTAATAGGCTTTCACGGGCGTCTGATGTTGACTTGACCACGTTACAACGACTAGTCCGTGACCCCTCTACGCAGGGTGTTACTCTCTATACATTGGTAAAGCTAGCTGATACGCTGGGTGTCCATCTGTCAGAACTCATAGAGGAAATGAAGGAGAGCTAGATAAAGAGCCTTGTGTACCCGGTTTCACGAATCCTGCATACTGGTATGCTCAGTTCCGCCCGGTATATTACGCTCTGTGATACAATCTGAGTGATTGATCTTCTAGCCTTGCAACTTATAATGAGGAGAACACACTCTATGATTGAGCAGAAATCGACAGAGTCAAAGGAGCCTGTTGTCGAACAAGGCACGTTGTTTGATAGAGCAGAACTGGAGCGTCTCACGGTCGCGCGTCAGCGGTGGGAGGAGACGACGGTAAAGCAATCAATAGCGCGCATTCCTGAGCGTGATAACCTCATCACCACGTCGGGCGTGCCGATTAAGCGCGTGTATACGCCGGAGGATATGCGTGCCACCGATTATCAGCGTGACATCAATTTCCCTGGTGAATATCCCTATACGCGCGGCGTGCAACCGACGATGTACCGTGCCAAGCCCTGGACGATGCGTATGTTTGCCGGTTTTGGCACCGCCGAGGATACCAATGCTCGTTTTAAATATCTGCTCAAGCAGGGACAAACGGGCCTCTCGACCGCTTTTGATATGGCGACCCTCTATGGCTATGATACCGACCATCCACTGGCGGCGGGCGAGTTCGGCAAATGTGGTGTGGCCGTCTCCTCGCTGGCCGACATGGAAATACTCTTTGCGGACCTGCCACTCGATAAAATTACCACGTCGATGACCATTAACAGTCCGGCAGCAGCGATCTGGGCCATGTATATCGTCAACGCGGAGAAGCGCGGTTTTCCGAGGGCCTCGCTGGGTGGCACACTGCAAAATGATATTCTCAAGGAATACATTGCGCAAAAAGAATTTCTCTTCCCGCCTGAACCTTCGATGCGCCTGGTCGTAGATACCATCGAGTTCGGCACGAAATATATGCCTAAGTGGAATACCGTCAGTATCAGTGGCTATCATATCCGCGAAGCGGGCGCGACTGCTGTGCAAGAACTAGCCTTCACGCTGGCCGACGGCCTGACCTACGTCGAAGCTGCGCTGGCACGCGGCTTGAATATCGATGATTTTGCGCCGCGTCTCTCCTTCTTCTTTGATGTGCATAACGACTTTTTCGAGGAGATTGCCAAATTCCGTGCGGCCCGCCGCATCTGGGCGCGCTTGATGCGTGAACGCTATGGGGCAAAAGACCCGCGCTCGTGGCTGTTGCGTTGCCACGCGCAGACGGCTGGCGTCTCGCTCACCGCACAGCAGCCCGATAACAACGTCGTGCGCACGACTATTCAGGCGCTGGCTGCCGTCCTCGGTGGCACCAACTCGTTGCACACCAACTCGCTGGACGAGGCGCTGGCTCTGCCGACCGAGCGTGCCGCGCTGATCGCCCTGCGCACGCAGCAGATCATTGCATACGAGAGCGGCGTCGTTAACACCGTTGACCCGCTGGGTGGCTCCTACTTTGTCGAGGCGCTGACCGACGAAACCGAGAGGGCCGCGATGGACTATATCAATCGGATCGAGTCGCTCGGTGGGGTAATGGCCTGCATTCAGAACGGCTTCTTCCAGCGCGAGATCGCCGAGTCAGCCTATCGCTATCAACAGGAGATCGATCAGCACAAGCGTACCATTGTCGGTGTGAACGACTTTGTGATTGAGGAAGACATCAAAGTACCAACGCTCTACGTAGACTATGAGGGCCAGAAGGTGCATCTTGAGCGCCTCAATCGTGTGCGCACCGAGCGCGACCAGATAGCTTGTCGCCGCGCGCTGGAGAATCTCAAACGCGCCGCCGAAGGTAGCGAGAACACGATGCCCTATATTATCGAGGCGGTCAAAGCCTATGCCACGCTCGGCGAGATCATGGGCGTCTTCCGCGAAGTCTTCGGAGAGTACATGGAACCCGCCGTGTTCTAAACCCGAACGCGATGAATCTCAAATGAGGATCGTAAAAATATGCAGTGGTTGGAGCTAACGGTGCAGGCTCACCCGGATGCGGTTGAGTCGGTCAGCGAGTTATTAAGCCGTTATACCTGTGAGGGCATAGCGATTGAAGAGCCGTTTGAACTGGTTGATGAGGGACAGGATTATCGCATTCTGCCAAACCAGCCGGTTGTCTTACATGCCTATGTGCCGATGGATGGCAAGGAGGAGGATACTATTCAGCGTATCTCCGAGGGATTGTGGCACTTTGCCAGCCTGGGCCAGCATTTTGTGGGCGAATTGCAGCAGCGCGTGGTCAAGGAAGAGGACTGGGCCAATGCCTGGAAAGAATACTACTATGTCACGCATATCGGGCAACGCCTGGTCATTCGCCCTTCGTGGCGCGACTATACGCCAAAGGACACGGAGGTCGTGCTGACGCTTGATCCCGGTATGGCCTTTGGGACGGGCCTGCATCCCACCACGCGCATGTGCCTGGAACTGCTTGAGAAGTATGTGCAGAGAGGGATGCGTGTGCTGGATGTTGGTACTGGCTCCGGCATCCTGGCGCTTGCCGCCGCCAAACTCGGTGCCACGTCGGTCTATGCCATTGATAATAGCAGCGTAGCGGTAGAAAGCGCGCGTGCCAACGTAGAGATGAACGGCCTGAGCAAGCAGATTCAGGTCGTGTCAGGCGTATTGGATGAGGCTAAAGCGGTACGTATGGCGGGTCAGTATGATCTCGTGGTTGCCAACATTATTGCGCATATCATTGGCTCGATTGCTCCGCAACTGGCGCAAGTACTGGCTCCTGATGGTTTGCTCATAGTCAGCGGGATCATCGAGGCGCGTCGTACCGATGCAGAGCAACCCTTACTGGCCGCTGGACTGGAACTGGTCGAGCAGATGATGATCGAGGACTGGCTGGCCCTGGTATATCGCCATAAGCAGGGCTAGCCACCTGTTGCAACTCTTTGAGCTGGCAGATGCAAGAAAGGTACATGCGAGGCGATTGGATATTGCGGCGTCTGCCAGTCAGAGCTTTCTTTTCAGCACTGCGCTTCAAACGGCCCGATAAGCGCCTCACGCAGTAGCATGTTGGCTTGCCCAATTTCAAAAACCTTACGATCCAGGTAGTTGTGAAGGCGATAGATGCGTTCAAGCAGACGGTTATGGCCAAGAGTGCGCGCACACTGGGCTACGGAAACAGCCAGTTTGATACCTTCATGCAGATCATCCCCACGCACCAGCGTTTCCGCTTTCGTTGCTTCGAGTACCAATTCCCAGCGTTTCGAGTTTGGCAGGGCATTTTTAGCTTTCTCGATGTAGTACATGGCCTTCTGATGCTGGCCGAGGGTCATCCAGCCACGAGCATATTCTTCATAGACGGTGCCCAGATTGAAGGCACCCATAATCTTGTCACCGATCAGGTTGAGGGCGGCGGCTATCTCTTCGGCCAGACCTAACGAGCGTTCAAACCCGTCGCGATTATTCATTCGTAAATAAATACGTCCAAGCAGTTGTGCGGCGTCACCACGCGCCGCCTGGTTGGCCTGGGGGGTAGTATCACGCGCGGCCTCAAGATAGGTTACTGCTTTTTGCATGCTGCCGCGTCGGCGTTCCATGTCGCCATGGTATGTCAGGGCGATATTCAGGAGGGTATCGTCCTTAATATAGCGCGCGATATCTTCCATACGCTGGAAATGGCGAATGGCCTGCGCTACTTCCGTTGTTCGACAGGTCAGAGCGGTAACGTGCCCAGCAACATGATGTGCCCTGGCCAGAGAACGAAGTAGCTCTGTATCCTCGAAAGGATAGTAGTCCATATCTTGCAAAAGGGTACTGATGATACTGCGTGCCTCAGAGAAGCGCGATTGCCCCAGGAAGCCCCAGGTATTAGCAACCACTTCATCGATCTGCTCCGGTGTGCAACTGTCGATAGTGACGGTTGCGAGGCCGAAACGCTGGGGATCGATGCCGAGCAGCGTAGCGATGCGCCGCAACTCTCGCACATTCTCAATGGAGCGCTCGCCATTCTCATACATGCGCAGCGTTCGCGGCTCGATGCCAAGATAATGCGCTGCCTGTTCCTGTGTCAGGCCGTGTTGCTTCCTATGCTCTTTTAGGATCAACCCTACCACCGAGGGGCGACGTTTGGTTCTTTCAGTTCTCATTCCTTCTGATTCCTCCATTTTTGAGACTGCCATGTTCACACAGGAAAAAATTGTACCTTTACAGGCACGCTAACCTGTTACATCCTGTAATCAGGTAACATAATTCTATTGTAACACAAAAATTAGATGTTTCAAGTGCTGAATACCAAAATTACTATATCTTTTTAAAAGAAGAGCATAAATTTTTATTGAATCTTAATACAAGCATGACAGTTTCTCAGTTAAAACATTTGGACAACAGAAGCAATAAAAATAGTTATGAAAGAGCTTGCTACTACCCGCTCAGAAGAAAAGAAAATACCACAAGAATAGTAGCATACATGCTATGTGACGCTGCTCCTAATCACATCGAATGAGTCTTTGAAAAAGATGCGAGCGGGACGAGCACCAGTGT
>DAOTVZ010000188.1:0-5159 GCA_034436045.1 Ktedonobacteraceae bacterium | reverse complement strand
CCACCGCCGCTGAAGGAAGGGCCTGCCTGAAGAAAGGTCATCTGCACCTCATAGGTAAAATTCGTGTAATTGGTATTTCTGGCAAAGCAGGGGCCACCATAATGGGTAGGCATGGTGATCTCATACGCGCCATTTGTAAATTGACAGGCGTTTCCGACAGTAGCATCCTTATTGATGTCCCATTGATAACCGGCATTATTATTTTGTAGTGGATCATTCATGACCAGTGTCCCGCTGTAGGGCGGATAAGGATTGCCATTCGCCGTGCCGGTAACAGTTACTGTTGGCGTCGTTGTTGTTGAAGTCGCCGTTGGCGTTGTTGCTGTCGAAGTCGCCGTTGGCGTGTATGAATTTGCGGATGCCGTCGCTGTTTCATACGCATATGCGGTTGCCGTTTGTTGCTGTCCATTGATAGAGGGAGTGCCGGTCGGATGACCACCACCGCCCCCAGCGTGCGCGACGCCAAAGTAGTAGTACAGGCCACCGCTGCCAAACAGTAGCAAGGCAATAATTGCTCCCAGAAGAGCCATTTGCGCGACCGGCCTTTTTGTGCGTTGCGGTCGAGAAGGTTGTGCAGTGACAAACGCATTTGCATTACCGGACATCCTGGATTGCGCCAGTGGTAAAGGAGATTGGCCCGCGCCAGAGGACAGGGTGGTGTGTCGGTATGCCATAGCTTGCGTTTTCTGTGGCTCGTTGAGCAAGGTCAGACTCTGCTCAAAAGCAGATTCTGCTGATAGGGGATGGATCACGGTGGCTATATCCTGCGCAGTCGCCTTGCCGCGTATGTTTAGTTCAACAGGCGGTGTATTTACGACAGTGAGTGTCAGGTAGAGCTGTGTCACACCGGCATCGCCGGTCATGGGGGGATCATCGACCCTGATAACCTGCCCATTCTGTACACCAGCTGGAATAACTACCGAGATACGTCGTCCATCGGGTAATGTCAGATCACGTTTGCCGCCAGAAAGCGCCTCCTGCGCACTGATTGCTAATGTGGCATAGATAGGATATGATGACATTGCAACACCTCAGCCTCTATTGCAAAAACGAAGTTATCTCCGCTTTTTAGAATGAAGAACGTCAGGGTTCCTTCTTTTTTGTGTGAGGAATTATGCCATCGGGAAAGAGGACAACGCTATGCACTGGCTCATCATTGAGCAGTTATTTATTTTATAAGGAAGGAAATGGGAGATGACACCAGTGAAAGATGCCATCTCCCCGCACAGGCTACTTCATATCTAGCTTGATATCCTCAGTAATAACCTCTTTACCGCCGGTAGCCAGGCTCCTCACCGCGCTATACAGGCGGCCCATCTTGCCGGAAGGGATGTCCCAAATTTCGGCGCTCTCTACGTGTACTTTGAGTAGAGCCAGATGAGGATCACCTGTGCCGTTGGGAAACCATGTTTTGAGGCTCGGTTTCCACAAGTCATCCATCTTCTTGCGGTCTCGTACCAGTTCAGCCGTTCCCGACACAGAGACGTAGAGATTATCTGACTCTTTCACATAACTGAGATTTACCTCTGGATGAGCCGCGACATTGCCGACTTTCGGCGCATTGTCATAGGTAAAGAACCAGAGGTCGCCATCGAAATCTTCGTCCTGCGTCACCATCGGTCGGCTGTGGAGCTTGCCATCAGCATCCATCGTTGTCAACATCGCCACATGAATGCCCTTGATCTTATCGTTCAGCAGCTTGGCATCGCTCAAATCTTTGCCGTGATGCGTCATACTTCGTTTCCTTTCGCTTGTATCACCACCATTCTATATAGATGATTCAGCACTCAGGCATTGGAATCACGAATGACACATAGTAAAGGTATCATAAAACATAGTAGCTAATTGCGCGGCTCGTATTGCTCAAGCTGCCACTGCAATTGATCGTTGAGGTCACGGAGCGCATCATTCTCGCGCAAGAGTTGCTGAATCTGGCGTCGCATCGTCTCATGCTCCAGTTCTGTCTGTTCCAGCTTGCGCACCAGCTCGTCTTTCTCACGCGTCATCTTGAAGAGTTCATGGCCTCGCTGCCCATGTTCGTTGCGCATCTGCTCCAACTCGTCTTCCAGAGAACTTAGTTGCTGCTGCTGATCCACCAGACGCGCCGTTATCGCCAGCACCTCTTTTTTATGCGCATCACGCTCGGCCTGCAAATCCTGTTCAAGTTGTTGCACCTGTGGCTCGTAGCGCCAGCCGAGCAGCACGCTAAATAATTCATGTAACGCATCGCCCACAGGGGTAGCGTTACGCATGGCCTCAAGCGTGCTGACATCCCACTGCTTGCTGGCGAGCAGTCCTCCTAACGCGCTCAGTGCGATTTGCAACTGGGTAGGGAAGAGCACGCTGGTGCCCATGCGCTCCAGGCCAAAATCGCTCAACTGCTGAATATATTCTGTCACGGCGACCGGCGCTGAGCGCATCGCCAGTACCGCTGCCAGCGTGGCTCGTAACTCAAAACTGGTATTCTCGTCATTAAAGCTCTGCAATAGTTGCTCCTGCACTTTTGTCCCAAAGAGCAGCAGTAAGTAGATCAGTTGATCGCGCTGCTGCGCATACGTCTCCAGCAGTTCTAGCAACGGGGACAGCACTAACTGGTCATCCATCAGCAGCAACGTTGCCAGAACACGTTGATTGACATGCTCATCATTGTGCGTCTGCACAAAATCCAGCAGCTCTGCTACTATTGAGAGATCGGCGTACTGGCGCGTTGCCTCGTCGCGGCTACGTTCCAGCAGCAGAGCGACCGCCATCGAAACATCGTTGAGTCGCTGGCTACCCAGCATAGTAATCAACTCGTCTTTGATGACGGCGGTTGGCATGGCACGAAACACCTCCAGGGCAGCCTCGCGCAAGAGACGATTGGTAGTATTGATGTAGGCTTCCCAGATAAACGGCAGAGAGGGCGCACCGATGGTCTGTAAGATACGTTTCGCCGTTTTTGCCACAGCACTATTCTCATCAACCATCAATGGGCCAACTACTGCAACCGCCGGGCCAGCAATCTTTATCAATGTTGTCTCTGCACCATGTCGCCTCTCATCCAGGTAAAGCGCGTTCGCCAGTCGCGTCAACACCTCTTGCCGATAGGCATCGCGTCGTGCTATACGTACCAGCGCCTCAGCGGCATCGCTGAGCAGATGCGCATCTTCCAAACCTTCCAGCAAGATGGGAATACTCTCGTGCGCTAACTCCATTGTCACGATATCTAACAACGTCTCATAGGCACGTACAGGCGGAGCAGGATTGAATAACTGGATTATCTCGCGTAAAACGTATTGCGGCTCATCACTGTGCCGCACCAGTTGAACCATGATAGCACGGGCACGCTCACGAGCCACACTGCGCTGATCATCCAGGCCGGACAGCAAAGGGCGTAAAATACGCAGGCCAAAGAGAGGTAAAATCTCTGCTGCCACTTCGCCGCGCTCTTCATCGCCAAGCAGGGCCACCAGCGGTGATACGGCGGCATCGGGATATTTCAGCAGGAAATGTGTCGCGGCATGCCGTATCTCAACCGGTTGGTTCAGCAGTTCGAGCAGAGCAGGTACGACGAAGGAGCCGGACATCATCTCCAACATCCGGTGTAGATAGCCTCGAATGCGCTCATCAGGATGCAGCATATACTTCACCGCGACCGCTGCCGCTTCGATGCCCTGTCGCACCATGATATCGACAATCTGTTCGGCCTGTTCATCGCTGGCATAGCCCAGAGCTTCAACCAGTTGCTCCGCCGGGAAGGGTATGATGCCGAGAATAGCTCGTTTTATACGCTGTGTGATGAACGACTCATCCGGTGTATCCAACGCCGCCAGCAGGCTATCAAACGCCACAGGCCCTAACATGCTCAGCGTATTGATCGCTTCTTCATAGATCAGCGCGTTGGTATCTTGCAGCATATCCAGCAAGGGCACTATCACGCGCTCGTCCGCAAACTGCCCCAGGGCGCGAATAATCGCAATAGTGAGCAAAGGTTCCTGCTGCGGCATCTGTAACAGGGCCAGCAACGCGGGCAGCGAAGCCTCTTCGTGCAACTGCTCTAAGACATGCACCAGCAAGCGCGTCCGACCGGGCACGATATGAAACAACACGTTGGTAATCGGCTCGACCGCCTCCGGCCCGATCTCAGCTAGAATCGTCGCCGCCAATTCAGCCGTGGCCTCGCTGGAATGAGTCAGTACGAGATCAATCAAACCGGCAATGCTCTCCGGTGCGTAGAGATAGAGTACCCTGGCTGCCGACTGGCGCACAGTCAACGAAGAATCATCCAGGAGACGCAATAAATGAGGAAGGCCACGCGGGTCACGAGTCACACGCAAAATCTCAATCACGCGCAGACGAATCTGATCCGCGCCCTCACGCAACAGGTTTAACACCGGTATCGTGGCTACTTCGCCAACCTCTTGCAAAATCAACGTCGCGTGGTGGGCCGTCATCTCATTTTGCGCCATCAAACAATTCACCAGCGCCTCGATCACTTTCTCTGCCCGATTGTCACGTACTGCTAGCGCATGCTCAGGAGCCGCGAGCCTTGCTTGCTTCACCAGCAACTTGCGCGCATACTGCTGTACCAGCGTTTCAGCCTGATAGAGTGACGACAACACGGCAATGAGCGCCTCGATCACAGACTGATACTGGGTGAGGGAAAGCTGCTGTCTGACATCCTGCTCATCAAGAAAATATTCCAGTATGGCCAGCGCTGCCTGATGCACATTCTGCGTTGCCGTCCCTTGTGCGCGATTCTCCAACACCTGCAAGACACGGGTGAGGGAAAGTTCGGCTCCCAGGTGTACCAGACCATGCGCGGCGCGTCGAACTAAGGCGGGGTCGCTGTCACTCAGACGCGCAATCAGCGGCTCAACAGCTTTATAGGTTCCCGTTCCCCCCAGAATATTAATGGCGGCGGCGCGCAGGCGGGCACTGGTGGGCGTCACACCGACGGAAGGCTGACTTAATTGCGCCGCTCGCTCTACAACTAGAGCGCCAAAGCGTGCCAGTACTTTTGTGATGCGTCGCACCATCGCTTCATGCGTCGTCACATCAGCGATCTCCACCAGTTGCGTGAAGAGGAGATCAACGACCTTCTCTTTATCAAGCAGCAGGCAAAACTCTTCCGCCCCTTCAATCATCACCACCGGCAACAGGGCATTATAGATTTCCTG
>DAOTVZ010000187.1:0-23626 GCA_034436045.1 Ktedonobacteraceae bacterium | reverse complement strand
CCATCGTTGGATACAGCGAAGCGTGTCGGGGAAGAGAGGCAACAACCGTTATTGACGCCACCTTCACCCGCCCGCATGCGTCAGGAGCTAGAAGAGATGGTCGTGCGCGACCTGCTGGGGCCGGTCGGCGGCGAAGACGAGGAACTGGACGAGGATCGCGTTTACGAACGTTATCTCGTCGGCGCGCTGGCACCCAGCACAGCGCAGAGCATCTCCGATGATCTGGATCGACTGGACAATCTGGAGAAAATGGAGGTTGAGGAAGGCGTGACAGACGAGGGGCCGGTTGAAAGCGCCAGCGCGCAGAAGAGCAGCCTCAACCCCTCTTCGATTGGCCTCTCGTTCTGCGTCGATCTGGATGCGAGCGAGTTGCTGGTCACGGCGCGCTGGGGCCACTATCAGCGCGGTCACAGCCGCCGCCTCACCACGGCACGCGGCACGCCTAAAACCGTCTGGCAGCGCTCGCAGCGGCAGGGCCAGCGGGTGTTTCCCCTGCAAGAAGGCCCCATCGAACGCTGGCAACCGGAGCCGGAGGCGCAGCCCGATGTCTACGTCAAGGGCCTGATGCGCCGCACCGCCACGAACTGGCTGGTCACGCTCTTCCTGGTCAACGGGCAGCGCGAGCCGAAGCAGTCGCGTGACATGGCCTGGCTTTTTCAGCCCGAACTGCGCGTCGAGGCTCCCGGCGGCGGCCCTATCTTTCAGCAGCGCCCCGCCGAACGGCTTGCGTCTGTCACCAGAGAGGCGCAGGCGATGGCGATGCTCTATCGTCGCCAGGTCAGTTTCGCCGTCGGTCATGGTGTCAGCGTGCATGCCGAGACGTTGCCGGATGAACCCACCTGTGCCGTGCGCCTCACCACCCGCGTGCTGCCCGTCTACGACGTGCCACTCACTGAAGCCCCTACCATCGAAGAGCTACCGGCCCTCAGCGGCCTCGTGCTGGACATGCAAACACTGGCAGAAATGCCCTCTGCCGACCTGCCAGCCGCGCTCTCTCCGCTCACCGATGCCTACGCACAGTGGATTGACGAGCAGGAGCGGCGCATCAGCGATCCCGCCGAGGGCTTACAAGCCTATCGGGTTCCGGCGCAAGAGGCGCTGGCGCAGTGTCGTAGCACACTGGCGCGCATCCGCGCCGGTATTGATCTGCTCAGCAGTCAGCCGCAGGCGGCGCGGGCTTTCGCCTTCATGAACCGCGCCATGTGGCAGCAGCGCCTGCATACGCTCTACGCCGAAGAGCGGCACAATGGCGGCACACGCACGTGGGCCGACCTTGATGCGCCTCACAACCGCAGTTGGCGACCTTTCCAGCTTGCCTTCATCCTGCTCAATCTGCCCGCCCTGACCGACCTGCATCATGCCGAGCGCAGTACCGACCCGGACGCGCTCGCCGACCTGCTCTGGTTCCCCACAGGCGGCGGCAAGACCGAGGCATATCTGGGCCTGACCGCCTACACGCTCGCCATTCGCCGCTTGCAGGGGATGATTGAAGGCCGCTCCGGCCAGGATGGCGTGGCCGTGCTGATGCGCTACACGCTACGCCTGCTCACCCTGCAACAGTTCCAGCGCGCCGCCGCGCTCATCTGCGCCTGCGAAATTATCCGGCGCGCGGACAGCGCCACCTGGGGCAACACACCTTTCCGGCTCGGCCTCTGGGTCGGCATGCACTCCACGCCCAACCGCACGGAGGACAGCGCGGAGATCATCACCAGCGATCACGGCATCGCCAGAGGCAAATTCGGCGGCGTCGGCAGTCCGCGCCAGTTGACGCACTGCCCCTGGTGCGGCTCAGTCATCGAGAGCGGCAAAGACATCATCGTCGAATCTCTCAACAAGGGACGCGGGCGCACGCTGATCTACTGTAGCGACCCCTATGGACAATGCGCCTTCAGTAAAGCAAAAGCGCACGGCGAAGGGTTGCCCGTCGTGGTAGTAGATGAAGAGATCTATCGCCTGCTACCCGCGCTGCTGATCGCCACCGTCGATAAATTCGCGCAATTGCCCTGGAAAGGTGAGACACAGATGCTCTTCGGGCAGGTCGAGCGGCGGTGCAGCCGCCACGGCTTCCGCGCCGCCGACCTGGAGGATAGCGATCATCATAAAGCGCTCGGCAACTTGCCCGCCGCCAGCTCTAAACCGCACGTGCCTCTGCGCCCGCCCGACCTGATTATTCAGGACGAACTGCACCTCATCTCCGGCCCGCTCGGCACGCTGGTCGGCCTGTACGAAACCGCCATCGACGCCCTCTGCACCTGGACGGTCAACGGCAAAGCAGTACGTCCAAAAGTGATCGCCGCCACCGCGACCATTCGACAGGCCGAACACCAGATACGCGCTCTCTTCCTGCGCAAGGTCGCCATTTTCCCACCGCAGGGCCTGGACACCGGAGACAACTTCTTCTCGCGCCAGCGTCCGGCCACCGATGAGACGCCCGGACGGCGCTACCTGGGCGTGTGCGCCAACGGTCGCCGCCTCAAAGCCGCGCTGATCCGCGTCTACGTGGCCCTTCTCGCCGCCGCCCAGGTACTCTATGAGAAATACGGCGCGGCGGCAGACCCCTGGATGACGCTGGTGGGCTACTTCAACTCGATGAGCGAGCTTGGAGGGATGCGCCGCCTCGTCGATGACGATGTGACCACGCGCCTGCGCCGCATGGACGAGCGTGGCCTGGCCAAACGCCGTAAGCCCGTCGTCGAGGAACTGACCTCGCGCAAAAGCTCCACCGATATTCCAGAGGTGCTGAGCCGCCTGGGTGTTGGTTTCGGTGGCGGGAATAACGTGAAGCCGCTGGATGTGTTGCTGGCAACCAACATGATCTCGGTGGGCGTCGATGTCAAACGGCTGAGCCTGATGGTCGTTACAGGCCAGCCCAAAACCACCGCCGAGTACATTCAGGCCACCAGCCGCGTGGGACGCACCTTCCCCGGTCTGGTCTGCGTCGTCTACAATTGGGCGCGCCCTCGTGACCTCTCGCACTACGAGCAATTTGAGTACTATCATGCCACCTTCTACCGGCAGGTCGAAGCGCTCTCGGTGACACCTTTCGCGCCCCGCGCATTGGATCGCGGGCTGGCAGCTCTGCTCGTCAGCCTCGTGCGTCTGACTGGCATGCAGTATAGCAAGAACGATACGGCGGGCAACGTCAGCGCCGACACGCCCGCCTTCGAGCAGGCTTTCCAGACTATTCTGCGTCGCGCCGAAGAGATTACCAGCGATGCCGAGGCTATCGAGCGCGTGCGCCGCGACCTGCTACGCCTGAAAAATTACTGGGTGGCGCAGGCCAAAAAATATCCCCGGCTTGGCTACAAACCCGTACATGATGGCGTCACGCTGGGTCTGCTCACAGCGCCGGAGCGGGGCGATTGGCAACCCTTCACCTGCCTCAACTCCCTGCGCGACGTTGAGCCAATAGTAAAACTGGTCTTTGATGAGCGCCCACTGGGCGAGGATGAGATAACCGCTGAGGCACCAGTTGAGGAGGGAGAAGGCCATGACCACCAGTAAACCGTTCACAAAAAAATATCCAGTGGGCGAGATTCGCCCCAGCCAGTTGCTGCTCAGCTACGGCGTCGGCGCTATCATCGACCTGCCCCATCTCTCCACGCTCATCATGGGCCTGGACGACTGGCAAACGGTGGAGACGCGCGAGATCAAAGAGGAGCGCCTGCTACGCGCTGTTCAATCGGTGCTGGGTGGGCAGATTCGCCAGTTGCTCACGCCGCCCATTAGCCAGTCAGATAATCCCTGGGAGCATGCCAACTATGTCGGCGTGCCGGTCTCCGCCTTTCCGCGCTGGATGGTCTGCCCCGCCTGCCACCTGCTGGCCCCGGTCGAGATGGGCTACTTTAAGCTGCAAACCAATCCCTATCATCCCGACCGCACCTGTTACCGCCATGACAACTGTGGCAAACAACCTATCGTGCTGCCATCGCGCTTCATGATCGCCTGCGAGGCGGGCCACCTGGACGACTTCCCCTGGCACCATTTCGTGCATGGCGAGCGCCAGTGCAAATCCGTTCTGCGCATGCTGGAAGTCGGCGTCTCCGGCGAACCTTCAGACATCTACATCAAATGCGATACCTGTGGACAGAGCCGTCCGATGTCAGACGCTTTCAGCAGTAATGAAGAACAACGCTACCATCCGACCTGTCGCGGACGCCGCCCGCATCTGCGCGACTTTGAGAAAAAAACCTGCCAGTATCAGGCGCGCACCATTCTGCTGGCGGCCTCTAACACATGGTTCCCGCTGACTTTCACCACGCTCGCGCTGCCCACGCTCGCCGATCCGCTGGGCCAGCTCGTTGAGCAGCACTGGAACATCCTGCAAGGCGCGCAGAACGAGAGCCATATCGCAGCTTTCCGCCTCATCCCCTTGCTTCAGGAGGCCCTGACCAGCTACAGCGACGCTGAGGTCTGGCATCGTGTGGAACAAAAAAAGCGCGGTGAGCAGCAAGAGACACTTACCCGTCCCGGTGATCTCAAGGGGCCGGAATGGCAGGTGCTGAGCCATCCACAGAGCGCGCCCCAGAGCGACGATTTCGCCGCCACCCCGACCAGCGCTCCTGAAGGCTATGAAGACGTGATCGAGCAGGTCGTGCTGGTCGAGCGTTTGCGCGAAGTCTACGCGCTGACCGGCTTCACGCGCATTGAGTCGCTGGGCGATTATGCCGAAGACGAAGAGCTACCCGCCGAGCATATCATGCCGCTGGCGCGCCGTCAGCCCACGTGGGTTCCGGCAGGCGAGGTGCGCGGCGAGGGCATCTTCATCCAATTTCGTGAGCAGGCGCTGCAAACCTGGCTCCAGGCGCTGAACGTGCAGCAACACAACAGTCTCTTCCGCATGGCCCATCAACGCTGGCGGAGCGCGCGCCATATCCCCTCGCCGGAGGCCAACTATCCCGATATCCGCTACGTGCTGCTGCACACTTTCGCCCACGCGCTGATGCGGCAACTTACGCTGGAATGCGGCTATACCGCCGCCAGCATCCGCGAACGTATCTACGCACAGGCGGCGGACAGCACGGGTGGCCCGATGGCCGGTATCCTGCTCTACACTTCCGCGCCCGATAGCGAGGGCACGCTCGGCGGTCTGGTCAGCCAGGGCAAGCAGCTTGGCTACCACATCGATGGCGCGTTAGAGGCCATGCAGCACTGCGCCTCTGACCCTCTGTGCGCCGAACACACACGCATGGACGATAACACCCTGCACGGCGCGGCCTGCCACGCCTGCATGTTCGCTCCTGAAACTTCCTGCGAACGCGGCAACAAATACCTCGACCGCTCCGTCCTCGTGCGCACCATCGACCGCAACGATCTGTGCTTTTTCAGGAAATAAGGTGAATAGCAAGGTATAGTATCGTATGATCCGCCGACATGGTGAGGCTCTATCAACCGATTCTAAAAAAGTATCTCACTACCCATTGCTCTTGAAGCAAGCAATAGGTAGTGAGATACTTTATTCTCTCGATACCTGTCATGTCTGGCAAGGCTGTTGGAGTATATCCCTCTCCAACAGTTCGCCATTGGGGCGGGTCAGATTCTTGCTGTCTTGTCGAATTTTGAGTTCTTTAATGATGAGATGCAGGCGTACCCGTCGGAGGAACAGTGCCGGGCTTGCCACCTTTTCCCTGACCAGGATCGCTGTTACCATTCCCCGCGCCTTGATTGTTGCCGTGTCCTGTCCCGGTGGGAGTGCCGTTTGTGCTGCCATGATCGGGCTGGTGGCCGGAAAGAGCCGTTGTCACACATACAGGTACCGGTGTCGTACCACACCCCTTGAGAGCCAGCGCCAGATAGCTCTGCACATTGCTATTCGTCAAGGTGCCACTGGCATTGGTTTGATCATGGGCCGCTAAATAGTGCGCATAGGTCAACAGCATATCAATTTCCCCATAGCCAAAGACGCGCTGAGAAGAGACCACTGTTCCAGTCGGGGTTGTGCCCTTGAATGTGCCGGTGTGTAATGCGCACAGCGCCATCACAGCAGCGCCCTGACTCTCTGTACTCAGGCCATATTTAGCCGCCAGTTGTCGGGCCTCTGGAAGTCCGGGACAACTCTTCTGGTGCTTGTCCTTGTTAGTATCCTTGCCATTGTTCTGATGAGAAACTGGTGAGGGAGAGGGTGTCATCTGCGCATGTCCCGTCACGGTCAGACCATGAACTATCCGCTGTCCGGCAGGAGTGGCTGCAAAGGCCGCTGTTGCTCCCCCAACAACAGCTGCACTGATAAGCGCAACAATGATCAATTTTGCGTGTAGTAGACCAATCCATTTCATCGTTCCAAAATCCTTCCATCGTATCACTTCAGGAATGCTTGTCTCCAATGTGATCCTCGCTCACCCTTCCCGGCGAGAAAAAGCGACCGAATGCACTGGCTCACAAGCATCCTGTCAGGAGTATAGTTGTCTTTGGAACCCTATTGGGTATGGGGGCCAGCCATTTTTCTCACTTAGAACGTTCCTGTACAAGGGAAATCACCTGTGATGAAAAAGCATTTAAAGAGGGAAGAATGCTTTCATGGGGAAAAGTACCGTCTGCCGTCATTTCGACCGCGAGGCTCTCTAGGTAAATTCTCCCATAGCCGTAACGACAAGAGGCAGTATGGCAACCCTTCTTAATGAGGGCTTCAATGTTGCGGCATACGGAGGGGCGTCCTGAGCCGAACGCCACCGTCATTCCGCCGTAGTTACTATTTATATTTCAGCAAGAAGTGTTTTCTTCTCCGGGGAGAAGGACTCAATTCGATACATCGTGGGAGAGGCGGCTTCTATGTCTTTTTGGCGACGGACTACTGAGGACGATCCATCCGGCCAGCGGGATCGGCCACTGGTGTTTAGCGACCAGCTTGCTGGAGCGCGACGGGGAGAACCCGAATCGCTCGGCGTACTCTACCGTCAGTTTCTTCCTGCCATCTTCGGCTATATAGCCATCCGTGTCCCAGAGAGAGCCATCGCAGAAGATTTGACCTCTGAGGTGTTTTTACAGATGATTGAGGGCATCGGTCGGACCCGTGCCAACGACGAGGCCAGCTTTGCCGCCTGGTTGCTGAAGATCGCACGGATAACCGTCGCTGGCTATTATCGTGAGCGGACACAGCAGTTGCTCCTCGTTTCGCTCGAACCGCATATGGGAGAGGAAGGAGATCAAAGTGAAAGTGATACCCTGCCATCTACCTCCCCAGAGGCCGATCCAGCACGCTGGGCCGAGGCCCGCGATGAATGGAGGCATGTCGTCGAAGCTATCAACATGCTTACGGAAGAGCAGCGTCAGGTGCTGATAGGTCGGCTGATTATGGGGTATGACCTCACTACCATCGCGCGTATGATCGGCAAGAATACCAATGCGGTCAAAGCATTACAATTTCGCGCCTTGCATCGTTTGCACCATCTGCTGGAAAAGTGGCAGGGAGCAGAGCAGGGGCGTAACGCTATCCATATACCACAGAAGGGGAAGGTCTTATGAACTCACCGTCTGAACGACTCAACGAACAGCTTGAGCAGCAACTGGGGAATGTACAAACTCATCCCATCTCCTCATCCCCATCAATCGGTGAGCGTGATGCTGAAGTGGACAGGCTTGTTGTGCTGGCGCAGCGTTTGCGGTCGGCCCCTTTCCTCCAACCAGACCCAGATTTTGCCCAGCAATTAGAGGAACGCCTGCTGCTACGCGCGAGAGTATTGCACGCAACCCGGACAGCAAGAGACCGGTCATGGCGGTTCTTACCCTCTCTGCGCCCCATCCTGGCCCCGGCCCTGAGTCTGGTGATAGTATTGCTAGTAGTAGGTAGCGGTGTCCTCATAGCAGGAGCACAGGCCACAAATCCTGACAATCCCCTCTATGAAGTCAAACACTGGGAACAGCATGTGCAAATGGCGCTTTCTAGTTCACCGGAAAGTCGTGCAGAACTCTCGCTGCAATTTGTACAGGACCACCTCACCGCTCTGACGCATCTTGCCAATCCTGCTGATGCACAGGCCTATCGTCAGGAATTGCAGGCTCTGGAGCAGGAGATGGAGGCAGCGATGAGTACCATCACAACCTTGCCACCAGGAATACAGCGTGACCGGCTCTTTAGCGAGCTGACCACGCTCAAAGAACGTACTTTCCACACGCTATATGGCCTGCTCCCCCACCTCGCTCTGCCAGAACGCCTTGCGACGACCACGACACTGGCACATCTGGGAGCGAGTGTTCCTGTCTTGCAACGTGTGACCCTGACTTTGCCAACGCAGGCAAGGGGACAAGCAACCATTAGCATTCTCGGCACTGGCATTCAGCCGGGAGTTCTGCTGGTAATAGATGGTCAGGCAACAACCATCCAGGGAAGCGAGCAGAATGGCACGTTTATCTTCATCATCAGCCCGGCGGGCAGCCCTCATTACCAGGAGATCGGGATTCTGAATCCCGATGGAACCGCCGTCCAAACTGCTGCAATTATCGTAACCAATCCAGGAAAGAATGAAACCGGGAATAGCACGGCAGGTGCAAGCAAAAATAATAATACGCATAATAATGCTAACAATAATCATACGAATAAGAACAACAATGGCAACGGCCATAGTAAATCGAAAGAGATACCGCACCATTTCGCTATGAGAATTTCAGATATATAGACGAGGCAGGGATGCCTCTGCTTCTCAGGTTGGGGATGATAGCAGCCTGCCGCGCAAGGCCCTGGCGATGGTCTTTGCCATGCCGTTTGTGCTGCTGCTATCTTCTGTGGCCCCCACTACCTCATCCCACGCTTGACATCATCCATCCTTCCTGCTATGCTTGAGATGAGCATCGCGTACTCCATGACGAGAACGTACCATAGACACGTTTGAGAAGCAAAGGAGGCCCATGCAGTGTCGGAGGACTCTCATCCCCTGTCCTGGCGCACCATCTTGCAAGAGGCCATGCGCACACCGACAGAGCGCAAGCGCATCGCCCAGGCGTTGCACGTCAATGTCGTCACGCTGGGTCGCTGGCTGCGTGGGGAATCCCAGCCGCGTCCTGCTACCTTGCGTTTGTTGCCCCTGGCGCTTCCTGCCCAGCAGGATCGCCTCCGCCGCGCCTTAGAGCAGGAGTTCCCTACCCTCTTCGAGCCGTCAGCTGACACCCGTGATACCGGGCTGCCGAACGCCCCCCCACTGGATTTCCTGCTGCGGGTGTGTGAAACGGCGGCCTCTACGCCCGAACCCATCTATCAGGCGCTCTTACCAGAAATGGTGGTACAACAGGCCCTCAAACATCTCGACCCGCAGCAGACCGGCATGTTCGTCGAGGTGGCCCTCTGTACGCCCCCTGCCGAAGGCGAGCCGGTGCGTTCCCTCATGGTGCGCCTGGGACGTGGCACGCCCCCGTTCCGCGAACGCCTGGACACGGTGGCCTATCTGGTGGGCATCGAGTCGCTGATGGGAGCGACGGCCCAGAGCCTGCGTCCCCAGGCCAATCAAGCGTTGGGCGCACCGACCTCACTGGCCCCCGGCTACGCCGCACCGGGCGAATCGAGCGCGATTGCCGCCCCCCTGATGCGGGCCGGTCGCATCGCGGGCAGCCTGTGTGCTTCGAGCTGTCAGGCGTTCTCTTTCACGTCGGCCCACCAGACGGCGCTGACTCGCTATGCGCAGGTGCTGGCCCTGCTGTTGGATACATCGATGTTCATTGAGCCAACGCACCTGCAATTGGGAGTGCTTCCCTATGTGCAAGAGCAGCAGCAGTGGATGCGTCATTACTGGACTCGTGTGAACAGGGTGCTGCAAGCCAGCGCCCGGCAGGGGCAGGCGATGAGCATGCAGCAGGCCGAGCGGCAGGTGTTACACCAGCTTGAACGCGAGTTGCTCGACGCGCGCAGGGAGGAGGCCCGCACCGAGACCAGTGATGCCCCGACTGCTTCGTTGTCCCAGGGCAAACAGAAAGGAAAGACCTCATGACCGACGCCTTTGAGGCTTCAGCCGAACGCAATAGCTATGTGATTGATTCTGAACATACAGCGGAGATGGCACGTTTGCTGGATCAGGATCGGATGATCACCGCCACTATGGGCTGGTGGTTCCCCGATCACATCGAACCGGAACAGCTTACCACCGTGCTCGATGTAGCCTGTGGCCCCGGTGGCTGGGTACAGGAAGTGGCCTTCCATTACCCGCATCTGGAGGTAACGGGCATAGACATCAGCGAACGCATGACGGCCTATGCGCGCATGCAGGCTCAGGTGCAGCATCTGGACAACGCGCACTTTCAGGTGGCAGACATCAAACAGCCCTTGCCGTTTGCCGATGAGACCTTCGACTACATCAACGCACGCTTTCTGGTAGGGTTGATGTATCCCTCTGATTGGGTGCCCTTGCTCAAAGAGTGCTGGCGGGTCACCCGTCCAGGAGGGCATATCTGCTTGACCGAATGTGATCGTGTGGGCGTGACCAATAGTCCGGCCTTTGAGTACACACAACAGCGTATTGAGCAGGCGCTGGCACGCACGGGGCGTGCGCTTGTTCCTGGGATTGAGGAGGCGAGGATCACGCCGATGCTGGGAGCTTTTCTGCGCGAGGCAGGCTGGCGACAGATGGGGTTGCAGGCCCATGTATTGGACTACTCTGCCGACACCGACCTGCATGTCAGTAATTGTCGCAATATTATTGCCGGCTTCACCCTGGTACAACCTTTTTTAATCAAAACAGGGGTGACGACAGCGAGTGAGTGGGAACACCTCTTAACGCAGATGCAGGTGGAGATGATGGCTCCCACTTTCCGAGGGTTGTGGTATTATCTGAGCGTCTTTGGACACAAAGCCCTTGCCTGAACAGGGCAAGAGTTCATTGCTTGTGGCCGGAGAAGCAGAAGGAGAGCTATATGCTGCGCAACCTTCCCTCATGAAGGTCGGCATGACGACGGAGCGCGAGTGGGAGCAACACTCGACCCAGAAACAATTCGAGACGATGCTCCCACTTTCCGAGGTTTGTGGTATTCTCTGAGTGCCTTCGGATACAAAACACCGTCCTCAGGTGGCAGAAGCCCTGGCCAGCGCAGCCAGCGCGAGCAAATCCTCAATCGTTTCACAGGTATAGCAGACGGGCCATTGATCATGTGGATACACAAAAGCGCATAAATAGGCAATCCCATCACGCTGGCTTGCTTCCTGGGTACACTCGATCAAGCCGTGCTGGAGCAGGGTCTCTTTAGCCTCCTGGATACGCTGCTGCATCTCCTGAGAGTGATGAGTCATAACTGTTCTCCTTCTTGACGATCAGATAGTGGCCTAAACCACAGCAAGAGTGTAGTCATATTGGCTGAGGTTGTCAAGAAAAAATGCGTAAAAATGGAGGATGTTTCTCGTTGCTTGAACAAAGGGGAATCAGGCGTTTTCGTCTGCCACTGGAGCTTGATATGAATGTGGCAGGGCTAGTTACCGCCAGATGGCTTGCACAAGGACAGGGTATTTATGAAAAAGCGTAGAAGGTAGTTTAGAAAGATTGGAGGGTAGTATGCATATTTCAGAGTATCGTGAGTATGATGCAGTTGGCCTCGCGCAGTTGATCAGGAGCGGGCAAGTTTCAGCTCAGGAGGTGCAACAAGTCGCACGAGAGGCTATTCTGGCGGTGAATCCGGCCCTGAACGCTCTCGTCGGAGGACTGTTTGAGGAAGCACTGCCTGCCTCGACCACCGGGCCATTTGCGGGAGTGCCCTTCGTTATCAAAGATTTCTCGCTGCACGCGGCGGGGGTCAAGATCGGCATGGGCACACGGCTGGCCGGAGAAGGCATCGTCTATCCCCATGATACCGAGCTTATGACGCGGTTCAAGCAAGCTGGGCTGGTCACGCTGGCGCGAACCGCGACGCCGGAGTTCGCCTTCAACGTCACCACCGAGCCTGTCGTCAATGGCCCTACACATAACCCCTGGGACATCTCTCGCAGTCCAGGCGGATCGAGCGGGGGATCTGCGGCTCTGGTGGCAGCACACGCAGTTCCGGTAGCACACGCGACCGATGGCGCTGGTTCCATCCGTATTCCTGCGGCCTGGTGTGGACTGGTGGGACTCAAACCGACGCGAGGGCGTGTCCCACCGGGACCGGATACCGACGAACGCCTCTCAGGTCTTGGCGTTGATTTTGCGCTGGCACGGACGGTGCGAGATACGGCGGCTCTGCTTGATGCTGTACATGGGCCGGGGATTGGAGACAAATATTTCGCTTCCCCGCCAGCACGTCCCTACGCTCAAGAAGTGGGTACTCCTCCGGGGCGGTTACGTATAGCGATGACGACGCAAGCCTGGTCGGGAACGCCTGTTGACAAAGAGTATGCAAACACAGTCTCGCTGGTCTGCCGTGAACTCGCCGCGCTGGGACACGATGTAGAGGAAGCCAGTCCCCACCTGGATTGGGAGCGCTTCGTCGATGCTATCCTCCCGGTCTGGACGGCTGGTGTCGCTGATAGCGCTCTTGGCCTCGCTCAGACTCGTGGCATTGATCTCGGCCTGGATGTGCTAGAGGCGGTGACACTTGCCAGCGTGGAATATGGACGTCGCCTCACAGCCGTAGACCTGCTACGAGCGCTGCGGCTCTGTAATACCATTACTAGAGACGTGAGCGCGTTCTTCCGCTCCTACGACGTGCTGGTGACTCCAACCACTGCTAGCGCCCCTCCTCTGCTGGGCATTCTCAACCAGAACGATCCGAAGCTGACGCCCAGGGACTGGCTCAACAAACTGTTTGCCCTGGTACCTTTTACCCCGCTCTTCAACATGACAGGGCAACCAGCAATAAGCCTACCCCTGGGGCAATCGAGCGAGGGATTACCGATAGGCGTGCAACTAGTGGCACGATACGGCGACGAAGCGACCCTCCTGCGCCTGGCAGCACAACTCGAAGAGGCGCTGCCCTGGAAGCAGCGCCATTGCTCCTTAACCTGATGATGATGAGGCGTCCTTGTGGTCGCCCTGGAATACGTTACGAAGCCGTTCCTCCTCTGGCCTGCTGGATAGCTTGCCAGACCTTATAAGGCGTGAGTGGAACATCCAGGGACGTCACGCCTAGCGGAAGCAGCGCGTCGATCACAGCATTGGTCACGGCAGCGGGAGCGGCTACTGTGCCCGCCTCACCGGCTCCTTTCACACCGAGAACGTTGAGCGGACTGGGTGTCTCGGTCAGAATAAGCTCATAAGAGGGAACTTCTTTGGCAAGAGGAACAGCATAATCCATCAAGGTTGCGCTAATTACCCGCCCGCTCGCGTCGTAGGCCATCTCTTCATAGAGCGCTTGACCGATACCTTGCGTAATAGCGCCGTGTGTCTGACCCTCTACCAGCGTAGGTACCAGAACATGGCCGTAATCATCTACCGCAACATAGCGTTGGAAATTCACTTCGCCAGTCTGTGGGTCTACCTGCACGACGGCCAGGTGTGCGCCAAAGGGATACGATAAATCTGCTGGCTCGAAACCCTGCATGCTACATAACCCCTTGAGCAGTTCTTTCTGAAGATCCTCTGGGAACTGCTTTTTCTGTACGGGATCCTCGACAATACGGGCCAGTTGGGCAAATGTGTATGCCTTACCGGGAACACCGGCGACCCGTACTGTTCCCTCGTGCAGTTCAAGATCGCCCTCATCCACTTCGAGCAGGTGCGAGGCCACTTTGAGCATCTGCGCTTTCACCGCCTGCGCCGCGAGCTTGAGCGCGACGCCCCCAACTCCCATACTGCGGCTGGCAAAGGTAGCCAGCGAATGGCTGTTGGGCGTGTCTCCGATGTAGACCTCAACCTGCTCAAGAGGAACGCCGAACTCCTGGGCAACTATGGTAGCAAATGCAGTGGCGTGACCTTGCCCACTATCGACCGAAGCGCTCTCGACAAGAATCTTGCCATCAGGGGAAATGCGCACCTGCCCGCTATCTGCCTGTCCGCTCATGCCCTGCCCACCCATCGCGGTACTCTCGATATAGACGCTGAGGCCGATGCCGATATACTGCCCTTGTGAACGCAAACGAGCCTGCTCAGCGCGCAGTTGCTGATAGTTCGCTGCGGCCAACAAGGTATCCAGAGCATAGCTGTAAGCGCCGGAATCATAGGTCGTATTGGTGGCCGTTGTATAGGGGAACGCCTCTTGGGGAATCAGGTTCCGTCGGCGCACGTCAACAGGGTCCAGCGCGAGTTCGTGCGCAATGGCATCCATCGTGCGCTCGATGCAATAACAGGCTTCAGGCCGTCCTGCCCCGCGATAGGGGCCGGTGGGAACAGCATTGGTCTTCACAGCATGGACAATGGTCGTAATGGCCGGAATCGCATACGTGCCGGAGATCATCGAAGCCGTTGAATCGACGGTGAGGATGCTATAGTCCCCAGGATAAGCGCCCAGGTCGGCAAAAAACTCGGCTTTAAGCGCCAGCACCGTCCCATCCTTACGAACGGCGGCCTGGATACTGGCATGCTGGCCCCGACCATGTCCCATGGAGACGATATTTTCCTCGCGGCTCTCCAACCAGCGTATGGGGCGCTGCAACTTAAGCGCCAGGAAGGCCGTCACAGCCTCCTCGCCGCAGATTCTGGTCTTGCCGCCAAAGGCTCCCCCTACATGGGGAATGGTGATCTTGATGTCAGTTGGTGCTATATGCAGAATCGTACTCAGTTGGACACGCGCCAGCCAGATTGATTGACTGGAAAGCCAGACCGAGAGGGTGCCATCGGCATGCCCCTCGGCAACCATGCCTCGCGGTTCCATCGGCACCAGCGCCAGGCGCGGCAGCCGCATGTACAACGAGACGACCTTATCAGCCTGGGCGAAGCCCGCCTCTACATCGCCAACCGTCTTTTCTCTGGTGGCAGCAATATTGCTCTGCTCATTGAAGATCTTCGGCCCGTCCTTCTGGAGCGCGGCATCAAGTCCTCCAACCGAGGGCAACACCTCGTACTGCACGTCAACGAGTTCGGCAGCTTCAATTGCGGCTATCTCACTCTCGGCCACCACCGCCGCCACCGGTTCGCCAACGTAGTTGACCTCCTCCTGCGGCATGACCGGCTGGGGAGACCATGCTGAGCCTGGAAATAAATTGATAAGCAGCCCGCCTAAGTGTGCTGTGTCCGCTCCCGTTACCACCGTCACCACCCCTGGCTGGGCCAGAGCCTGTTGTACATCAATGGAGATAATACGGGCGTGAGGATAGATACTGCGCACGAAACTAATGAAGAGCATACCAGGACGGCGAATATCGGCCACATACTGTCCCTTGCCGGTGAGTAACACAGGGTCTTCACGGCGGCGTATCTTCTGCTCCGGCGCAACTGGCTGTTGAGAACGATCTGTTGCAGTTATCGTTTCACCCATGTTCTTCTTCCCCTTCTGATTGCAGAACGGGAGCGGAGAAGACCTTTCTTACCTCCTTCTGCGCTCCTCTACATTAGTAGAGTATCCGCAGAACTGTCCTCCTGTCAATGCTGGTTGCCCGATAACCAGGACTTTTCTCCGCTCCAGCCTTCGGGCGCAGGAGAGCAAACAACGAGGTCACAGCCTGACTCTGCCAGGCTGTGACCTCGTTGTTTGCTCTGTCACCTATGTCTGGATGGCTTTACTCGCCCACGTTGGCGGCGCGTAAGGTGTTGGCCTGCTCCATCGCCTCGGCGGCCTCATCTGCGCGCCCGGTCTCCTCGTAAATCTGGGCCAGTGTCTCATAGGCCAGCACCAGTGAGGGATCCATGGCGATGGCCTGCTGAGCATACTCCAGCGCCTCGTCATAGCGCTTCGCCTCGCGCAAAGCATCCGCCAGGTCATTGTAGTAATCGGCATTCAAAGGGTCACTATCGATGGCATTCTGGTAGTTCTCAATGGCCTCATCGTGGCGTCCGATGGCGTTATAGGCCGTGGCGAGCTGGAAGTAGCCTTCCGCGTCATCCTCGGAGATTTCTAGCAGTTTCCTGGCCGTCTCAATGGCCTGCTCGTACTGTCCCAGGCTATTGTAGGTGTCGGCCAGGCCCGCGTAGGCTGCGGCCAGATCATCCGGTTGCAACTCATCGGCATGCTCAATAAGCCAGCGATAGGCCTCCGCCGCCTCTGCATAGCGTTCGACCTCCAGGTAGGCTTCGGCCAGACTGAAGCGCGCGGTAATGCGCAGCGGATCGGCCTGTAGTGACTGCACATAGGCATCGATGGCCGCTTCGGCCTGCCCCTGGATCGAACGCCAGGTGCCCAGATGCTCCCATGCCTCTGCGTCCTGTGGATCGATCTCCGCGATCCGTTGATAGGTAGCGGCGGCCTGGTCGCGTTCGCCCATCTGCTCATAGATCGCGGCCAGCATATCATAGCCGCTGCGCCCATCGGGATCGAGCGTGAGCATGTAGTTAGCGGCTGATAGCGCGTCGTCATAGCGACGCATATCCAGGTAAATGCTGGCCAGTTCGGCGTAACGCGCCGGGTTGGCAGGGTCGCTGTCAATGCGCCGTTCCTGTTCCATCAGGCGGCGATACTGGTCGTTGATGCGCTCGCGCACATCACGCAGATTATCCGCTGCCGCCGGATTATCAGGATTAAGTATGAGCGCCTGACGGTAGGCCTGCACAGCATCCTGGTACAGATTCTGCGCACGGTACGAGTCGCCCACACTGGTATACAATTCATCGTTCTCCGGGTTCAGTTCCAGCGCCTGCTGGAACGTTTCCAGCGCCTCTTCATGCAGCCCAAGCTCCCCGTACAGGTTGCCCAGGTTGATATAGGCATCGGTAAGTTGTGGGTCGAGATCGATGGCGCGCCGATACCCCGCGATTGCCATCTCGGCATCGCCAAGGTACTGTTGGGCCAACGCGAGATTATAGCGCGCGCGCGCGTCGCTGGGGTTAGCCTCTACCGCCTGCTCGAAAGCTTCGACGGCGGCCTCGTAGTCCCCACGTTCCGCAGCAGCGTTCCCTTTATCTGTCCAGGCTTGCTCTTGCCGACTGACAAAATGAACCGGCACCCCTTTAGCCACACTATTGTTGTGGCTGTCTTGCATCTCATCCATGTTGCTTTCCTCAAAAGATGTGTGTTTATGCCCATCCTCTCCTACTGGTGGCCTTATCCTTGCGTAGTATAACACGGGGACTCAACGGCTGCCAGAGATGAGCTATGACATGTCGTACCACATCCATACGCGATGTGGACGACACGTACACACATGCGTCAGATGCTTATTTCCCAACTCGTAGTGTCAACTGAAACTCGTAGCGGGAACCTGGATAAAATGCCTCCGTATACTCAATTGGCGCACCTGTCTCATCAAAAGAAGTTGCTGACAGACGCAGGCCCGGCGCATCTGGCTCAATGCGCAACAGTTCCGCCTCACGTGCGGTTGCCTTATCCCCCCTGAAAGACTGCTCCGCAATATAGGGATGCAGCCCCTCGGTGTGCATCAAGGCGTATAACGAGCCGTCCGCAACCTCTTTGGCACGCTGATAGACGCCCGCCGCACGCGGATAGGGCAGGTAATCCACCTCGTAGGCAACTGGCACATCATCGGCAGTGCGCAGACGTTCCAGACGTACTACCTGCTCCTCGTCCATGAGCCGAAGCTGATCACGCACCTGCTGAGAGCCGCGCGTCAACTCGCTGACCAGCAACAGGCCACCGGGACGCTTGCCACGCCGCCGCAGGTCGTCGCTAAAGCTGGTTAACTCACTGATGTTCTGCTGCACGCGCGGCTCACACACAAAGGTACCACGTCCATGCTGACGATAGAGCAGCCCCTCATGTACCAGTTCGGTTAGTGCCTGGCGCACGGTGGCGCGGCTGACATGGTACTGAGCGACAAGTTCCGGTTCTGACGGAATTGCCGTATGAGGTGCCAGATGTCCAGCTCGAATCTGCTGCTTGAGAACTTCTTTGAGCTGATAATATAACGGTAATGGGTTAGATCTCTCTAATGTTGGCATATGTTGTTTCCCTTATGTCCAGACAACAGTCTGTACTAAACGACGGTCGATGTATAGTATGTGAAGAATATATCACAAATCACTGTAGTCGTCGAGGGGGTAAAGTGACGAATCTGGGGAAAAATTATGATTTCTCCTTTTTTTGGTCTGCCTTTCAACCGGAAAACGCAGCCAACGAAGTCTCTTTGCCCCAGATTCGTGGAGATGCTCCGGTACTCAGGCTCTAATGCCAATCGATTGCAGCGCGCGATCAATCTCATTCTTCAACGCTGTCGGGCGAGGGCCAACCAGTTGGGCCACTACCTTACCATTGTTGAAAATCATCAGGGTTGGAATAGCCTGGATGCCTAGACGGCTAGCATAATACTGATGCTGGTCAATATCCATCTTGGCAAACTTCAACTTGCCCTGATATTCGCTGCTCAAACGCTCATAGACAGGAGCCAGTGCGCGACAAGGCCCACACCAGGCCGCCCAGAAATCGACAATCACAGGTTTGTCGGATTTCAGTACTTTTTCTTCAAAATCCTGGTCACCGACATGGAACAAGTTCGCATGCTCTTCCATCGTGTGTATACTCACTTTCCTTATGAACAATAGAACGGCGTTCTGTTTATTATGCTCCGCCGTTGTGCCGATAGGTCATCCTTAGCAGAAACCAGAGGCTTATACGAGCCTGTAGTTTTCCGTGGATGCCTTATCTGGTTAAGGTAACAAAATCAGTAATGTGTTGTATTCCCCCTCGACTTTGCGCGCTTATTACTGATCATCGGTACGCTAACCAGTTGATAAAGGCAAATAATACGATGGCCTGCCATTGCAAGCCATCGCCTGTCATTTACCGACGGCGTCCACCTTGCAGGATCGAAAGAATCTCCAGGATGTACAGGAACAGGTTCAGCACGGTGATAAAGATCGAGACGGTTAGCCCGATGGCATTGGGCAACGTATCGGCCATATATTTCGCGCGCTGCACGTAAACCAGCACATAACCGGAGAAGATGGCCACGCCGATGAAGGAAATGACCAGGCCAACCAGGCCGGTGTTAAAGATTCCGCCGAAGAATAGCCCGACCAGGCTGACCACCACCAGCAGGATGAGTCCGAAGAACAGGTAATCGGCCAGACGTGTAAAGTCACGTTTGGTCGTCCAGGCATAGAGGGCCAGTGCCAGTGAGGTCACGGCGGTAATCAAAAATGCCTCACCCAGCAGATTTGAGTAGCCCGCGCTGGTGTAGGCACTAATCAGTGGCGATAAGGCCATACCTTCCAGGAAGGTAAACAGGTAGAGCAAAAACAGGTTAATGCCAGGCTTTTGAATGACCAGGTTAAGTATAAAAAGCACTACCAGACCGGCAATGGCGATGATCCAGTAGGTTGCAAGCGAATGAATAACGAAAAACCCTACGAACGTACCGATCAACGCGAACACGAAGGAGAAAGCCAGCAAGCCCATCACCTTGCCGATCAGGCTGCTTGACTGCTCTCGCCCTACTGCATAGGGCATGGTTTGATACTGATAACGCGAGCCAAACGTACTGTTTCTTGGGTTATACATCTCTGAACCCCCTCTCTCTGCAATGGCCGGTAAAACAGCTAACCGGCGCTCTTTAGAGATTTTTTCCCTTGCCACCCATTACTACGCTCGGCCTACGGGTCGGGTTGCAAAATCCCGACCCTGGCCCGACATGATTAGCTCTTCAGCGCTACTTATGAAGTTTTGCGCGCCTTCCCTTGTGTACTCGACTCGTCTTCCTGATCCTTCAGAGTTTGCGCCGTGGCGACGGTATCGACAAGGTTCGTGATTGTGCAAGGCGGATGATTGCTGTCGGCGTGCCAGTAGAGGTTGCTACCGGCGGGCTTATACATGATCCCTCCACAGCGAGGGCAGCGCACAGGCGGAATGGGTTTTTGAGCATCTGGCATGCCAGTGTTCTCCTTTGTGGGCAACGATAATACAGGCAAGAAACCTTGCTATGCTACAGTCGTTACAGCTATCATACCACAAGCTCTCAAATCGCCTCTGGCCATCTCTTTCTTACAAGACACTCCACACGCCGCAAATCTCACAGAAAGCTATACCGATCTCTCCAAAAGCACGATTACGAGTATTCCAGCGGTCATACGCTACGGCGATAGAGCCACAGTTCCAGCAGCGTGCGCGCCCGCCGTTTTTGCTCTCCTGGGCCAGTTTGTGCAGTAATGCACTGCGTACTTCATCAGCACCGGTATAGCCAGGATTGTAGGCCAGATGGAGTGGGTCGCCGTGCGTATCTCCTGGCTTTTTGCCCAGTGGCAAGGTGATCTCGTGTGTTGGTGGCTGTAACTGCACTGGAGGAGCCGGAGAGGCAACCGGCAACGGTGGTGGCAGAGGCTGGCGGCGGAAATATTCGCCCCGCACTGTACGACGCCCGCTCTCGACGGGAGCTTGAGAGGGCACCATCTCTATCCGTTCTGTGCGCTCTCCATTGCCGGTAGCCGGTATGGGTGCTGCTACCTGCACATTCTGATAGGCAACATCGGGATTGTGTGTTTCCGCCGGTATCGGCTCAGCTTCTGGTGCAGGGGCCGCCGGGGGGACGACTGCTGCGGATAGGTTGGTATCGTTTCCCTCAGCGGACGTGTTCTCGACCTCTTCGCTGTCGGCAGATTCCGCTGATGTCAGCGAGAGTTGCTCCGCGTTCAACACATCGACAGCATGGTCGCCCTGTTCAGCCACGTGATTATTGTTTTCAGGCTGCTCCGGTGGATTGGCCCGCCTTCGTCTTGTCATTGGCATAGAGGTTGCTCCATATGAAGTAAAGTGAATTTGGTGTTCCAGACTACATGGTGACATGGTGGTAGACACACTAGCGCCATAAATCGCGACAATCAGGGATGGCAATAAACGTGTGTACGACATCAGGTAGCACACGTATTATATCACAGCGCAAAGAATTTGGGAAAGGGTACAGGCGCTGTCTGGGGCCAGCCGGTATCTGGATACCCAATACCGTGACATCCACAAGGGATGTCACTACATGTAGTGATGCCCCTTGTAGGCATCAGGCGGGGGATGTCATACCCTGACTACCATACCAACTTGCCCCTGGACGAAACACGAACAATAGTAGCGGCGAAAAGATACCCGCCCTCCTTGCTATGGAACGGTGGGTCCTTCTTTACTACCGGGCAAAAAACTACACGGAACCGACTTAGCTTTTGTAGTAGTCCGCGTTGATCTTAATAAAATTCTTCCACTCGGCGGGAACGGCAGACTCTTCAAAGATGGCAGTGACCGGACAGGCCGGTTCACAGGCACCGCAGTCAATGCACTCGTCGGGATTAATATAGAGTTGTTCAGCCGCCTCAAAGCCCGGCTCGTTGGATGAGGGGTGGATGCAGTCCACGGGACAGACATCGACACAAGAAGCATCCTTCACGCCAATGCACGGCTGGGTAATTACATAAGTCATGACTCTGAATATCCTCCTCTTGGCTCGCTATGTCAGTCAGGGATAGCGGCAAAGCTATGTTTTGGTCAGTCTCAGTATAGAGGGTTGCATGAGCAATGTCAATCGCTTTAGCCTCAACGCCTCAGCTCAGCTTCGTTGGCCCTGTATCGGCTCTATATAGAGGTTGGAAAAGGCTACCTCGGAGCCTTCATCCTCCACATACAGGCCGATTGCTCCTGAACTGAGGGGCATCTTTGAGGTATCTGTCACCGGCTGACCCAGCGATTGACCGTTAATCAAGAAGGAGAAGGTGTTGCCGCGCGCCTCAATCGTAATGGTATTACTGGCCGACGTCGGATGGAGCGCGGGCGTCGAGCCAGAGGTGATGAGCTTCCATTGTCCATCGTAGCGCCAGAAAGCGAATTGTGGGGTGTTGCTCGATGTAATGATCTCAAAGAGGTAGTAGTGGGATTGATTGTTGGACGAGCGAAACACCACACCGTAGTAGTCGGCCCCGTCATGTGGCCCCTGCACTTCGGCCAGCGTGACACTGAGCCGGAAGTCGCTATATTCATGATTGGCATATAGCGCCAGCGCCACATCCTGCGCCGAGGTGTTCAAGATGTAATAGTACTGCTGCTTGAAGAAAAAAGTACTGCTTGTCGGCCAATTTTGCCTATCCGCGAGCTGGTTGGTCTGTATCTGCGTGGTAAGCCGGTTTGAAACTGCGGTAGGCTGGCTGTGGCGACTGGAATGTGTCGGTATATGGTTCAGTAGTAAACCAGTACTTATCCCAACAAGTAACAGCAGGAGCGTAACGGGGATCAGCCAGCGCAGTAGTCGCCTTGTTCTGGTCTGAGCGTCTGGTCTGACATGCACGCGCGGCTGCGCTGCGATCAATCGCGGCTCAGAAGTATCCTCTTCCGACGTGAGCGCTCTCTGGCCCGTTTGCGCCAGCACACGTGGTTCGCCTGTCACCTTATTACGCGAAGAGGTAACGGCCTCGGTGAAAGCGGCATAGAAAGCTCCCGCCGTTGCATACCGCTCTTCCGGCTGTTTAGCCAGCGCCTTGCGGACTGTACGGTCGATCTCCGGCGTAATATCCATGCGTAACAGGGCCAGCGAGGGGGGGTCCTCGTGAATATGCATCAAGGCCAGGGCAAGGGTCGTGTCGGCTTTGAAGGGCAACCGCTTTGCCAGCATATAGAAGAGCGTCACGCCGAGCGAGTAAATATCGGAACTAGTAGTCAACGTTTCACCCAATGCCTGCTCCGGTGAGATGTAGTCTGGTGTTCCCATCAGCGATTCGCGGTGGATGTCCTGGTCTTTGCCGGGCTGAAGGGTTGTATCGTCTGTCTGCTGCACATAGGCAATACCGAAATCGGAGAGCATAACACGCTCGTCAGCATCGAGCAACATGTTAGCTGGTTTGATATCACAGTGGATATAACCACGCTCGTGAGCATAGTCCAGCGCCGAGGAGATCTGCCCTAGAAACCAGCATACCTCTTCCAGCGAAAGCGGCTCATGTCGGGCAATGTATTCGGAGAGCGTGCCCCCTGCCATATAGGGCATGATGATATATGGCAGACCATTCTGCTCTCCATAGCCATAAATCGGTAAAATATGGGGATGGTCGAGTTGACTGGCGACCTCGGCCTCATGCAAAAAACGCCGATAGAAGTCGCGCTGCATCTGCAAACTCATACCAGAACGAGGTAGAAAGACCTTGATCGCAACCTTACGCTCTGGCATCTGCTGTTGGGCGAGGAAGACGGCACTGGAACCGCCATAGCCTATCAAGCGTTCGAGTATACAAGCGCCAAGCGTGGTGCCGATCAGGTGGTGTCCCCTGGTCGTGGTCATAGGCTCTTCCGTCTTAACTTCCAGTCGCAAGCTGGTACACTATCGCCTACGGGTTAGCTCTGTGTTATACGATGGGTCAATGCGCGAGAGAAACCGTATAAATCTAAGCACGAAGAATCACTACCTGTCAATAGAATACGCCGTAAGGGTGTGATTCGTCACACCCTTGCTATCCATTCATCCTCTTACAAGATATAATGATAAGCTTTACCAATCTTGATCGCCAACATCTTTTCCCGTACAGACGCGATAATAACCTTCATCCCGTAGGGGCGTGATTCATCACGCCCTGCTTGCCCGTCGAGCCGCTCTCACGGTCAGGGCGTGATTCATCATGCCCTGCTTGCCCGTCGAGCCGCTCTCACGGTCAGGGCGTGATTCATCACGCCCCTACAAATTTTTCCTGCATTTAGATGATAAACTGTCCATCGCGCATGATGACGCGACCGTCTACCT
>DAOTVZ010000186.1:0-11978 GCA_034436045.1 Ktedonobacteraceae bacterium | reverse complement strand
AACAGGAGTCACGCTGGTGGTGCGCCTATTCTCTTGCCAGCCTTTGAACCAGTTCCATAGCGTTATGATGCACGGCTCCAGACCGATAGCGGCCAGCAGACACATGGGCATTACCATAAAGATCATCAACCAGGGCATCTTCTCGCCGGCCCAGGAATAGATCACAAAATTGCCGATGAACCAGTAGACCAGGAAGAGCCGGAAGGGATTGGGCCGCAACAGGCAACGAATAATACCTACGATGCCAAACCCAACCCCGATCTGTTCATAGAGAGGAATGAGCAAGAGGTAGTAGTACCAGGGCTGTCCGCCGCGTGCCACCTGCTGTTGTTGCAACCAGTAGTAGAGTCCCTGCCAGATGCCATCACCGATGCCCCCGCGAATATTGGTAAATAGCGCGGTAAAGAGTACCAGGAAGATCGTCCAGGCGGCGAGAACGGCAAAGAACCAGTGTGTCCAGGGCATGGTCACAATCGAGTCCAGCAGTGGTTGACGCTCTGGATCAACATGTTGCGCCAGCCCGCGTCGTCCTTGCGGTGGTATCTTGCCACGCAACTCGCGTACCAGAATGCTGAGGATATAAGCGCCGAGCAGAATGCCGATCCAGGGCACCAGATCGACCGTAATATTCTTGAGGTTCTCTACAAAAAGATTCGCGCTCGGCGTATTTTTGGGATTGGTGACATAAGCTGAGAGCGCATCCAGTATCCCCAAACCGATTTTCGCAACAGGCAGGAAGATAATGAAATAGAGCGCAACCAGCAACAATCCACCATGTTGGGGCAGATAGCGCTTGAGTGGCTCGCCGACCTTCTCACGCACATGCCAGTGTTTGCCCAGTTCCCAGCAGACCAGCGCACCCAGGAAGCTACCGAAGACGGCAATCGTCAGGAAGGTTGCCTCAGAAGTGGCATAGGAGAGCGAAAAAGCTGCTGCGCCGATCACGAGCCAGCGCATCTTGCGTTCGCGAATATAGCGGCCCGTTGCCACCACCAGTAGCAAGGTAAAGAAAGCCATGTAGATATCTTCACGGGCGAAGCGCGAGAAGTAGACCATGCTTGGCGCGACCGCCAATAAGAATGCCGCCAGCCATGCTCCCAATTTGCCCAGATAGTCACGCATAAAGTAGGGCAAACCGATCATCAATGTGCCGAGCGTGGCCGCGACGATACGCACCGTGAAGGTATTGACACCATGATCGGGTGCGCCCAACCACTGCGCAATCAGGTAGACAAGGGCAATTGCGTGAAACTGGAACGGGCCATGTAATAAAGGATCATAGGTATAGCAGTTGGGATTGGTGCCACCGAGACAGGATGCCCAGTTTTCTATATTATTATGCAGCAGTTGCAGCGCGAAGTACCCATGCAGGCTCTCATCATGGTGCAGCGGCCTCATGCCCAGTTCCCAAAAGCGTAGAATACCGCCCACCAGGATCAAGGCCCAGAAAGGCAACCAGTTGAGCCATTGCTCACGCGAAGGTGGCTTGAAACCGGGTTTTACCTGCTCCTTTGGCCCTTCTTCGATTACTCCATATTCGTCATTCTGCTCCGCTACATCCAGTTCCATGTTCACCGCCTCAAGCGATTGCACTTCCTGTTCATCGGCAGCATGCTCGACCTGAGTCTCGGCGATACTTTCCTTGTTGCGTGATTCAGTATCATAACTTTTCAAAGAACTTTTCCTCCTGAGTTAGAGAACTACGCCCAGGACAGCCCACCTGAACGCCTCTACCCTCTATGCAAAGCGGCAATGACACGCGACCAGCAACAACAATCAGCCAGCCGACCATCTTTTACTTCACCTTATAAATAGCCACTCCATCTGCATTATAAACTACTTGCATAAACGTCTTAAAGCGCGTAAGATTGGCCCTCTGGTACTTCTGATACTCCAGAGGCCCCACGTAGAGATAAGTCGCGTGGTAGCGCGCCATCGTCGCCAGCACCACCGTCGGATTCGGATTGGTATAGATAGTATCAACGTCCACGCTCCGCCGATTGAAGTCCAGGGCATGCTGGGGATTATTGAGCCAGTTGACGCGCCATTGATACTCGTGCCCAACCCAGCCCATGATTGTCGGTAAACCAGTAAAAGCTGAAACGCGCGCGTACTCGCTATAATCCGGCCCCACCGCCTCGACAATCACCGGATCGCCCTTAATATGTGCATTAATCCAGCGAATGGCCGCGTAGTCGCCCGGCTCATCCGGCACATATTGCAGGTACGTCAAACCGTCCAGGCTGTTAGTGCGATGAGCGAAGAAATTTGTGCGCGCGTAGGTGCCATAGATCGGATAGACCGCTCCGGCCAGCAGTAGCGCCAGCAGGCCAAGCGACCATACACCTTCCAACACATGCAACACCATCTTTTGCCTGAATACAGCGTCAAGAGCAGGCTTAAAGCTATCCAGAATAAAGTAGAGGCCCGTCCCAGAGGTGATCGCCAGCAAAGACCACGCCTGAAAGTAGAACTTGAAAACGGTGTTCATGCGCGGATAGTTGCTGGCAAAGACATCGCGCAGAAAGATGATCTCGCACATCGCAACCAGCGCGAAGGCCGTTGCTCCCAGCAGTACCGTAAAAGCCTGCGCTCGATCATCCAGCGTGTAGAAGACCAGTACTGCCCCCATAATGGCTATGCTACCCATCACCACCAGCGTCGTGCTATTGCCAACCAGTACCAAAGTGGCCAGACCGACCAGCAGAAATAGGAGAATACCCGCAATGCCCAGATAGAACTTGCGTTGCTGCACCGCCTCACTCTCCATACTGCCACTCGACACACCGCCGCCTGGAAATGCTGCAACGACCGGTTTCTTGAGTGTACTGGCGACTAGTAGCGAGACAAAGACGAAGGCGAACAGACCATAGATTAGCATTTCATTGCTTAAGGGCGAGCGATTAGCGGCATCAACAATACCGAGGCCCTGCGACGGCGAGATGAAATTGAGGTAGAACGGGGTATAAAGCAGGAAAGAGAGCGCTACCAGCAATGCGCCCGCCGTCAAGACATCCAGCACAAGGCTGAGATTAATGCGTGAGCCATAGGCACGCCACTGCTGCAAAGCGATACAAACCAGCGCCAGTCCCATGTAGGTCGGATAATCCCATCCGTTCATCACGAAGAGGCCGCCGAGCAGCAGAGCCGTCATCAGGAGCGTGAAAGGCAAGCGCCAGCCGCGCCCGAAGGCATTCAACCCTTTGCCGTCCGCTTCTAAAAAGAGATTGAAGGCCATTGCAATGCTGGTGATGGTAAAAGCCAGCGTGAGGACGTGCGCGTGAAAGCACGAGAGCAGGAAACTGAAGGCCGGAAATTCGTTGATAGTCTTATCGATGACACGTGAGGGACTGAACCAGTTATAGATCATCGGGTTCCCATGCACGATCCACCACTGCTGAGTCGCTGCCAGATTACCCAGCACCAGCCCCATTACAAAAGACATAACGCCAAATGGCGCAGATTTCCATAACGGCAACAGCACCACGTCAGGCCGCTCCAACTCTGAAGCTCCCTCCTTTGCCCGCGTGCGTGCGTAACGTGCCCATGTCACAAGATTGCAGGAGACACCAAACATACATACTGCCGTTAAGCCAAAATAGATAGATATACCTGTGTTGAAGGCAATAGATGGAATCTGACCCAACAACTTCGCCAGCGTAGCAATCACAAAATGGGCATAATAATAGTAGTTGATAGAATAGCCCGCGTACCACATATCATTCGGTGGCAGATGAGGACTACGCATAATGGCCGCGATAAAGCCTTCATCCATGAACATCTCAAAAGACTGTATGTTCGGGCCATAGGAGCGAATCCAGCCCAGCAGGAAGACCATGCCCAGAAAGACTACCTCGGTTAAGAGAATATAGGGGATGTTACTGCGAATGAACTTGACCAGTGCATGCCGTACTCTCACGAAACCAACGATGTTCAGCACAACCAGGAACAACAACGCGCCCACGATAAAGAGCCGGTTGTAAGGTAGCGCATGAAAGACCATCAGAGGAAACCAGACAGCAAAAGCCAGGCTTGCCATGCCAAGAGCTTTAGTAAAAGCCCATCCCCGGTCGGGCAGATTATGAAAGACGGTGATTGTGAGCGGCAAACACACAATCCCCAGCGCCTCGACCATAGCCCACATCTGAAATAGTTGGATCATAGATTCTCTCTACAAAAATTAGCTGGTAACATGAAAACATAGCGCCGCGCGATAATGATAGCGACAAGGGCAAGGCGACCGCAAGGGTACACCTCTACAATGGTATAACGCTATCATTGCCCGTCATCATTGTAGGAATGCCCCCTTGTGGTCGCCTTGCCTACAATGATACTGGTTGCAATCAAAGTACTCTACTAGTAACGTGGCTGCGAGGCTCTGAGTTCCTGCTTATCCCCTTTTTTGCTATTATAGCAGAGTCGCCATGACCGGGAAACAATCATATTCCCAACAGACCTCAATCATACTACTTCTATATAGCGAGCAATATATGCTAAGATAGCAGAAACGATTAATGCTGAATGGTTGAGAGGTTATGTGCGTATCTTTTTTCTCCGCGTAGCTCAACAAACAGGCGTGTTGTTAGCACTGCTTGCATTACTGCTCGGTGGCGACTGGCTTTGTTATCAGTATAGCTTGCCTGTCTCAATAGTTGTCCATCAGCAGAACATTACGCTACATGTCGGTAGCCAGGTGCTTTCGCTCAACACGAACGGCGTCCCACTTCAGGTGCAGTTTGCCCCGCACGCCCAGGTTGTTCATGAGTATCAGCTTGACGGCAGCGATAGCACCAACAACTTCACCCTCGATATATCTTACCTGCACAGCATCTCTTCTACATGGTACTATCGCCTGCAAGCCTGGATGCGCAATCTGAACGGCCTGAGCCGCTGGCGTAACGCGCAGGTCTGGAACGGTTCGCATAGACTGACGACGATAGCCTGGCCCGTCAACGGTTCCTCAATCATCCTCCCCGATAGTGAAAATGAGCGCTTCACCGTCGAGTTACAGCAGCCGGAAACACCGATGACGCTCAACCTGCTCTTGAGCAACGGCACTGCCCTGGCAATCACCCTTGACCGCAACGACCGCTTCATCGCGGTGACGCGCACCAGCGACCAGGTAACGCTTGCCAGCACTTTCTTTCCGACCGATCCCCTCCCCTTTGCCGCCATGGTGATCGATTTCCTGCTCAAAAATTTTATCTGGGCCATCGTCCTGCTGCTCGTCATCACGCTCGGAGAAAGCACCATTGCGCTATTGATCGGCATCAGAACGCTCACAGTCGCAGCGGACTCTCTTGCGAACTCACTTCGCAATACCGCACAGCGATTTCTGCATACTATAAACGCCGCACGAGCGAAAATGATACAGTGTAAAAAATTCAAAAACATTTTTTACCTGCATCCGTTTGCTTTCGTTGCGTTAATCGTCTCCTTTATCTATACCTGCTGGATCGCTCTTTACGAGTATCGCGCTGAACCACACATCTTCGACGCTACAGCCTACTTTTTCACCGCCAAAATGTACGCGCAAGGACGACTCTGGCTCTCGCCTCCACCTGCTAGCAACCTTTTTCCAGGGCCATTCATGGTCGTACATGATGGACGTTGGTTCGCCCAATATGGGCCAGGAACATCCTTGACGCTTGTACCGGGCATCTGGCTAGGCGTTCCCTGGCTTACCGAGCCACTCCTCGGCACGTTCGCCCTTCTGGGTATCGGCCTGATAGCGGCACGACTATATGATCGCAAGATTGCCAGCCTGACCGTCATCCTGGGCACACTTTCACCCTTCTATAGCTATCTTGCCGCCAGCTACATGAGTCATACCATAGCGCTCTTCTATCTAGTCTGGGGCACGTGGGCACTGCTATGCTTGCTACAAGGCGCACCTGGCTGGAACCTGCCGTTAGCCACCTTGCTCTTCGGCATGGCTATTCTGACCCGCGATGAGGTAGCGCTTATGATAGTCACTCTCATCGTTTTGGGACTGTTTGTGCTGCACTGGCATGTCTTCAAAAAGCTCAAAACTGGCTGGCGCAAACAGTGGTGGCGCTGGCTCATCTTTGGGCTGGCAACACTGAGCATCATCCTCTTTTTTGTTGTCATCAGGCTGGGCTATAACCGGATGTTGACCGGCAACGCACTGACGACGCCGCGCTCCCTCTTCTTCCCCGGCGACCACTGGGGCTTCGGCAAAGGTATCGGCTTCTACGGGCAACACACGCTAGCGGCGGGCTTCGTCAACCTCGATGAACTGCTGACCAGCCTGGCCATTGATCTCTTCGGCTGGCCTTTCTACCTTACGCTCGCTTTCATTGCCGTTCTCTTCCTCACGCGCCGCACGCGGGCCACCGATTGGATATTACTCATCATCACAACGCTCGTCGCCGGAGCTTTTATCGGCTATTTCTATCATGGTATCTACCTCGGCCCGCGCTACCTCTACGAAACCTTGCCCTTCCTGCTCATCCTCACAGCTCGCGGCATCTACGCGCTGATGGCTACAGGTCAGAGCATTGTTAGCATCTATAAGACGCCCTATAACGGGCAACTTCTTAGTATTGCACTTGTTCTGGCCCTGCTTGGCTGTAACCTCTTTTACTATCAGCCACGCCAACTACAAATCTATCATAACTATGCTGCTTTACCAGCAGGCTCGTTCATCAATACGCAAGAGCTATACCATCCGCCAATGCATCACGCCATCATCGTCACCGACAACTTTTACCTGTATGAAGTCGATCTCTTTGCACTCAACGACCCACAGTTTCACGGCAATATCCTCTATGCCTTCGCCAGCAACTCCGCCGATTACCAGGAATTGCAGCAAGCCTTCCCCACGCGCACTATCTATAGCCTGATTATCGCGAAAGACGGAAATGTATCCTATAAAGTTATATCGTAGAGACGGCTTTATCTCATGCAGCGAAACCAGATGATGGGGTATAATGAGGCTGGCAATAGTATTAACCATATCCCCTCAGTGGGCACGAAAGGGTGAGTAGATGCAACTTCGTTCGTTAAATCACGCATCATTACTGGTACAGGACGTCGAGCGTTCAAAGCATTTCTACGGTCAGGTGCTAGGTCTGGAAGAGATACCGCGACCGGCTAGCTTTAATTTTCCGGGAGCCTGGTTTCGCCTGGGCGATCAGGAAATCCACCTGATCGGTGAAGAGCAAGAGGGACGTACAAAAGAGGTCAATCCCGGCTATCGTGGGAATGAGCTGGCACGAGGACATTGCACGCACATCGCCTTTGATGTTGATGACCTGGAAGCTACTATCCAGTATTTACGCGCGCAACAGATCGAGATCGTCGGTGGGCCACGTCCGCGTGGCGATGGCGTACAGCAGATGTATATTCTCGATCCCGACGGCTATGTGATCGAACTCTTTGTCTGGGGCGATAAGGTACGATAAGCCATTATCTACCAGAAAGCCGTATTTGTATTATTTTATGCAAATACGGCTTTCCTTTGCGGCTATTTTTTCAGCCAGAGGGTCATTAATTCCTGATCGAAATACTGGTCGTGCAGTTTGAGCGCGTGACGTTCCAGGCCATACGTCTCGAAGCCGTGCGAGACAAAGAGTAGACGTGCCTCTTTGCTCACCAGCACGACGCTGAGATTAATCTGTTCCAGTTGCGGCAGCGTTTTTGCATACTCAATCGCTGCCTCCAATAGTGCTTTGCCGATGCCCTGACCACGTAGTTCCTGCGGCACATACATCCCGCCAAAGACGGCCTTGTGACGCTTTTTGATCTCCTTTTCACGAATCAGGTTGGCGATACCCACCAGTACTTTGCCATCGAAAGCACCAAAAGTCGCATCCTCTGCCGCAGCATCCTTACTGCGCAAGCCATGTGCAACACCGGCAATGCCACGTTCCAGAATCTCCTCATAAGAGGCACCGAACGATTCAGGATTATCGCGCAAAGCACGCAAACGAATATTCCAGAATGCCTCAGCATCCGCCTCAGTTAAAATACGAACCTCAATGCCCATCTGTACATTCCTACCTTTCCCGGCTTCCCCTCAGTGGGTAAGCCGTCTTTTCTCTATCAGTATGCCACCACGCTCATTCCACCATTGCCACAGGCCGCGAAAGAGCGTCATTACCTCAGCTAATAGGATGGTTACTGATATTTTATCATAGTTCTCTTCTTCTCACGGCCCGACAAACATAGCGTATACAATCTCACCGCCTGCTCATAATATAATAGATTGATGGGCTAAAAGCATATTTTGAGGCCACATAACAAGTGACGACAAGGAGATAATAAACATGGACGTTTCTCCACCCGACAAACAAGTTGGACCACGACGGGAAGCAAAAGAGCTGGAATTGCAGCAAGGAGTAAGTCAGCAGGAACAACAAAGCTCCCAGCATGTACCGATGTGGCGTAAATTACTGGCGGAGTTGCTAGGAACCTTCGCATTAACGCTCGTTGCGGCGGGAGCTGACGTGATCAGCACCATCAGTCACGGCGAGGTTGATTTTATCTCCCGTATGGTTGCACCCGGCATGCTGGTGACGGTGATGATCTACACAGTAGGTAACATCTCAGGTGCGCATTTCAACCCTGTTGTTACGCTCGCTTTCGCGTTGCGGCGTGATTTTCGCTGGCGGCGAGTGCCCGCGTACTGGCTGGTTCAGTTCATCGGCGCTCTCCTGGCTGCGCTGCTCTTACGCACCCTCTTCGGACTAACAGACCACCTCGGCGCAACACTACCCCACTACAGCCAGCTAGCCGCGCTCGTTATGGAAATTGTGCTGACCTTCCTCCTGATTACCGTCATACTGGCAACAGCAACCAACGAGATGCTGGTCGGTCACAATGCCGCGCTGGCCGTGGGAGCCACCATCGCGCTGGACGGACTATTCGCCGGGCCAATCAGCGGTGCATCCATGAACCCGGCCCGCTCACTGGGGCCAATGCTTGTTGCTGGCGACCTTTCTACCGCCTGGCTTTATCTCGTCGGGCCGGTCGCCGGAGCGCTGCTTGCCGTCCTGGTGGCCTGGCTGTTGCGCGGGCCTACAACGCCACAAGCAGTTAAAACTGCCAGTGGAGAATAAGCTAACTTATTGCTCGATTAGCTCTCCGCGCAGCACCGTCACGGCCTGACCTCCGAGGTATACACGGTCGCCCACTACACGCACGCGCACAACGCCGCCACGAGCAGAAGCCTGGTAGCCAATCATTTCGTCTTTGCCCAATTTCTCACGCCAGTAGGGTGCCAGGCAGCAATGCGCCGAACCGGTCACGGGGTCTTCGTTGACGCCTACCTGGGGGCCAAAGAAGCGCGAGACAAAATCGTAGCCCGGCGTGCTGGCCCGGCTGGTCACAATCACGCCGCGCGCCGGTATCGTTGCCAGCAACGAGAAATTGGGCTGCATACGCCGTACTTCCTCTTCAGAGGACACCTCAATCAGATAATCGAAAAGGTTTCTGCCGCTATACGTTGGAGAGATGTCCAACGCAGATAACAGATCAGATGGGGCCTTCGCAGGTTGTGCAATGGTGGCAGGAAAATTCATCTCGATCCACTCACCATGCTTTTCAGCAGTCAGCAGACCACTTTTCGTATAAAAACGCGCCTGCTGGTCGGGCTGCAAATATCCCGCCTCCCACAGCACATGCGCACTGGCAAGCGTGGCGTGACCGCACAGATCTACCTCGACGGCAGGTGTAAACCAGCGCAGGTTAAAACCATCTTCCTGGCGCACGAGAAAGGCAGTTTCCGATAGGTTCATCTCCCTCGCCACATATTGCATCCATTGCGCATCCCGTGCCTCTGGCAGCACGCACACCGCCGCCGGATTGCCGGTAAATGGCACACTGGTAAAGGCGTCCACCTGGGTAATCATCAAACTCATAACAAACTGCTCCTTATCAGTCATGAGATAACATATACCTCACTTTTCGATATACACAATCCACTATAGACCTGCAAGGGCCAATAGATACTTATAGCACAAGCCATTATCAGCAGTCCTTTCGGTAATCCGCTTTTCCCAAACCGTCGTAGACTTATATGAGAACGATGTACATTTTTTTTGTACGACAGGAGAAATCAAATGAATACAGCAAAAATCTATCGCTGGTTTGCACTTGTACTCGGTATTGTGTTTATCGTTATTGGCATCCTGGGGTTGATCTTTGATACTAACCACGGTGCGCTGCTCGGCATTTTCTCACTGAATCTGGTGCATAACCTGATCCACGTGATCTTCGGCATCCTGGGTATCATCGCAGCTTACACGCACTGGTCACGCCTCTATGCGCGCATCGTCGGGGTGATCTACTTGATCGTGGGTATCCTGGGTTTCATTCCGGCGCTGGCTCCTGGCGGCATGTTACTGGGCCTGGTCGAGATCAATCTGGCCGACAACATTCTGCATGTGGTCATCGCCCTGGTCGCTCTCTATGTTGGCTTCGCACTCACCTCGCGCTCGAAGGCCGCTATCGCCTAGACACTGGCTTGTTTGTTCATGCTCACAACCTGGAAGCTCACGACTCACCGTGAGCTTCCAGGTTTTATGCAGTTGCTCGACGCTGCTCAACCAGTGCAATCAAATCCTCCAGAGGCATTGCGGCCATTGAGGTCAGGCGCAAGTCGGCATGATCGAGCGGAAGCTGGCTGGTAATAACGTTGGGAATGGCAACACAGAAGATACCAGCGCGTTGCGCGGCCCGCACACCATTGGGAGAATCCTCTAAAGCGATAGCCTGCTCGGCTTGTACTTCCAGGTCGGCCAGCGCCGATAGATAGAGTTCTGGGTCGGGTTTCGCGTGCTGTACATCGTCGCGGCAACGAATTACATCGAAGTAATGTAGAATGCCGAGGCGTTCAAGATGTCCCGCAACCCACGCACGCGAGGAACTTGAGGCCACCCCCAGTTTTAAGCGGAGGTGTCTGGCGGTGCGCAGGTAGTCCTCGACCCCCGGCAGTAAGAGTTCTTCGGCCAGCATGGCCATGCGACGTTGCAGGCGACGCTGGCGTATCTCCTCACGAGCAATGGGGCGTCTGAGGAGCGTTTCCAGGTGGGTATAGGGGTCGAAGGTATCGGCTCCCGCACCGATACACACGGCCCACTCTTCCAGCAATAGTTGTACCTGATGCTCGGCATACATTTCTTGCCATGAGACGAATTCCGATTTTTCTGTGTCGAGAATTAAACCATCAAAATCAAAGATTAACGCGCTTATCATGTTTCCTCATCTTATGAAAATCATATCCAATAAGACTATTGTACAACACAGGCCCTTCCGCTAAAATGGGTTGGAAGAAACCAACCGGTTGAGCATTGGAAACGAGTTGTAAGAACAAACGTGTAATAACATTATCGTGTCTATAGAGAAAGGATAAGTTTTGTATGGCGTTACAGCGTATATGCGTTTTTGCTGGTTCTAACCCCGGCAAGCGACCGGAGTACCGTGAGGCAGCACGCGAACTCGGCAAAGAACTGGTCGCGCAAGGCTTAGGGGTTGTCTACGGGGGTGGAAGTGTAGGGTTAATGGGCACGCTGGCCGACAGCGTGCTGGAGCATGGCGGTGAGATCATCGGCGTCATGCCGCAGGGACTATTCCGTCGCGAAATTGCGCATGCTCATCTTACGAAACTGTTTGAGGTGGAGAGCATGCACGCTCGTAAAGCGCTAATGGCCGATCTGGCCGATGGTTTTATCGCTCTCCCCGGCGGCTTCGGTACCTTCGACGAACTGTTCGAGATCACTACCTGGGCACAGATCGGCATTCATAATAAGCCTGTCTGTCTGCTCAATATCGCCCATTACTTTGAACCACTGCTCGCGCTGGCCCACCACGCCAGTAACGAAGGTTTTATTCCACCAACTCATCTCAAATTGCTTATGATGCAAGATAATGTCAAAGAGTTGATTACTCAATTGCTCAACTATCAACCTTATGAACGTGAAGAGAAATGGATAGAATTACCGCCAGCACGCTAG
>DAOTVZ010000185.1:0-17355 GCA_034436045.1 Ktedonobacteraceae bacterium | reverse complement strand
TGATCTTCTGCTAAAAGTACGCGAATCATTGCGGGTTGCTCCTCTCATCAAGCGCTGAAATAGATTCCTGATCTGGTATCCCTGCGTTCTCTATGACAGACTCTTTCTGCTTGCCGGATAGTGAATGTTTCTGCGCCAGTGGGATGCTGACACGAAGAGAAAAGCCACTGCCCATGTGCGGCTGAGCATCCAGGCTGCCGCCCAGCGCCGCGACTCGTTCACGCAGGCCACGTAGGCCATTGCCTGTTGAAGTAGATGGTGTGTCAGCAGCGGGGCCATCGTCGCTGATTTCGACAGATACTTGCTGGCTATCTCGTTTGAGCCTGATCCAGCACCGGTGTGCGCGGCTGTGTTTGATGACATTGGTCACGCCTTCGCGGATTGTCCATGAGAGGGCTGCCTCTATCCCGGTAGGGAGATCATCCAGCATAACGCCGCTGCTCTCATTATAATACGTAATGCCCGCCGCGCTAAGCAGTTCCTGTGCGGCGTGAAGTTCGCTGGCGAGTGTTGGCTGGCGATAGCTGCTCACCGCTTCACGCACCTCTTGCAGAGTGGTACGGGCCACAGTTTCAATGTCGTGAATTTCGCTGCGAGCGCGTTCGGGAGCGGCGCTAAGCAAGCGACCTGCGAGTTCGCTTTTCAGAGCGATCAGCGAGAGGTTATGGCCGAGCAGATCATGCAAGTCGCGTGCAATACGCAGGCGTTCGTTGACAACGGCTAAACGCGCAATCTCTTCGCGTGCCGCCCGTAGCTCCCAACTGGTGGTGATCGACCAGAGGACGCTTCTCATGATGAATATGATGACCGGCACGAACACGATGTCTTGCAACAGTGCGAGCCAGCTCAGCCCTGTAAAGCGGCCAAGCGCGACGATGCCCAGCGTGAAGCCGAGCGCCGTCAGAGAGGCTTGTCGTAAGGTGAGACTGCTCCCGATAAAGCCACTGGTATAGAAAAATAGGATGAGCCATTCATTGCCCCCAATGAGAGTGACAGCAAGACCGAGAACGCCTAAACCGACAATGACGAATCTCGGCCAGACAGGTGCATTGCTGGTCGCTACCGATGAGCCGGTGAGGTAGTGGGCGCGCCGCCATGCTGACCAGAGATAGAGCGTGAAGAACACAGTGATGCCTGCGAGGGTCAGGATAAGGCGCGGCAATGGGGGATGGGCCTGGATAAAGGTGATCAGTGTAGGGGTCGTAAGCGGCAGCCACAAGGCCCAGATGAGCCACAAAAGAAAGGGAGAGCGGCCTTCAGTGTGTGGGTCGTTCCTAGTCTTGCGGGTAGGTTGTCCCAAAGGGTTGTTCACCTCGTAGTCCTCTCGCTTTCTGCTCACCATGCCTGAAGTAGGTATCGCTGGTGATCTCATGGAGTTTTCCTTGCCTTATTCTACAATAGAAACAAGGCCGGTGTAGGGATTGATTTGTGCAAAGTATAGAAGCGAAACCATATGGGCGGTAGTGAAGATCATCATGAGGTGGCAATGACAAATGTCATAATTAGGAAGACTCAAAACAGGCAGAGACGGGAATTCTATGCGGGACTATCTCGCTTCAGCTATAAAGATCATACGTGGACTCTCTAGCTGAAAAGGACTCAGGTCGTAGTTGCCGTAGACATCTTTGACGGTAAAACCGGCCTGTTCTAGTAGCAGCTCCATTTCGCTGCGCTCAAAGAGATAGAGGTGCGTGGTGGCAACGGTGCGCTGCACGGGACCGCCCTGCCGGTGCTGATCGTAAAAGTGTGTCAGCTCCAGCAGGTGGCGATCTTCGGCGCTGGCCGGGCTGACGAAGTGCGTCAGGATGGTACCATCCTCGCGTCGCCACGTGCCTTGATGCAGGACGTGTCCACCGGCATCTTCCATGTAACGCGCGTCGGCATTGCTGATGTCGATAATGCAGAAGGCACCCATGCCCAGATGGGCGCGTACACCCTGTAAAACCTGCTGCTGTTCCTTGCGCGTGGTGATATGTCCGAATGAGCCAAGCGCGATAAACGCCATGCGAAACTTGCGCCCCAACTGTAAGGCACGCATATCCTGCCGTACCAGCGTACAGCGCGTGTCCAGTCCCGCTTGCTGAACCTGCTGACGGGCCAGCGCAAGCATTTCTGCCGAGCTATCGACGCCTGTGACAGTATAACCTGCGCGGGCCAGCGGCAGCAGGACACGCCCACTACCGCAAGCCAGTTCCAGGATAGTGCCACCGCACAGTTCGGCGTAGTTCAGATACATGTCCAGGTCTTCCTGGAAAAGCGCGTGTTCTACATCATAAAAAGGCGCGATACTATCGTATATTTTATGCTCTTCCATGATATATATCATCCCTATCCACTTCATATATTGCTGATACTGGCTATTTTTGTCGTACCATTGACATTCACAAAGGTGAGGGTCACAAGGTAAGGAGCGTGATTTTTGCGTGTGACCTGTATCTGAAGCTGGTTAAAGTTCTGGTCAGTTGACTGCACCGAGAAACTGGTCACAGGGCCATATTTAGCGTCCATATTTGTGGCAGCCTGTACAAAGGCCGCCTGATTATCCGGCACGCTCTGACCATCAATGGTGATAGAGGCATTGCTAGCCAGAAAGCTAAAGGCCATGTCGTATTGTTGCTGCTGGATGGAGGCATAGTATTCGCCCGTCACAAAGGATGGCCCGATGATTTGTTTGAAGGCACCGAAGTTGGTGGCGACCAGGACGCTGCAACCAATACAGCCGAGCAAGATAATGCCGCCAATGATGCTCAAGGTAATCCAAAGCCCTTTGCGCGACTTTTTGGGTTGCGGCGGCTGAGGCTGAAAGTGAGGCGGCGGCATATACGGTTGATATGGCTGGTAGGGCTGATATGGCGGCATAGGCTGTCCCATTGGCCCCGGCGGTACCACTGGCGGCGGATAGGGTGGGGCGGGCGGCCCCGCTGGTGCAGGTGGCGCGGGTTGAGTATAGAACGCTGGATTGGTGTATGAAGATGAAGGGTTGGCGGTTGCTGACGGCGGTTGCTGGGCCTCTGTAGATGAAGCAGGTGGCTGGCCGGAAGGCTGAGGCTGGCCACTCGTTGCATCGTAAGGTATCTGCTCGTATGGCTGGTCTGGATCGTAGTTCAAGCTGGCATCCTCCTGGAAAACTCCTGCATTTTTGCTGCTTCACCAAGTATAGACATCTACCCCTCAGATTGCAAGAGGATATTTTTGCCATTACCATGTCTCACGATTTTGTAGGGCAAAAACAATTTCGGCATATGTTATTATTAAGGCAGCAGTGGTATTGAGGGCAAGTGGAAATGGGGAAGCAGGCCCCAGTAGGTTGAGACGATCAGTGCGACCATTAACAGGAGCGCGAAGCCTGTCTCCAGGGCGATGCTCTCGCGCATAGCGGTGTGGAAACCGGCAGGGCTATCGGTGCGCAGGATACCGCTAATAACTACGAGTAGTGCAGGCAGCGTCCAGAGTACCAGCAGCAGGAGATGTGGTGCGTGATGAGGCAGCGCCAGTACAACAATCGGCTCGTAGGCAAGTAGCAGTAGCAAGGTGGCAAAGGCGCGATTCCAGGGTAGGCCGAGCAGATTAGCGAAAGTATGTTTTCCGGCGTGCAGGTCGCCCTCACTGTCGCGCATATCGTTGATCTGGATAGTGGCGGCGGCCAGCAAGCCCAGCGAGCAGCCATAGGGCAGGATCACGTTGCTGGCATAGTGTGTCTGCACTATGTAGGCACCCAGCGTGATGAGAGGGCCGAAGATGCAGAATGCCAGCAGTTCGCTCAGGGCCAGAGAGGAGAGCGCGCGTAGCGTTGCGCTGTAGAAGAAGGCGGCACATAGTCCGATCAAGCCGAGCAAGAGCAGTAGCGGGCTGGTGCTGAAGGCCAGCACGAGGCCGATCATGCTGCCCAGGCCGAGCGCGATTAGACCGACGGTTAGCACGGTAGCCGGGACAATCAGACCTTGCTGAATCAGGCCGCCGGGGCCGAAAGGATTGGTCTTGTCGATGCCGCGTAGATAGTCGTAGTAGTCGTTGATGAGGTTAGCGCCGCTATGCAACAGGGCCACCGCCGCGAGCGCGGCCAGCAGGTGCAGAATATGCAGCGTTCCGAGCAGGTGATGCATGGTTATGGTTGGCGTCCAGGCAAGAACAGTGCCGAGCAATACGGGCAGCAGGGAGAGCGGAAGATAGCCGGGTCGTATGCCATCCCACCAGATTTGCACCCATTCGCCGAAACTGCGTCTATATTCGTCGGGTTGTGCGACCAGCGGCACCGGGATACTGACCTCTGTAGTGGCCGCGACGGAATGCACGGTCACTTCGGGCTGCAAAGCGCTAATAGTCTCCAACGATTCAAGAGGAATAGTGGGAATCTCCTCAGACGACACGGATTCGGCCTTGACGATATGGGTTGATGCGCTGATTTTTCCTGGGGCTGTCGTGGTTTCTGCCTTCTGTGACTCCTGGCTTTGCATGGTAATCTACGCCCTCCCTCCTGGTACAGACAAGAAATAAGGTGTCAAAGAGTAAAGATACAAGAGTAAGATAGTTGTCTGATGGATATGCAATAGACATAATACCAATGTATACGTCGGGCAGAATAGGAAGTTCCTTGCCTTATTATCATGTTCTGTCCTCATATATAGGATACATATTTACAAAAGGGCACTTTACTTGCTTTCGTCCTGTTGCGCGATGAACGGTGCATAGCGGGCCAGCGCGCTGTGTAACTCCTGGAGAGAACGTTCTAACTGAGCCTGGCTGAGAGCGGTGGTAAGGTCGCCCCGTGTCTTCTCCAGAATACTGCGCGTGCTGTCGGTGCTACGGCGTAGACCGCCGGTGACGGCGTCGGGAAAATCGACGGTGATGAGCAGGGCATAGATGTCATCCATGCTGCTCAAGAAGTCTTCACAGCGTTCAAAGCTACCCCGGCGCAACTGATCCAGCAGGTAGCGTCTGAGTTCGCCCACCGCTTCGGCCAGCCCGTTGAGATAGGAAGGCCAGCCGATGTTCAGCGCCTCAGTGGTGGGTAGTTCGTGTCCCTGAACAAGTGCGGTGAAGAGAATGGCTTCGGCATACTCCTTTTGCGCATCTTGCACGAAGCCAGCGTAGTAAATATCCTGGTGGTCGCATAGATCGTCGTTCATCTCTTGCAGCAGCGCGGCGGCCTGCGCCTGGAGCTGGCGCGCGCTCTCAAACTCCTGGCGGTGAGTGGCGCGAATGCTATTGGCGCAATAGCGAATTGCAGCGCGCGATTTGGGCAGTGCGCGCTCACGTGCTGCATGTTTCAGCGTCAAATGCTCTATAGCGAGTTTGCCGATGGTATCAATATTTTCTATCATCGCTCACTGGTGTCCTTTCTATCCTGGACACCAGTGTATCATAGAATGAGTCTGCTGTGAACTGTCAGGCTTCGATTTGAGTAGGGCGATAGAGCACCTGCGCGGCAGGGCACCCGCGCAGGTGACATATTATGCCCATTTGCGTTTATTGGGCCGTTGCTCAGATGAGAGTAGCAGAGGATAGACCTCGATTTCGGGCGGGAAGTGCATACGCTGGAGATCACCGGCCCAGAAAAGTTGCTTCATCATCTCGGCTACGGCATAGAGCAGGTGTTGGAGAGCGGCCTCGCGGCCCTGCTCGTAGGGTGCGCTGCCCTGGTAGTTGCTTAATTCAAGAAAGCTGGCATTGAGTGGTGAGAGATCGCTCAAGCGCACGAGATAGATATCCATTTTGACATCACCGTTGTCAACCGGCAGCATGACACGCAGTTCAGGAAGGTGGTCGATGATATCGAGGCGGTAGAAGACCCCGTAATGATCGCGTGATGCCTGGAAAATGGACACTTCTGGCAGCGAATCGCCGAAATTGTGAGCCATCTGCCTGTCTTCTGGACGTTCCATCTCGACTCCTAACTCTGCTAGAAACTGATCAAACTGTTCGTGTATGTTCATTGTTCGTCCCCTTAAACGCATTAGCAACAACCGTCTTCTACGCTTACTGGGCTATTCCGAACAGGTGTCCAAAAAACGGAATCGGCGACGGCAAAAGGCAAACACAACTGTTTGATCTACGGCCTGTACACACGTAGCGGGTGAGGTGGCTAGAGTCAGTCGAGATGCTAAAAGTATTTTGTCCGTTTGCGCATTGCTAATGACTTGCCGATAGCATGGCCTCCATCTTACGCGCGTCGTGACCGCGCAGGTGTTCGCGGATAGCGATGGCGGCGGCGGCACCCTCTCCGGCAGCGCTCACCAGTTGCTTGGTGCTTCCGGCTCGCACGTCTCCGGCGGCGAAGATACCCTCGGTGCTGGTCTGGAAGTCGAGGCCGGTCAGGATGAAACCGTTGGCATCGGTCTTCACCACATCTTTGAAGGGCGCGCTATTGGGCGTGAGGCCGATAAAGATAAAGGCACCCGTCACAGGCAGTTCCTGCATTTCGCCCGTCTGGTTGTTCTTCGTGATAACGGTGGTCAGGTGATTGTTTTCACCCTTGAACTCGATGACCTCAGTATTAAAGCGCACCTCTATTCCTGGCGAGTGCAGAGCTTTATCGCTTGCCACTTTGCTGGCAGAGAGTTGGGAGCCGCGCGCCAGAATCGTCACTTTGGGGCAGAAGCGCGTCAGGAAGGCCGCCTCCTCGACCGCGCTATTGCCGCCGCCAACTACCACTACCTCTTTGCCCTTGTAGAAAGGCCCGTCGCAGGTGGCGCAGAAATGCACGCCCGCGCCGATGTAATCATCCTCGCCCGGCACGTTCAGACGTTTGTAGGTTGAGCCGGTGGCAATTAAGGTGGCGTTGCAGCGATAGCGATTACCGGTGTCGGTTTCGACGAAGTGTGCGCCATCATCGTCGTTGCCGACATGCACCACGTTCTGGGCCGAGAGCAGTTCCACACCGAAGCGTCTGGCCTGCTCAATCACGCGCTCGGCAAACTCTGCACCGGTCACGCCCTCTGGGAAGCCGGGATAGTTGTCCAGGCGTTCGGTAATACCGGCCTGACCGCCCAGGCCGCTGCGCTCGATGACCAGCACGTCGAAGCCGTCGCGCGCGGCATAGATGGCCGTTGTGAGCGCGGTTGGGCCGCCGCCAACCGTGATGAGGTCGTAAAAGTCTGATTTTGCCCTGGTATCCAGGCCCAGTTTGGCCGCCAGTTCCGCGTTCGACGGCTCAATCAGCAGCGAACCATCTTCAAAGACAATCGTGGGGATGGTCATGCCACCGTTCTGTACGCGCTGCACGAACGCCTGTCCCTCCGCGTCTTCCTCAATATTGATAAACTCGTAGTGAACGCGCTGCTCGCCCAGAAACTTCTTGCTGCGCTTGCAGTCGCTGCACCAGTTGGTACCATAGACCTTGATATTTGTGTGAGACATCGTGGGGCCTTACCTTTCTCGATACAAAATACGGTGGGGCGACAAACGAACGTCATCCGTCCGTAACAGTGAGCGCGGGTAGTTCGGTTGTATTATGCCACAATGACCGTTACCATGTCGTAGCCGGTCGCGCCATTGGGTACAGTACCCTGTTTTTTGGCAATCTGGAGCGCGCCGGTGCCATCAGTTGCGCGCACCACCAGGGTATAGGTGCCGGGAAGTGTGGGTGTCCAGGTGGCCGACCAGAAAACCCAGGTATCCTGTGAGAGCGGCGGTTGCAGCGTGGCCATGCGCCAGGTTGCGCCGCCATCGGTGCTGTATTCGACCTTTGTGATGCCGCGATTGCCTGCGAAGGCGATGCCGCCGAGATCGACCGGGCGTCCGGCAGGCACTGGTGGCTGGCTGCCGTGTGCGGGGCGATCAAAGCGACTGATGGTATGCAGGTAGCCATGGTACCAGCCCTGGTCGCTATACAGGCCGCCGACAAAGTGATCGGTCAGTTCGATGCGTGTCAGCCACTTGGGATTCTCTTCGCCGTAGCGACCGGGGATGAGAGCGCGTAGGGGATAGCCATGCCGGTGCGGCAGGACGACACCGTTCATGCGCCAGGCCAGCAGGGCGTCTTCAGCCATCACCTCGTCGAGCGGCAGGCTCATATTGTAGCCATCTACGCTGTAGAAAGCCACGTAGGTCGCACCTGCAACCGGCCCACCATGTCGTTCCAGCAGTGTGCGCAAGGTTACGCCTTGCCAGACCGCCGTACTGATGAGATGACTATACACGCCACTGGCGATACACTCCAGCGTGATAGGACGCGAGGTCGAGGGCAATTGCAGCAGTTCATCATAGGTATAGCTGCCGGGCTGTTTGACCAGGCCCGTCACCTCTAAGCGCCACAGGTTGAGATCAACGGTGGGATCGATGGTATTCTGCGTCACAACGTAATGTTCGTTATTGGGGGTGATGGGGGCTGTGAAGCCGTTATGGGAAGGTGTCTCATAGCCGTCATAGCTGGCATAGCGGCTCAGGTACTGTTTGACCAGCGCAAAGCCGCCTGCGCCCGCGCCAAGCGTCAATGTAGCTACGCCCACGCGCGAGAGCAATTGACGGCGTTGCAGCGCCGGTCGCTCCTCGGTCGTCTGTGCCAGTTTGGGCAGCAATGTGCGATAGACCGTGCAGAGGACAACACCGTAGACGCAAAACTCCAGCAGCAGGCCGATGATCGTCGCAACGCGGCTCGCATTGAATGTGAGACCGTACAAATTTTGCGGCAGTTCATTCCAGAAAAGAATAACTGCAATCAGTGTCATTGTCAGACTAAAGCCGCCTGCCGTGAGCCATTCGCGCTTGCCGGGGCGATAGCCTCGTGCTGGTAACGCCACCCAGGCCAATGCGGCATAGAGCCAGCCCAATGCTGTACCGGCGGCGATCATCCCCAGCAGTGCCAGTCCGAGCGGTGTTGTCTTGGGATGCGGCTGGAATGTCTCCAACAGATGAATAAAGGTGCCAACGCTGATATGTTTCAGCAGAAAATCGCCAAACAGTTCGACGGGCGTGGGAATGCCCAGGTACAGGCGAAACAGGCCCATGACGACCACCGCCAGCAAACTGGCCGCCAGGCCTGCGCCAGGAGCGAGCAGCGCGTTGATAAGAATCGTGCGCAGGGGCGTATAAGTTGTGGATTTCCCAGCAGAAGATGCTTGCTCCTGCGTAGTGTGCGTTTCTTGCATGTCTTAAAACCTTTCGGGATACTGTGTCATCCCTTGTCGCGTTCTGAGCGCGTAATAATGTCGGATACCAAGCGCCACCGCAACCGCCAGGCCGAGCAGCGTTACATCATACACGAGGGCGTAGTAGAGACGCCAATCGTTGGTCGGAATAAAAAAGTAGCCAATGGTTGCGCCAAAGGTAAAGTACCAGGTTGTCACCAGCGCCACCGCCTTGCCGCTGATCTGCCAGCCGCGCATACGGGTCTCTGTAGGGGTATGATTCATCACACCCTGCCCGTGCCACGCCCATTGTCGCAGCGGCACCATCAACACGGCCAGCCAGGGTAACAGGATGGTAGTGTACCAGGGAAAGATGTGCGATGAGATGAAGAAGATCATGCCCATCAGAATCAAAAATGCCATCTCCATACTGACGCGCTCGCGCCAGCGCAGATAGAGCATCAGCAGAGAAACCGAGGCGGCAATCAGCACATCTATCAGATGTAGGATAGTATAGCTGAGTGGTGATGGTATATGAAACAGGTCACTAAGCCAGAACCAGAAGAGAGGCACCACGCCCTCGTTCGTCGCCTGCTGATTCAGGTATGTTGAAAAGAAGCCAAAGACGTTGCCATGCCCCAAAATGATGTATGGTGTGTAAAAGGCGGCGATAGTCAGAATACAGGTTGCCAGCAGGGCGTAATCGCGGCGGCGTATGACCACCACGAGCAGCAAGATAGGATAGAGCTTCGTGACGGTCGCCATGCCGATGAGAAAGCCGGTCAGCGCCCGTGAACCATGCCATGAACTGGAAGCACAGAGGATAGCCAGGATCGAGAAGGTAATCGGTAGTACATCCACGTGTCCCTGAATAGCAAACTCGGTAATCACCAGTGGTGCCCAGGCATAGATGATGCAGCGACGCGGGTCTAATCCGCGTTTCTGTAACAGAAAAGCCAGCGCGATGCAGCTTGTCATATCAAATAGCAGGAAAATCGCCTTCAGCACGGTGATGTTTTTTCCGGCCAGCAGATAGCTAATAAGGTAAATCACCTGTGCCCCCGGCGGATAGAGCGTGGGCACATTCTGATAACCCATGTGAGCGTAAAAGAGCGGATCGCGCAACGCACGCAGCGCCGGACTATCCGGCAGCGTAGTAAAGGGGCTATAGCCATGCGTCGTGACCTGCGCATCCCAGAGGTAGCGCAGGATGTCATGCGAAAGAAAGGGGAACGTCGGCAGTAAGATGAGACGTTGCAGCAAGGCACCCACCAGGATCACGCTCATTTCACGCCACATCCAGCGCCCCTGTGGCGGCGGCGTTCGTAGCACAAACAGACATGCCAGCAGGTAAGGCACGCACGCCGCCCACCAGATGTCGAGAAAATGCACGGTATGGACAAATGGTGAAGACAAATTTGAGGCGTTCAAGCGCATCACAATCGCAAAGATGATCGCACACACACAGAGTCCGCACAAGACAAAAAAACGTCTACGCGGTTCCTGCGTGTATACATTCACCTGTGGAGTGACACGAACCTTTTGCTGTATCGACATAACAACTAACTTCCTAAAATATCTTTGAGACTCTACCGTTTACACGCCGAGAGGGAACTTTTTTTTACAGCAATTTTCGGCGTGTGACAGAGGACGGGACCGCCGCGATTGCGGAGCATCCCCACGTAGGAATGCCTATATAAAAAACGGGCATGGATCATATCGTGTCATGGTAGCTGGGCGAGCACGAGATATCTCGTCGGCTCTCGTAGTCATCCACAATACGATTTTATTCGTGTTATGAGCATGGCTCTTGTGCCAGAAACCGACCAGATATCAGTTTTCAAATATGTTAAAATAGGTACAGGTAGAAAAAAAACATTTGTGCGGAGGGAAACACTATGGCAGATACCAATGAAACCACTCAGATAGATCGCTGCCAGCGACTGCGCGAGCTACGCATCCGGCTGAATGAGGAGATACGTAATTTGAAAGAGAGCCTCTACAAAGTAGAAGCTGATGGTATTGATTCCCCGGTTGAAACCCGCAATATCGTCAAGAGCTTGCAAGCGGTACTGAACGAGATAGATGTCGAACTGAAAAAGTGTAAATAAAGTAATAGAACGAGCCTCTTGTGTAGAAGAAATTCTGATGTAGGGACGGCATTATCCTGCCCTGGCCAATGAATCGTGCGATTCATGTGGATAAAAGCGATTCTCAACAGATTTGTGCCACGCTTTCGACATGAGCCACAGGCCGGACGGGATTTATCCCGTCCCTACAGATTCAAAAGCCTTCCTCTCCTCATTTGCTTTCAGGATTTATCTCCCCTGTGATATAACAGAGCAGTAATGTTGCGTCTAATATAGCAGATACTAAACATAGACTTATCTGTTTTTTTCAGGAAAGCCATACCCAGGAAGGATAGCACTAAGCCGATAGACATTTTCCAGAGAGGGTATGCTGCGAGGAGACAGAGATGAATCAAGATATGCGGTCGCCCAGGTCCACTCCCAACTTACGTTTGCAACGTTGGCGCAAGCGAAAAGGCTGGACGCAGGAAGAACTGGCTAAGCTGATTGGCACCGTAGCGGTGAACATCAGTCGTTGGGAACATGGTCAGTTGCCTTCATCCTATTTTCGTAAAAAGCTCTGCGAAGTTTTCGATCACTGTTCGCCGGAAGAACTGGGCTGGTTCATCGACGAAAATATTGCGGGCGACGGTGAAGGTCAGTCAACCCTTTTGTCACCGATTGATGTCCCGGAAGTGCATAGCCAGAATCATCATCAGGAACCCAGGGAACAGACCTCTCTGCCTTCTTCGGCTCTTCCGATACCGCCTTCGTGGCAGTTATCGTGGCCCGAAACCATTCCAAATGATGCCTATTATCCCTTGCCCGGACGTGAGCAGGCATTGCAAAACATGCTGGAGTTGCTACAAGAGCCACAGGGGCCAGGTATCATCATTATCGATGGCCTGGGGGGACAGGGCAAGACGGCCATAGCGGTTGAACTGTGTCGCCGCGCTCTTCAACAGAAACGCTTCGAGGCCTTGCTGGGGGATAGCGCCAAACAGCAGATGCTCTCAGGCAGCGAAATCATTCATCTCAACGACACTACCCTGGATTATATGACTCTTCTCGACTCGCTGGCTCGCCAGCTTGGCTGTTGGGAACTGCTCAATGCCAGGCCAGATGAGAAACAGGCCACCCTGGCACAGCTTCTTCACCAGAAAAGCTATCTCGTGCTGGTCGATAATCTGGAGAGTATGGATAATGCCAGCGCCCTTGTTGCACGCATACATAGTCTGTTGCGCAACAGCCAGAGCCGCGCCATTGTGACCAGCCGCAAACATGTGCCCTACGACTTTGTGTATGCTTACACCTTGCACGGCTTAGAAGAAAGCGATTCACTCTTCTTCTTGCAGCAAGATATTCAGCAGCACAATGCTACACACCTGTTCAACACGCCCAGAGAGAAACTGATTGCGATACACGAGGTCACAGGGGGCGCACCGCTGGCTCTGAAGCTGGTCATCGCTCAAGCGCGTATTCTCGATCTGGACGTTGTTCTGAGCCAGTTGCAACAGGCGCGTAGTGAACTCTATCCGTTTATCTTTTACCAGAGCTGGCTACAACTCATTCCTCCGGCGCAACGCCTGCTTATCTATATCGGCCAGACTGTTGTTACCACCGTCGGTTGGGAGGAACTGGTCGAAGCAGGCATCGCCGAGACTGAACAGCAATTGGTGGAAGCGATACGTCAACTGATCAATTACTCGCTGCTAGACGTGTCGCCGATGGCACAACATATTCGCTACGGCATTCATCAACTCACCCGTAACTTTATCAATGCTGACCTGCCTGCTATCTGGCGTCAGCAAGGATTGTTATAGAGTAGCTCTGGTTTATACAAAGGGGGATAGTGCCAATGCCCGTGAACCTGGCACAATTGACACCTGACCATCGAGATAGCCAGGCGCTTGTTCAGTGGGCAGTATCGGCCAGCCAGCCTACCGCTGCCCAGGCACGGATCACACGCCTCTATCACATTCAACATGACTATGAACGGCTGGACCTCGAATACCCTAACATTTACAAAACCCTTAACTGGCTGTGTGAGCAAACGAGCGAAGAGGCTCTGGAACTGTTGCTTGAATATCTCTCTTTGCTCGCTCCCTACCTGCGTCAGCGCAATCTGGATTTCGATCTCCTTCGCTGGTGTCAGGTCGCCACACGGGCCTACTCGCGCGAAGGATGGCTCTGGCATCTCACCGGCCAGGTTCAGAACGCCCTCGCTCGGCGCGACGAGGCGGTGCAAAGTTTCCAGTATGCTGTGACCACAAGCGCGGGCATAGATACCTATGTCTATGCGCTGACGGTATTAGACCTGGGGCGCTTGCGTATCAACCAGGGCGACTATCAGGTAGCTCTACCTCTTCTTAGCACCGCAGAAAGATTATTACAGGCAGAGGGCGACATAAAACACGTTCTGGTTGCACAGGAAGAGCTTATTTTCAACTATATTCGACAGAATGAACCGGATAAGGCGCTCTCCTTGCATAAAGACATGGAACGCAAGCAGCAAGAATTACTGGCTGGTGAAACGATGGATAATACCCTGCTCTTGATAGGTGTCTCCTATCGACGCCGCCAGCAACATGACCTGGCTCATGCCTATTTACAACAATTGCTTGCGCGCGCAGAGGCACAGAAATCGAGAAGCGGCATAGCGACAGCTTCCCACCACCTGGCATGGGTGTATCTGGAACAAGGGCAATGTAACCTGGCCCGCCGCCTCTGTGGTCGCGCCATTGCCCTTTATGAAGAAATTGGCGATATACGCGGTTTATCCGATGCCCACGAACAATTGGGGTGCATCGCGCTGGAGGAACACCGCGTCCAGGATGCATTATTCTACCTGAACAAGTGTCTGCCGGTTCGCCAACAAATCCAGAGCCGGTACGGTATGGCGAGTTGCCTGCGTCGCCTGGCTATTGCGTATTTACAGGCCCGCGCACCACTCAAAGCGGCCCACGCTCTCGTGCAAAGTTTGTTGCTCTACAAAACTATGGGCATTCTCAATTGGCAACGCCTCCGAGCTATCAAGAGAGAATTTTGTCACTACCTGCTTGGTTGGCCCCGCTAAATCTAATCCAGGGATAGCAGGAAGTCGCGCACCTCATAGGCCTCGATAGGCTCATTCCAGCGAATGGCCGGTTTCTTGACGATGCGCAGGTTGTCCAGTGCCAGCAGGTGTTGCAGGAAGATATCCGTCTCCTGAATGGCGATAAATGCGCCGGGGCAGCGATGAATGCCGTCTCCAAAGCTCATTACCATGTCGGGCACACTCTCGTCCTTCATCTGCCGCGCCGGACACAGACCCAGCGGATATTCGCCGACCACTTGCTCATCCTCGTTAGCGGCATAGATGTGAACTTTCACCTTCTCGCCTTGCGGAATTGTCACCTCTGTTCCATCATTGTCAATAGTGATATCGGCTGTCGCCCGCCGATAAAGACCGGCTACCACCGGCTCCAGGCGCAAAATCTCGTGCAGGAGCTTATAGCGTTCTTCCTCCGCTGAGGCCAGGTAATGAGCGCGCAGCTCCGGTTGTTCGAGCAGATGCAGGGCCGCTATGCTGATAAACTCGCGCGTTGTAATCATACCTGCCGCCGCGTAGGTCACACATTCGGTTAATATCTCCAGGTTGCTGTAGCCCTGACCAATGAGATGTGAAATCACATCCTGCTGCGGTTGACGCCGCCTGGCCCGAATGGCCGGTAAGACATCCAGCAGATAAAAGGCCATGAGCCGACTCTGATTCTGGGCGATATGCAGGAACCGAAAGGGATCTTGGTGCGGGTCTTTCAAGCTGCTAAAGTCAAAAAACGCCTCAAGTCGTTGCGCCAGACCGGGAAAACTGTTGGTCAGTCCTACCACCTGCCCGGCAACGCGCACTGCCAGTACCAGACTTAGTCGGCTCAAATCAGCCTGCTTGTTCCGTTTGAGTTGTTGTATAAGCTGGCGCGTCTGTCGCTCCATCAGTGAACGATAATGCTCACTGACAAACTTTGGCGTAAAGAAGCGCGCTGACATCTTGCGCTGCTGATTATGTTCTTTGCCCTCAAGGTATAAAATAGGAGAGTGCATAATCTGACGCACCTGTGCGATTAGCTCGGCATTAAAACCGGCCTGCTTTGTGTTACCACTGCGTAGAATGGCGCGTGCCGCCGCGAAGCTGCGCACGTGCCACGTGCCTTGCTCGTCGCGCTCAACCGCCGGTAGCCCGATCTCCGGCACACGCGCCGTTTTCTGCCATGACCACAAGCCATGCACAGGACAGCGTGTCTGGCCCGCCAGTTTCTGTTCGCTCGCTTCGCCAGTAGCTATATTCTCTATGTTCTGCATCGTGCTTTTCTCCGTAGAAGGTCTAATGATAGACCATGACAATTTTGATATTTACAATCTACTATGATATATAACATATCATAACTGCTTTGTGCAAGGAACAAAGAGTGCACGATTGGTAGCGAAGCAGGGTAATGATTGAGAAAATATTGGCTGATTAAGCCTGGGATGTTATGATAGGTGAACAGGGATGTCTCCCTGAAAAGAGACGCTACAGCACATGATGAATGGGGAAGTCAGGATGGATGGACAGGATCGACGGGTCAAACGCACACAACGATTGCTGGCCAGGGCGCTGATTGCCCTGACACTGGAGAAGGGCTACGAAGCAGTAACGATTCGTGATATTACCGAGCGTGCAGATATAGGCTATGCCACCTTTTTTCGTCACTACCGCGATAAAGACGCTCTGCTGCGCGAGGTCTCCGAGGTGGTACTGGCTGAACTGACCGCGCATTTCCCCGGCTCACCGGATGCCGATGCGGTCACAGTTGGCACGACGCTTTTTCGCTACGTGCAAGAGCATCAGAACATCATCCGGGTCCTGCTCAGCATTCACGGTTCCCATGCGCCACTACAACATATCGTTGCTCTGACCACGCAAGAGCTATTACAAATGTACGCGCCAAAAGAGGATAGCATAGTGCCTATCGAAGTAGCTATTAACCACCTCATTCAATCCTCTATCGTGCTGATTCGCTGGTGGCTCGAACACGACATGCCCTATCCGCCAGAACACATGGGGCACATCTATGATCAGCTTATCGACCGACCTACGCGCGCCCTCGCTTTTGGCCCATTGCGACACGAATATCCTGCTCAATAAATAAGGCCTTTGCTCTTTTTGGCACAGGTTTGTTAGTGTAGTTAATGTAGAAGAAGCAAATCCTCTATGCTTCTGTATCACCTACATCCGTCGCTAGGGATGCCGCAATCTCGTCGTCGCCATAGCTTCGCTCGCGCTTTGTGTTCCTTCTTCCGTATTTATTTTTCTTGATAAGAGTTTCTGATAATCAACCTCTCCTTCTAACAAGCCAGAGGATAAATTTATTGGCCTTTCAATCTTTTCATACTCGTTCAATTGTCTATAGAGTGATCTTAATGATTGCTCGTTCGCATTATCAAGAAAGCGTAAGGCCGAAGCAACAAGGTAGGATTTCACAATTTCAAAAGCAACCCAGCGCCGTTGACAGCTTTGAGCAGCTTTTCCTGTTGTGTTAGAACCTGCAAAGATGTCTAAGACAACATCGTCTGCAAAACTATCTAGAACCTCCGGTTTATAGACTGACGCTAGTTTGGCTAGTGCTCTCGCGGCTTCAATACGAACATTCTTGTCTATAGCGGTGAAGCTTTCCACGAGTACTCCTAGAGCAGATCTGTTTCGCAACTCCCCTAAAGACCACGCTGCTCCTGCTCGAATATCTGCATGCTGCCTGCTATCACGTAAAACATTAGAGAGAAGTTGGCAAGAAATATCGCTTTGTATCTCCCCAAGGATAATGACTGCTTCCAGTCTATTTTCGAGAACAGGTGCCTCAATACATTGTTTGATAAATGCCCACCCTTCTTCTCTTCCATGCCGTGCCAAGCCAGCAGCAGCTTCGAGCCTGACGTATATATCTTCATTACTCTGAGCAATCTTCTCACATAACGCATTAAAAACTGTAGGAGTTGAGAAAACAGATAAAGCTTTAACCGCAGTATATCTTTCACTATGGGAAATGCTTGAAAGCTGATTTATATAGCGATCTATGGATGCTGTATGAGAGCATGGAAACTTTTTGATAACGGGAACAACAGAGGCAAGAATTTGATTAGGAACAACTTCTTCGCCTTCAACAACAAGAGGGTTTAAAGTGATCTCTCTTTTCATTCCTTCTAAA
>DAOTVZ010000184.1:0-6844 GCA_034436045.1 Ktedonobacteraceae bacterium | reverse complement strand
CCGGAGAAGGCCGTCCAGATCACGGCGACGATCAGCAGGATATCGGCGATGAGCTGGAGGATGTTGCTGAAGGTGACGGTGTGGCTGTTGAAGGTCAGTGCTAGAGGGAAGAGCGAGAGACCGCCCGCGCCCAGTCCTTTTGCCAGCAATAGAGTGCCCATCGCAACCAGCGTGATGAAGGTTTTTTGTTTGCCCCAGATACCCGCTGGAATCACGTGCCCCTTCGCGGCTGCCATAGAGCGCAGGCCCGTGACCAGAAATTCGCGCGTGATGATGACGAAGACAATCCAGGCCGGTACCAGCCCAATCTGCACCAGACCAACCAGGATGGCCGAAACGAAGACCTTATCGGCGGTGAGATCGAGAAATACGCCTAGCGAGGAGACAACATGCAGACGGCGCGCCAGATAGCCGTCGAAGAAATCGGTGATAGAGGCCAGCACAAACAGTAGCGTGGCCACTAAAAAAGCCCAGGGTTGGTTGACAAGCACGAGGATGAAAACCAGCACAGTGGCCAGCAAGCGACTCGTACTCAATATATTAGGGACGTTACTCATAAAAAACTCCTCACGTCTTCATTGTCGCTGCCAGAGTTCATAAGTGCTACTACTACATAATATGCAACCGGCGGCCTGAATGCGCGCGACATCTCCGGCAGTGCGGATAAAGCCCCCGGCGATGAAGGGTCCAGTCAGTAAGTGCTGCAAAATGCGGGCCACATCTGGAAAAATGATGCCCGGCAGCACCTCTACAATGTCGGGCGCGGCCCGCGCAATCGTGCGCACCCCCGTCTCTAACGCGGAATCGTCGGCGAGGAGCAAGCGTTGAATTGTCACCAACCCCTCGGCCTTGCCCGCCGAAACCAGTTGCGAGCGACTGGTGATGATCGCATCGACGCCAACCTGATGTAGATATTGAATACCCGCGCGGTCCTTGCCCACACCACTGATCAGATCCAGGTGAACCACCACGCCTTTGCCGACACGGTGCGCCTGGGCAACAAAAGGAGCCAACTCGAAGCCATCGCCCTTGAGGATAAAGAGCAGGAGCGCATCTGAGGTCAATGCAATCTGCATATCCTCCCCGCTTTTAATCGCTGCCGCCACCGGATACCGCTGGGCCAGTTGTAAGAATTCTTGCTTCGTCATGTCACAATCTCATCAATCTCATCCGCGACCCTTGACAAACATGTTTCTGCCGAGTATTATCATTATAAGACAACCGAAACGGGTTGTATAGTTTGGACATGGAAGCGCAAGACAACTAAATAGCTCAATGGGACAGTGAAAATGAGAAGTCCTGAGCCGACCTTGAGGAAAGGCTTAGGGCTTTGTTGTTTTTTAGCTACGACCAGAGGTGCATTATGCATAATCAATCTGGTGGCTCACTGCTCACCTCTCTTAAACAGGATACGCGCAGCAAGATCATTCCGGTGATCGAGCAGAAGACACAATTCTCGCGTGTCTTCGATCTTCCTGCAGCGCGGCCCATCCTGTTGCGGCACTGCAACCTGTTTGAGCTGAGTGGTCTTCTTGAGCGTGCAAGACAACAACACCTACCAGTCTACGTTTATATTGACCAGATCGATGGCATCCACGCGGATAATGCAGGCATTCGCTACCTGAGCGAACGTATGGGCATTACTGGCATTATTTCCAATCATCCACGTGTTCTCGCCATCGGCAAAGAGTATGGACTGGAAACCATTCAGCGTATGTATGTGCTGGACTCAACGGGATTAGACGCGGCCCTGGAGGCGCTGGATACGTCAATTATCGATCTCCTCGATATTTCGCCCGCGCTGGTCGTTCCGCATGTCATCCCGCGTCTGCGCACACCATTACCGCTCCCCTTTCTCGCCTCCGGCCTCCTGCTGGAAGCGCAACACGTTCGTTCTGTGTTACAACACGGAGCAAGTGGCGTCTTTGTAGCGCGTGATGATCTCTGGTCGGTAGCTTAACCACATCTATTACCTCTTGCGCCGACAAAGCTGTCAGCGCATTGAACATACATCTTGTCATCGGTATAAGCTCGCATATTTATGCGCGGCTTATACAAGCATTACGTTGTCACAAGAGTGCGGACAACCTGAGTAGGGTCTGACTATGCAGTCTACCCAGGCCGTACCGAATATCCGGGGCAAAGTCTGCCCAAGAAAGGAAGAGGTTCTCATGGCAAAGTACGTATTGGCTTTAGACCAGGGCACCACCAGTTCGCGTGCGATTGTCTTTGACCACGAGGGGACTATCGTGAGCGTTGCGCAGCAAGAGTTTCCTCAACTCTACCCGCAGCCCGGCTGGGTGGAGCATAACCCGGAGGACATCTGGAATAGCCAGCTTGCCGTGGCGCAGGAAGCTATGAAGAAAGCGGGGGCGAGCGCGAGCGATATCGCCGCCATCGGCATCACCAACCAGCGCGAAACAGCAGTGGTGTGGGAGAAAGCCACCGGCAAGCCCGTGTATAACGCGATTGTCTGGCAGAGCCGTCAGACGGTGCCTATTTGCGAAGCACTGACCGCCAAAGGCTTTGACAAGGAGATTCGCGCCCGTACCGGTCTTGTCACCGATGCCTATTTTTCCGGCACCAAGATCAAGTGGATACTCGACAATGTTGAGGGCGCGCGCGCGAAGGCCGAGCGTGGCGAACTGCTCTTCGGCACCATCGATACCTTCCTGATGTGGCGTCTCTCCAACGGTCGCGTGCATGCCACCGACTACTCGAATGCCTCGCGCACGTTGATCTACAACATCTACGAGAAAAAGTGGGATGATGTGATTCTCAACGAACTGGGTATCCCCGCCTCCATGTTGCCTGAAGTCAAGCCTTCCAGCGGTGTCTTTGGCGAAACCGATCCCTCCTTCTTTGGCGCGCCTATCCCCATCGCGGGCGTAGCGGGCGACCAGCAGGCGGCCACCTTTGGTCAGGCTTGCTACGAAGTCGGCATGGCAAAGAACACCTATGGCACCGGCTGCTTCATGTTGATGAATACCGGCAACAAAGGCGTGCCCTCGCAAAATGGCCTGCTCACCACGCTCGGCTGGGGCATCGGCAATGAGATTGTTTACTGTCTCGAAGGCAGCATCTTCATCACCGGCGCGGCGGTGCAGTGGCTACGCGATGGCCTCAAGGCCATCACCAGCAGCGCGGACGTGGAAGCGCTGGCGAACACGGTACCCGACAACGGCGGTGTGTATCTCGTACCGGCCTTCGTCGGTCTGGGCGCGCCCTACTGGGATCCGTATGCGCGTGGCACGATCATCGGCCTGACTCGTGGTTCAACCATCGGTCATATTGCGCGCGCCACGCTGGAGTCGATGTGCTATCAGACACGCGATGTGCTGGAAGCGATGACCGCCGATAGCGGTGTGACCGTCAAGACGCTGCGTGTTGATGGCGGCGCGGTCGTTAACAACACGTTGATGCAGTTCCAGGCCGACATCCTGGGTGTGGCCGTGCAGCGCCCGAAGGTTTCGGAGACGACTGCATTGGGGGCTGCCTACCTGGCAGGCCTGGCCACCGGCTTCTGGGGCAGTCAGCAGGAGGTCGCGGAACACTGGGCGGTTGACCGCACCTTCGAGCCGCAGATGAGCGCCGACCAGCGCGAAAGCCTCTATGCAGGTTGGAAGAAGGCAGTTAGTCGCGCTCTGAAGTGGGAAGAGGCCAAATAAGCTCTGGGGCGTGGAACTGGCCACGCCCCTCGGTTCCCGTTCTTATCTATCGTGTTCTCTCGTTTTCAAGCATGCATGGAACATGCTTACCGCAAATGAGCAAAACACTATGGCACAAACTACCATCAGCAGACCCTCGGCGCTCAGTGGCACCTGGGGTGAGGCTATCGCCGAATTTTTCGGCACCATGGTCCTGATCCTCTTTGGTGACGGTTGTGTCGCCGTCTTTGGACTGTTCACCCAGTTCAACGGCCCTCATGCCGCCCCGACAGCTTTTGCGCATACGTGGACCGTGATCATCTTTGGATGGGGTCTGGCGGTCATGCTCGGTATCTACGTCTCCGGCGCAATTAGCGGCGCGCACATCAATCCGGCGGTGACAATAGCCCTGGCGGTGACAAAACGTTTTTCGTGGAACAAGGTTGTTCCCTACATTATCGCACAACTGCTTGGTGCATTTGTGGCGGCGGCGATCCTCTACTTCGTGTATCAGGGGGCGCTGGTCAGTAATGCTGGCACATCTGGGGGAGCGGCCTTTGCTACCAACGTGGGCTATGTCTTCTATACCAGCCCCAAACCATTTGTTGGTTTGTTTGGCGCGTTCGGCGATGAGTTCCTCGGCACGGCCCTGCTCGTGGGCTTGATTCTAGCTATCGTCGATGGACGTAACCAGCCGGTACAGGCGAATCTGAACCCGTTCATTATCGGCCTTTTGATCGTGGCGATTGGCGCTTCCTTCGGTATGAATACCGGATACGCCATCAACCCGGCCCGTGACTTTGGCCCGCGCCTGTGGGTGGCTATCGTCAGTGGTGGCGCAAGCCTCTCACAGAACAACTACTACTTCTGGGTTCCCATCGTCGCTCCGATTCTCGGCGGCATCGTAGGTGGGCTTATCTACGACTACACCATCGGAAGGGTTCTGGAGGCGCGCAAGATCGGCAAATCTGGCGAAGCTGAGACAAAGGGCGAAGCGGTACGTGAGCCTTCGGTCAACTAAGCGAACCTGTTTCTTGTGTCTCGTCACCCGCCTGTGAGGCGTGGGAATCGCGCTCCACAGGCGGGGAAGGGACATTCTAGCGAGAAAGGAGAAGAGGTGAAGCGAAAGATAGGGTCACGATGGTTTGGCAATTCACCCTCGCTCTACCTCTTCACATACTACTATGCAACCACTATCAGCGACAACACGCATGCACAATCTGTCTCGCATGGGAAGCGAAGACTTTGATATTCTGGTCATCGGGGGCGGTGTCACGGGCGCAGGAGTCGCGTTGGACGCGGTGGCACGTGGCTACAAGGTAGCCCTCGTCGAGAAGGCGGATTTTGCCAGTGGTACCAGTAGCAAATCGACCAAGCTTGTTCATGGGGGCATTCGTTACCTGCCGGAATTTGATTTTGCTCTCGTGCATGAGGCGCTGGTTGAACGTGGTCTGCTGCTGCAGAACGCACCATTCCTGGTTGCGCCCCTGGCCTTTGTGCTGCCCATTTACGAGGGTGATCTGCACCCGGTCGGTATGCCTTTCACCACGCCCAGAGGTATCGGCCTGAGCTACCTGCTGGATATTGGCCTGTGGATGTACGATATTATGGCCGGTCGTCGCAATATCCATCTGCATCGCCGTATTAGTCGTCAGAAGGTCATGGAACTGGCCCCGGCTATGACCACACAACGCTTGAAAGAGGGCTTTGTCTACTACGACGCACAAACCAACGATGTCCGCCTGACCATCACGCTCATCCGCACTGCCGCTACCTACGGCGCAACCATTGCCAACTACGCCGAAGTGACCGCATTCGAGATGCAGAACGGCAAGATTGTTGCCGCGCGCGTGCATGATCGGCTGGGGGGTCAGGACATCACCGTCAGGGCACGCCATTTCATCAACGCGACGGGCATTTTCTCTGAGCAGGTAGAGGCGCTCACCGGCAAAACACCGCAGGTTTCGGTCGAACCCAGCAAGGGCGTCCACCTCGTCTTTGCGCGCGAGAAGCTCATGCTCGGTAAAGACGCCATTGTTCTGCCCGAAACCGACGACAAACGTATCATTTTCATCGTCCCCTGGGAGTCGCGCGCCGTCGTCGGCACCACCGATACGGGCAGCGGCGACCTCGACCACCCTGTCGCCAGCCATGAGGATGTTACCTATCTGCTGGAACACCTCAAACGCTATCTCTCGGTTGATATCAGCCAGGACGATATTCTGACAACCTATGCCGGCTATCGTCCACTGCTCAAACCGAGCGGCACCGGAACCTCGACGGCGAAGCTCTCGCGTTCACATTCGGTACTGCAAAGCCCTTCCGGCCTCGTAACCATTGTTGGCGGCAAACTGACGACCTACCGCCGTATGGCACAGGATACCCTCGATGTCATCAACCGCCGCGACGGCATGAAGCCAATTCATCCGACGGAAAGATTGCTCTTGCAGGGTAGCGCGGGCTGGCCGGTGCAAAAGCAGAAACTGGCTCAGCGCGGCATGGCCCTGGGCCTGGATGACGCCGTCATCGAACACCTGGGCAAGAGCTATGGCACGCAGGCGCAACAGGTGCTCGACCTGATCGAACAGGATAGCAGCTTAAAGCAACGCCTGATTCCTGATTTGCCCTACGTGCGCGCCGACGTGGTCTTTGCCTGCCGCCAGGAGATGGCGATGACACCGTATGACGTGCTGGGCCGCCGCACCGCGATCTTGCTGACAGATGGTCAACGCGGTCTGGGTGTGGTAGATGAGGTGGCGGCGCTGATGGCCCGCGAACTCCAGTGGTCGCCTGAGCAGCAGCGCGAACTGGTCAATGCGTATCGCGCTGCTATTGAGCAGCAGAAGGCCGCCGAGGTCGCAGCCTGACCAGCACAGCGTTTGGTTTGTTGTATTCGATGAGATACAATTACGATTGGATGGACTTTAACAATTTACCCACGGCTACTCGTAGGGACGGAATAAGCCAGGCTTCCCTGCTCCCGTAGGGGCGTGATTCATCACGCCCTGCTCGCTCGCCTGCTATGCCCCTCTCCATGCCCGTCTCAGGGCGTGATGAATCACGCCCCTACGGCATGAGCGCTATCAACACAGGGGCGGCGCGATTATCATTCTCTCAGAGCGTGATGGATCACGCCCCTACGGCATGAGCGCTATCAACACAGGGGCGGTGCGATTATCATCTCTCAGGGCGGGAGC
>DAOTVZ010000183.1:0-28941 GCA_034436045.1 Ktedonobacteraceae bacterium | reverse complement strand
TGCATAGAAAAGCCCCGGCTTGAGGGGACTGCAAGAGGCATCGTAGGCCTCTTTCTTCGCGTCCTCTCGTTCTGTTGCATAGAAAAGCCCCGGCTTGAGGGGACTGCAAGGCGACGAGCGGCGGGGCGGAAGGCGACATACCTGCAGTTGCATAGAAAAGCCCCGGCTTGAGGGGACTGCAAGAAAAGTTACTGTTAATAAACGTGCTATTCCTGGCGGTTGCATAGAAAAGCCCCGGCTTGAGGGGACTGCAAGACTTCGATGTCGGTCTAATAACTTCCACCTGGTTCTCGTTGCATAGAAAAGCCCCGGCTTGAGGGGACTGCAAGGTCATCATTGAATGTAGGGGCGAGCTTTCGCATATTGTTGCATAGAAAAGCCCCGGCTTGAGGGGACTGCAAGCTCTTGTTCTGATGAGTGGGAGTGGAACTGAATATGGTTGCATAGAAAAGCCCCGGCTTGAGGGGACTGCAAGATTTTGCTTGCTCCTGCGCGCGCTCAGGTTCCTCGTTGCATAGAAAAGCCCCGGCTTGAGGGGACTGCAAGACACGCGCTTTGCTCTATGCGCCAATCACACGAATTGTTGCATAGAAAAGCCCCGGCTTGAGGGGACTGCAAGCATCCCTTTGCAGTGAGGGGGATACGTTGCAGCAAGAGTTGCATAGAAAAGCCCCGGCTTGAGGGGACTGCAAGATGATGGCATTCGGCTTCACCATGAGATATTTCTCGTTTCATGAGCTAGCCCCGGCTTGAGGGGACTGCAAGATAGCTCAGCGCGTAGCCATCTTTCGGGAAGTGTGTTTCATGAGCTAGCCCCGGCTTGAGGGGACTGCAACTTGATGCGACGGGAAGCTCGCTTCGCGTCGTAGTGGAGCCTTGTGATATTGCTCCGTGAGAAAGAAAATGTCAGAATACTGTGATAGTATGTGTCACTATATATGAAATATTCTATGGTATTTGCTACTCATTGTATGTTGGAAGCAAAATAGCTTCAATCAGGTTTTGGAGATAGGCAGCATGATTGATCTGGACAAAGAGCTTAGCATGCTGCTTGACGACAAAGCGGCTCCCTTCGAGGCTTTTTCCTACTTGAGGCCACTCATCCACAGAGGACGCCATTGAAAACATCAACTGTGCAGCTTTGGGCCAAAACCATCCAGCATATCTCTGCAAAATCCAGGGGCGTCCTACATTTCTATTCGTGATATAACAGCAAAAAATAGGAATACCATACGCCTTGATATTCTCAGCTTGTGTATATACATCAACAACACCGATATCTGTGGGTAATCCATCCGAAATGATAACTATTGCAGGACGAAATCCGCGATTTTGAGGAAGAAACAGCTCTCTTCGTAGCCTTAAAAACGTTTGAACCAGAGCAAACCCCAGAGGGCTAGAGCCAAAAATTGGAAGTTCTTGTAGAGTCGGATGCACTTTATTATCTATGCTCTGGAGAAGATGAGCTATTTCTTGCAGAGATAGTGTACACTCCTGGCCTTTCGCCGTTTGCACAATGGTCATCAGCACTGCCCTCATAAAGCGTTCTTTGGCGAGTACTTTTGCTCTTTCTTTCACTATTGGTACTGTTGATTGCCATACTACTTGATGAGCACACCGGATAGTCTTTTCTTTGAGTAGACCCCAATCAGGCGTAATCCTGAGTGCTTTCGCCGCTCTTCTCAGGAGAAACACACTTCTTGCCCAGGCTCCGTTTGCTTGAGGACTCATAATTGTCGCGATTTTTTGCGATACAGACTCATACATAACTTTTATCTTATTTGAATCAGATATATTCTCTCCAACTTTTGTAAATTTATTATTATATAGTGCGATTTTCAAAAAAGCTTCTTGATCAAAGAAATTTATAATTTTCTCTTCAATTACCTGAAATATTTCTCTGTTGTATTTTGCAAGCGCCTTATGTGTTACCGCAACAACTCTCTCTGCTTGCTGCGAAGCATAGCGATCTGCATTTCGCTGAAAATCTGTAAGTTTCTGCTCTAACCAGGCCTCAAAGAGTCTGTTGAGTAATTCGAGAAGGAGCATAGGCCCTCGTAAGAGCCACAGTAGGCTAATTGCCAGAGGTAATAGCAGAAGTGCAGGCCCTTTATACAGGGCGAGTTGCATACGTATTCTAGCGTCGTACCTATCAATTCTTTGGCAGATAGAAGCACACCAACGTTGAAATCGAGCTACACTTCTTTGTTGCTCAGCTTTTATAGCCTGCTCCCGCAACTCTCTTTCCACAAATAATTTTAATTCTTCTTTTGCATCTCCAGTGATCCTTCCTTCCTCAAGTACTTGTGCTACTTCGTTTTGCCAGAGGCTTTCAAGCTCTGCTTGCAGCGGTCGATAGTGATTTAATTTTTCTTTGATATCCATCAAAATTGTAAAAATATCTCTTATTGAGTTGCTCATTGTTTGTTCTTCTGATGTAAGAAATCCGAAACCATGAATAAACATACGAATTTTCATCTTTTCCCTTAGAATATCATCATTCATCAGTAGTTGTGCATCTTCTAATACCTGTTGAAACGCTTTTGAGAAACTTTCAATACGCGAGTACTGATTTTTTTCGTTGTTTCTCAGGCTGTTGCACATCGAACCAGAAAGATCGAGAACAACTCCGAGCAAAACACCTTGTTGAGAATTGTTTTGGTTGAGAACTGGCTGTACGTTTGTTTGAGTCATTATCTTTATGCCATCCTTTCAGTTGAAAGGCCCTGTAGCAGTACTTCAAGAAATTTTCCCAATGCCTCAGCCTGATTAACCTGAGCAAAGAGGCGAACCCCTTCATGAGGGTGCCAATCATGATCGTTCAAATAATTAAATATACTTTCTGATACGTAGGTATCTTTCCGAAGTACAGATGCACAACGAAACAGGAGTTTCGCTCCATCCGACCAATCTGCTTCTTCGGCATCATACATTCGTTTTGTTGCAAGCACATCTTTATTTGCCATATAGCAACATAAAGTTAGTACATTCATAGTATGGAGTTCTTCAGTGAGTGGCAAAGGATCACCGTCATCTGGCAGCCCATCTGAGAGAATAAAAAGAAGAATGGGCATCGTAAACTCCTTCTGCGCAAGCAGACTCTTTATTCGCTCACGAATGGTGATCAAGGCTTCGCATAGAGGGGTAGAACCAAAAAGGTCGCCAGTATATCTTTTGTAGGAGAGTAAATTGTTTTTATAGTCATTCCAGTGATCAGAAAGTTCTGAAGCGGAGGGGAATGAAGTCAACTGCGGGTGTGCAAGTAAATCACGTACCCTACCACCAGGCTCTTTACGCATTCCCAAACCATATACTGTTTCCTTGAAGCCGAAGCCGTATGCCAACAGATGATACAGAGGAAGAACTCGTTGTGTCTCTGGGTCCTTGACCCAGGCAATTCCTAGTTGCACAAAGTGTTCTATAGCGTCACTTATGCTCGTCCACCGCTGTATTGATTTTCCAGTGTGGTCAAGTATGGGCTTTTTCATACTAGCTGATACGTCGATGGCCAAACAAAGTAGCATCGGATGTTCTATCGTTGGTTGACCGTGTATAGGCGAGATCGTAGAAGCCTTCTCACCTATACTATCGACCAACAAAGGCTGTCCCGTTGGGATTTTTGAGACTTCATGGAGAACCCTATCACCAGCCTGTAAGGGATTAGGAGATGGTGAAGAAAGCTTTTCATTATATGGTATCTGCTGTGGTGCAAGAGGCTTTTTTTGTGATGGCACTTGTTCTTTCTGCTTTTCTTCACCAAACTTTTCTATAATGTCAAACACTATCATTCCTACTAAAATAGCACCTCCACCTGACCAGATTACCCAATGCGGCAGATTGGGAAAATTCGCTGCGAGAACATTTGCCAGGACTGTCATTATTGATGTACAAATGACACCCAGTACTAGTCTTATCCGTTTGAGTTTCATACGATATTCGCCCTCAAACTCAAGAATATCTGAGAGCCCTGGCTTTTTATTATTAAAACCAGGAGTAATAAAGTCCTTCTTAAAGAGAAGACGTGATACATGAAGCTATATCAAATGTGAGGTTGATACTCGTGCTTATATGCTTATGAGGACTTTCAAGATGCCTTTCTCTTCTGCCTTTCTAAATGCTTCTATCCCTTGCTCTAATGGATAGTGGGCACTGATAAGCGACCGGACATCGATGAGATGCTGCTGCAAAGCGCGGAGAGCGGGGGCGAAAGGGCCACAGCGCGAACCCTGCACGCGGATTTCGTCGATGACGATGGGGGCCAGCGCGAGCGTGGTTTTGTCCGCGACCGTGCTTTTTAAGATTACTGTTCCGCGCGGGCGCACCAGACGCAAGGCCAGTGCCAGCCCCGGTGCCGAGCCGGTACACTCGATCACCACATCTGCTCGCCGCCCGTGTTCCAGTGTGAAGCGCTGTGGGTCATGCAAGATAGCGGTAGGAATGTTGCGCTGCGCCGCCAGCGCCAGTTTCTCTTCGTGCTTACCGACCATCAGCAGTTCGCAACCGCTGAGCGAAAGTACCTGCGCGGCTAACTGACCCATTTTGCCGTCGCCCAGAATAACTACACAATCGGTGGGCTTGAGATGCACCTGCTCCAGTATCTCAAAATTGGCGGCTAATGGCTCAACAAAGACGGCCTCTTCGTCGCTCACATTCTCCGGTACGAGGTGCAGGTTTCCGAGCGGCAGGCGGGTATACTCGGCAAAGGTGCCGTCGCGCCGGTCGATACCGAGCGTGGTACGATTGGGACAATGCGTGGATATGCCGCTGCGACAGTAAGAACAATCGGCGCGATAGCAGGCCGCGTTGATCTCACCGACCACGCGCCGCCCCAGAAGATACCGATACCGCTCTCGCTCTCGCTCACCATAAATCTCCTCAACTCTACCCACGAACTCGTGACCGAGCACACCGGTAAAGCCCATATAGCCTCGAATAATTTCTATATCAGTATTGCAAATACCCGCGTAGAGGACGCGAATTAAGGCTTCTCCATCAGCAGGGGCAGGTTGGGGATAACTCTGCTCCAGCGTTAATGTGAAGCCGTTCCAGACTAATGCACGCATATATGCCAACCTTTACTTGTGAAAATTCTCTCCTGGCAACTATGATACAATACAGCATATCACCTGCAGTGAGGAGGCTTGACCTTTTCTCTGTACCATTTTTCAAAAGCGTGTGTAGCCTGGGTGGCGACTTGAAACAACGGCAATATGCGATGAGAGGAAGACCAATGGAACCAGAGCGCTATCGTCTGGTATATTCGACAGATAACGGGTGCGTAACCACCTGCCCCACATGCGGCTTGCCCTATAAAAACTGCCGCTGCTCTCAACCGGCGCAACCGGCGCGCAAAAGCGATGGTATTGTGCGTGTCATGCGCGACCGCAAGCAGCGCGGCGGAAAAACCGTCACCGTTATCAGCGGCGTCATGGGCAGCGAGGCAGAGTTGGCCGTGCTGGCACAACAACTCAAAAAGTTATGCGGCTCCGGCGGCACCGTTAAAGGCGGCAACATCGAGATTCAGGGCGATCATTGCGAGAAAGTGATGACAAAGTTGGCGGCCCTGGGCTATAAGGTCAAGCGTGCGGGTGGGTGAGAACCTTACAATAGCAACTTCATGTACCCCTTCCCGGTCTATTAGACCGACCGCTCCGGTATAATTTGTTCCTCTTCTTTGCTATCTTTCCTACTGCGTGTAGCTTTTTTCCTCTCGTGCCTGTACCATAGGAGACGCACTCTTGGAGAGGTTGGGGGACATCTCTCATTATTTTTACTTTCTGCCCACTTGACACCAAAAACGACGGGGAACCGTGTAAGCAATGTAACCAGTCGATGTTATGGGGGACGTGGAAAAATGCCAGCACTCGAAGACCTGACCCTGATGCATTACCGCCTGCGACGCCATTTAGCGCAGGGGGGAATGTCTGAAATATATCTCGCAGAAGATACACAGAACCACCATCTGGTGGCAATTAAACTGGTGAGCAATGAGCGACAAGAATTCTATGAGCGTTTTCATCGTGAGGTAGAGGCCATGGCCGCCCTACACCATGATCATATTTTACCGGCCTTTGATTATGGAGCCTATGGTTCCTGGTATTACATGGTCATGCCATATATTGAGTATGGCACGCTGCGCGATAAGTTGGCGCACGGGCCATTGTCGCTGAAAGAGGCCGGTATCCTGCTAGAACAGATTGCCGATGCCTTGCAGTTTGCGCATGATCATGGCATGTTGCACCGTGACATTAAACCATCGAACATACTGTTGCGCGATGGTATACATGTCTATCTTGCTGACTTCGGCCTGGTCAAGCGCTTGCAGGATGAAAGCGCAATCACGCAGGCCGGTTGTCTGGTGGGGACGCCGGAATATATGGCCCCCGAACTCGCCGAGGATAGGGCGACGCCGCAAAGCGATATTTACGCGCTCGGTATTGTGCTGTACCAGATGTTGACCGGTCAGGTGCCGTTTAAGAGCCAGACACCGATGGGGGTCTACTGGAAACATTTGCGTGAGCAGCCGATAGCACCCTCAAAGCTCAACCCGACCATCACACGGCGCGTGGAGCAGGTCGTATTGCGTGCCCTGGACAAGGACCCACAGCGTCGCTATCCCAGCGTGCGCTCCTTTGCCGATGCATACCACGCCGCCCTTGCATCAGCGCAGCCTGTTGCCCAGTTGAATAGCCTGTCCCGCTGGCCAACCCTGGAGATCAAGCGGTTTCTCTCAATCAGCAACTTGCGCGCTATAGGCAATACTGGCAAATTGTTGCGCTCTGCCCCCCCAGGCAAGGTGGCGGCAACCGCGCTGACCGCCCTCTTTATCCTGTGTGTACTGCCTGCTGCGCTGGGCTTTTCACTCTATAGAAGTCAGAGCCATAGCAATGGGCCATCCGTCGGTCTGGCTTCCAATGTGTTGTTCAAAGGGAAAACACCGCCTTTTGTACTTCCTGTGACTCCCACACTATTACCGGTAACACCTGTACCGACACGGGTGAAAACTGTCAATCAGCCTGCAACGCACACAACATCTTACATCGTTTCTTCAACGTCGAATCAGAAGTACCAGAACAAGAATGATCCTGATCACGATGGGCAGAAGGGTGGGGACAGCGATTCGTATCGCAAGGATCATGATCATGACGATCACGATGATAGACCTGATGGGTCACAACCCCATCGTGGCCGTTAGAGATAGGTATAGAGCCATGAGCGGATTAGAGGGAACAACTTTGGGCCGCTATCACCTGCGTAGCTTGTTGGGTCAGGGAGGCATGTCGGAGGTATACCTGGCTTATGACGAGTTGATGCAACGCGAAGTAGCGATTAAGGTTTTGAGCAATGTCAACACGATTGGCATTGTGCGCTTTCGCCGCGAAGCGGCGGCCATTGGACGCCTGAGCCACGATCACATTCTACCGGCCTTCGATTATGGCGAGCATGGCCCCTGGCATTACCTGGTGATGCCCTATATTGAAGGCACGACTCTGCGCGATCTGCTGGCCCAGGGTGCGTTAGCGCCGGAGGAAGCGGCTGACATTCTGGTACAGGTGGCCGATGCTCTGCAATATGCCCATGACCATCAAATCATCCATCGGGATATCAAGCCGTCTAATATTCTCATTCGTGCCGACTACCACGTCTACCTGGCCGATTTTGGACTGGCGAAATCGCTGGAAGAATTGCATGATGTGACGCAATCTGGCACACTGCTCGGCACACCTGAATATATGGCCCCTGATTTGGCGCAAGGACCCGCTACTATCAGCAGCGATATCTACGCATTGGGTGTCTTGCTCTATCAGATGATCGCGGGGCGAGTGCCGTTTATTGCCGACACGCCCCTGGCGGTCTACATGAAGCAACTACATGAAGAGCCGCTGCCGCCGTCATACTGGAATCCGGCGCTACCGCCTGAACTGGATGCGGTGGTGTTGCGGGCGCTGGAGAAGTCGCCGGAGCGCCGTTATCAGAGTGGAACGGCCCTTGCTAATGCCTATCTGCGGGCATTGGAGCGTATTCAGAACAAATGCTACCGCTGTACCGATAATCAGGCACAGGATGAGCCGGTAATGCCTCTGGCGATACGCAATGCTGTCGTCACGTCAGTGGCCCATGTCTCCCCGCTCCCTGTGTTACCACAGCATGTGCCGATGGCCGAAGCTGGCCGTTTGCGCCTCTCCAATCGTATCACGCTGACGACTGATGCGAACGTCGAGTCCCTTGATAAGTACGGCTTGCAGGTCGCTGTCGGTGACACTATCCCGGTTTCTCCGCCCGCGTTGCCGTCGCACACGCCAACACGCCGACGATACACGCGGCATAAGGATGCGATAGTGGCCTCTGTGATTACCGCCGGTATTCTGTTATTTGTCGTACTACCCATGTCGTGCATCTATTATCTCTACAGTACCTCTCATTCGGTTGGCAAAGACCCGGCGCGTTATGCAGGCAAGGCCATATCTAGTATAACGCAGCCCACGCCTGCTGTTCATATTGTTCACGTGCATAGCGGCACTCCCGTTCCTCATAAGATGAATACTCCGATGTTACTTATCTCCGACTCGTTGACACAGGAGATTGCAGGGCGCTGGACACAGGGTAGCGCATGCAACTTCGCCAATGGCGGCTACGTGGTGAGCGTATTTTTGAGCGATTACTTGCAACCTTGCATCCTCAATGCCAGCGTGCCGGGTGCTATTAAAGTGAGTGTCAATGTCACACTGATTAGCGGTCACGATGCCGGTATCCTGCTCAACCTGCAAGGGCAGCATTTCTATGACTTCGAGATTACCGAGCAGAGGGCCTTTTTTTTCCGTCGCCACGACGAGAGCGGCCCCGGCTACGTTGCGCTAATTCCCGATACGGTCTGCAATGCGATCAAAACCGGTCAGCAAAATACGCTTACCGTCATAGACGATAACGGCGATTTTCAGTTGTACATCAACGGCACCTTTGTTGGTGAGGTGCATGATACCACCTACAGTGGTGGCCAGATCGCCCTGGATGTCGGTACACTCACGCCTGAGACGAGCGGCGCGGCCCTCTTCAGCAATTTTTTCCTCTTCCAGCTTGGCCAGTAGCAAATAACAAATATCACAAAACCTATACAAATTTCGTTTCGAGAACAGATTTCTATAGATTTCCTGTTGCCAGAACCGTTTCGGCACGCTATGATATGTACGATTCTATCGCACGATGCGGGGACAAGGCGACCGCCAGGGTTGCCCTGCCCCGTCTTACCTACATAATTTTGTTGAAGGAAGATTCATGCAGCACAACACATTGACGAGCGGGCAATCGAGTGTGCCGCCCCATAGTGGCGTGGCGCGTTTTCTGGATGCCTGCCATCTACGCCAGCCGGATGCCACACCGGTCTGGTTTATGCGTCAGGCGGGCCGCTGTCTGGCCGATTACCGCGAACTACGCAAACGCTACGATATTCTCACGATGGCGAAAACGCCGGAACTATGTACGATGGTGACATTGATGCCAGTGCAGAAGTTTGGTGTGGATGCCGCCGTTCTCTACGCCGATATCATGCTACCTGTCGAGGGCATGGGCGTCTCGCTGGAGCTTCAGCCGGAGGTTGGCCCGATTATCCATCATCCCGTCCGCACGCAGCGAGACATTGATGCGCTACGGATGGTGGACGCGGAAGAGAGCGTGCCCTTTGTAATGGAGGCCATTCGCATGGTACACCGCGAGCTTGAGGGTAAGCAAGCGGTGATTGGCTTTTCCGGCTCGCCCTTTACGCTGGCCTGCTATCTGATCGAAGGTCGCCCTTCGCGCGATTACGCGCTGGCCAAGTCGCTGATGTACGGCCAGCCCGCGCTCTGGCATATGTTGATGAACAAGCTGACCGACATGGTGAGCAATTACTTGCTCGCTCAGATCAAAGCAGGGGTGGATGCCGTGCAGCTTTTCGATAGCTGGGTGGGTGCGCTCAGCCCCAGCGTCTATCGTCAATACGTGCAACCCTATGTCAAACGCATTTTCGATGCAGTGAAGGAGACGGGAACGCCTGCTATCCATTTTGGTACCGGCGCGGCGTCTCTCTTAGAGGCGATGACCGAAGCTGGGGGCGACGTGATCAGCGTTGACTGGCGTGTAGACCTGGATGATGCCTGGGCGCGTATCGGCTACGATCACGGCATTCAGGGTAATCTCGACCCGACTTTACTGTTGACCGACTGGCCTACGATTGAGCGTGGTATGTTCGATGTCCTGCACCGTGCCGCCAATCGTTCCGGCCATATCTTCAACCTGGGTCACGGCGTACTGGCCCCTACCGATCCCGATCTGTTGCGCCGTCTGGTGGATGCTGTTCACGATGCAACAAAACGCTAGCACAAGGAGATTTCAGTCACTATGGTAAAGCATGTTGGCGTCATGCTCATGACCTATGGTTCACCGGCGACGCTGGACGACGTGCCGGTCTATCTCAAACATGTCTATGGCGGACGCGAGGCCAGCCCGGAGGTGATCGCGGAGTTTCGTCGCCGCTATGCCCTCATCGGTGGTTCGCCGCTCTTGCGCATCACTCGCGAGCAGGCCGCCGCGCTAGAGGAGGAGCTAAATCGACAGAGCAGTGATGGCACGACCTATCGCGTGCGCGTCGGCATGCGCTTCGCCCCGCCCTTCGTCTACGAGGTGGTGCCGGAGGTGGCCGAAGGTGCCGATCAGATTGTTGGCATCATCATGTCCCCGCAGTATTCGCCCATTATTATGAAGGGCTACATCGATATGCTCACGAAGGCCGTGCAGGACCTGCATCGTCCCGAACTCCAGCTTAATATCTCGCGCGACTGGCATATGCAGCCCTACTTCTTACAGGCCCTCGCCGAACGTGTGCAGGAGGCGCTGAACCGCTTCCCACCAGACGTGCGCGAGCGCGTCCCCGTGCTGCTGACAGCGCACAGTATGCCCAAACGGGTGATTGAGAACGAGCCGGACTATATTGATCACCTCAAGGAGACGGCGGCGGCCATCGCGCGCCTGGCCGGTCTACCCTCTGAGCGCTGGATGTTCTGCTACCAGAGCGCAGGTCACACGCCCGAAGAGTGGCTCAAACCTGATTTCGCTGATGTGATGCCGGAACTCAAAGCACAGGGCCACACGCATGTGCTGATCGCGCCTGTGCAGTTCCTGGCCGATCATCTGGAAATCCTCTACGATATTGAGATCGGTGCACGCGAACAGGCCGAGATACATGGCATCCACTTCGCTCGCATCGAGTCCCTCAACACGGCCCCGCTCTTCATCAAAGCCCTGGCCGAAGTGGTAAAAGAGACAATGCAACAACCGGTAACGGCATAAAGGCGAGCAGGCGGTCATCTTGCCGCCTGCTCGCTATAAATTGATCTCCTGCAAGAGAAATCGGGCGTTTCCTGGCATGAGATACGTTTGCCCCAGACGTATTGGGAGCGGTTTCTTGAAAAGAGGGCCAACGTGGACAAAACTGTGATATTCGCCGCGTTCGCCACAGGCATCAATGCCTGCCTGCTCGAAGGCTCTGACGAGCGTATTGGTGAGCGTGCGTCCGAGCCAGGCGGGGTTGCTGTGAGTCAACTCGATGCAGGTGAGAACGGCGAGGTAGCCCCGCGCGATAAATTCGCATACCAGCGCCGACGGCGGCTCACCCCAGAGCGGCTCACGATGGATGAAACCGATGGCGGTGGTACGTTGCTCATACCATGCCCGTACATCGGCCAGGTGGATATTGCCGAACAGGATGGTACTTATGCCGCGCTGATGCAGGTCGTTGAGCGTGCTGAGAAAAACCGCCTCGAAGTCGTTCGACTGGTATGGATATTTCAGCAGCGGAATGCCGAGCGCATCGGCCTGGGCCTGAATCAGATCAATGTGGACACCATGAAAACGCACGCGATTGTTAGTCGCTTCGTAGAGAGTGAAAAGATAGTCAACCTGTAAGCCCTGTCGCACCGCGCGGTCAAGTGCCAGCATTGAGTCTTTGCCGCCGCTGAAACTGAGCGCGCAGCGTTCTGTTTGTACATGCTCCATGCGCTGTTTCCTGTCCTTCCATTATGCGAGCAGATCAGCGATAGCGACGATCTGCGCCTGGCTAAGCCCCTGACCGGTAATCTGTATCCCGACACCTTTTTCTGTCCACGAGAGCGTAGTCGCGCCGTTCTCTGTAGAAAGGGTAGCGCTAAGGCCGCGCACGGTGAGGCGCTGTCCACTGGCGGGCAGGTCTGCCAGCGCCTTGCCCTCGGCTATGGTAAAGCTGAGCGTGCCCTGCGTATAATGCAGGGAGTAAATCTGGTTCCCTGGCGCACCGAGCGCATCGATACCTTGCAGCACATAGCCAGACTGGCTGTGCGGAATGCTCAGCAGGTGATAACCGGCCTGTTGTTGCGCCTCCGCCAGTGTCAATGTGCTGCCGGTCGGGTTGGCCTGTTGCAGCGGCAGGACCTTGGTGCCGGTGGGTACCACAAAGGTGAAAGTATTGGCAGGGATGGGCGGATTGAGGTCGAGTTGCGTGATTTCCAGCGTGAGCTTGCCGATGGTTTGCACGGAGAGGTCGGCCTCTAGCGGCAACTGTGTGGCTTTATCGATATAGAGGTAGCCATCGTAATCAAAGCGGCTGGCGGTCGCCTGATCTTGCGGCACGACATGGATTTCATTGGCACTATGGCCGTTGATGCTGGCAGATGATGAGACGAGTGCGGCATTGCTACGAGTTAAGAGCGTTTGCAGGATAGTGGAGAAAAACAACGCCTGTCCCGCTGCCGCCGTAGTATCATTGCTACTATTTGTCGTGACAGTTCCAGTATAGACAACCTTCTGTGCCGGTTCATATAGCCATAGTTGTTTCCCATTATTGACCGTAATCATGCCCGTTTCAGCGATGGTGGGGATCGTTGATTGCAGAATCACTGTTCGGCTGAGCGCGGGTCTGGCGTTCCAGACCTCGCTCTCGATGGTGCCATTCGCGTCCGTTCCTGCGACAGTGATGGTAAACCGACTGTACAGCGTCTGCGCGGCATTGAGTTTTTGTGCGCTGGCGGCCAGTATCTGCTCTCCCAAATCCACTTTGGGGGTAGCTGCGCCAGTTGGTGACTTCTGGATGGTATTGCTGCCACAGGAGGCCAGCAACGAGAGACATGAGAAACACAAAAGACAGAAGAGGGTCGGTAAGACGTATTTCCGCATAAGACTTTCTCCACCGGGAGCTATGTTATGGACAATGTTTGCTCGCACCTGGCTTAGCATATCGATTTATTGCCATTTATCATAGCACAGTTATTCATCTTTCTGCATGGTTGTTGGGCGGAGGCGGGAGACAGGGCGACCCTGGTGTATATTCCCCCTGTTCCTTTCTCCTAATATTGCTGCGAGTTTCTCTTAATATTACTATTGCGACGAGTTTCTCTCGTGTTGTACAATGGATTCGGTGGAGCAAATTAGACGGCGTGGCCCGGCTGCGCCGTTCTTGTATTTCTACTGGAATAGCGAGCAAACTGAAAGGCAGGCCTCTATGAAAGCGGTTGTCATGGCAGGCGGTGAAGGGTCGAGGCTGAGACCGTTGACGATTCGGCGTCCAAAGCCAATGGTTCCTATTGCCGGCAAACCTGTGATGGAACATATCCTCGACCTCTTAAAACGGCATGGCATTACTGAGGTTGTAGTAACCGTGCAATACCTCGCCAGTAATATAGAAGACTATTTTGGAAATGGTTCTCAATTGGGAATGCACATCTCCTATTCGCGTGAGGATGTGCCCCTGGGTACCGCAGGTAGTGTGAAAAATGCCGAGGAATTCCTTATGGCACCGGGAGCAGACGGAGAGACCGAGCCATTCCTCGTCATCAGTGGCGATGCGCTGACCGACTACGATCTGACCGATCTCGTGCGTTACCATCGAGAAAAGCACTCCATGGCCACGCTCTTGCTGGCCCATGTCCATAATCCTCTGGAATATGGTGTCATTATCACTAACGAAGATGGACATATCACACAATTTCTGGAAAAACCCAGTTGGGGTGAGGTTTTCAGCGACACCATCAATACCGGCATCTATGTGCTCGATCCGCAAATTCTCTCCTACTTTGAGAAGAACAAACCTTTCGACTTTAGCCAGGAACTCTTCCCGATGATGTTGCGCAAGGGCGATCCCATCTATGGCTATGTGCCCACAAAGGGCTACTGGTGTGATGTGGGCAACCTGAGCGAATATATGCGTGCCAACGCCGATGTGCTGCTAGGGCATGTTGAGGTTGAGATTCCCGCTAAAAATATCGGCAACAATGTCTGGTGCGAAGAGGGGGTCGAGATTGCTGAGGAGGCGCAGCTCTATGGCCCGCTCTATCTGGGCCATGACTGCAAGATACGTCCCGGCGCTATCCTGCATGGTCCCAGTGTCATTGGCCACTACACCATCATTGATGAACGCGCGCAGGTAGATCGTAGTATTGTCTGGAACAATTCGTATATCGGTGAGCGGGCTGAATTGCGCGGCGCATTGGTTGGCTCATCTACCAGCATCAAGAGCAAGGCCGTCATGTTCGAGGGATCGGTCATCGGCGATAACTCGATTGTACAGGAGGGCGCAATTATCCAGCCTAATGTCAAAATCTGGCCGGATAAGGAGATTGAGGCCGGGGCCGTTATTAACACCAGCATCATCTGGGGTTCGCAGGGCCGACGTGGTCTCTTTAGCCGCTATGGCGTGACTGGCCTCGTCAATGTCGATCTCACACCTGAGTTTGCTTCCAAACTGGGTGCGGCCTACGGTGCGATTTTGCCCAAAGGCGCGGTGGTAGGCATCAATCGTGACTCGCATCGCACCTCGCGCATGATTAAGCGCGCCATTGTCGCCGGTTTGCCCTCGGCTGGCGTGGATGTGCATGATACTAACCAGGTGCCTTTGCCGGTAGTGCGTTACTTCATCCGCACTACGGATGCTGCCGGTGGTGTTCATGTGCAGGTTTCACCCTACGACCAGCGTGTCATCGACATCAAGTTCTTCGACCAGTATGGCCTGGACATCAATAAAACGACCGAGCGTAAAATCGAGAACCTCTTCTTCCGCGAGGACTTCCGCCGCGTCTACCTCGACGAAATTGGCGCGATAGAGGTGCTGGAGGACTCTGATGTGCTGGGGCGCTATCTAGAGGGCTTCAGTAAGGTTGTTGATTACGACATCGTGCGCCAGCGTAAGTTCCAGATCGTGGTTGACTATGCGCATGGCACCACCACTCAGGTGCTGCCGCGTATCTTCAAGCGGCTCGGCTGCGAGGTCATTGTTCTCAACGCGGGTACCGACGAGTTGCCGAGTTCGCGTTCACGCGATGAACTGGGCAAAGATATGCAGCGTCTGGCCACCATCAGTTCGGCGCTCAATACCGACATGGGTATTCGCATCGACCCCAGTGGTGAACGCATCTCGGTGGTTGATGATCGGGGCCGTATTCTGGATGGCACCAAAATGATGGCCGCGATGGCCAGCCTGTTCCTGCGTCGTTATCGGGGCGGGACGGTAGCGGTACCTGTGACCGCGCCCAGCGCGCTGGAGCATATCGCGGAACGCTACGATGGCCATATCCTGCACACGAAGGTGATGTCTTATGCGCTGATGAGTGCGGCTTCCCGCGAGGGTGTGGTGCTGGTCGGCGATGGGCGCGGCGGCTTTGTCTTCCCGGCCCTGCAACCGGCCTTCGATGGTATGCTGGCGATTGCCAAGCTGCTGGAACTGCTCTCAACCTTCCAGATGCGTCTCTCCGAGGTTGTGGACGACCTGCCCGCGTACTATATGAGTACGACGCGCGTAAGCTGCCCCTGGGAGCATAAAGGAAAGGTTATGCGCATTCTGAGCGAGCAGTACCGGGAACGACGCGCCAAGCCCATTGACGGCATCAAGATTGATCTGGGCAAAGAGTGGGTGCTGGTGCTGCCGGATGCCGACAGCCCGCTTTTCCACATCATCGCCGAATCCGTCTCGAACGAGCAGGCCCAGGCCCTTGCCGAGAAATACGCCCGCGTCGTCAGCGGTTTACAGCAGTAGCAATATAAAAAGGTGAAGTGTAAAACGAGAAACCTATGATATATCGAGTATGCCATAGGTTTCTCGTTTTACACTTCATCTCGTCAGCGTTACAAAGCTCTTTTCTACCGCCATTGGCAGTGGTATCGTTTCCTCGCCGCGCCATCGCTGGATGGCCCGTCGCACACCTTCGCTCAGCGAGGTTCGTGGTTGCCAGCCAAGCTGCTGTTGTGCCCGACTATTACTTAGTGCGATCATCGCAGGGCCGCTTTTCTCTTGTTCCGTTGAAGACAGATACAGCGGCTCCTGTCGGCTTTCCAGCAGTGTAGCGACCAGTTGATAGAGGTGTTTGAGGGAGTAGCTCTGGCCGGAGCTGATGTGCAGCGTTTGGTTCTTGCCTGCCTGCAAAGCCAGCAGGTTGGCCTGCACCACGTCGTCAATAAAGATGTGGTCGCGTTGTACCTCGCCACATCCCCAGAGAACTGGCTGCTTCCGTTCGAGCAGGGCCTGCATCATATGGCTGAGGGGATGATGGGCGGCGACATGGCGGCGCTCACCATAGACATCCGCGTAACGCAAAATCGTATGCTCCAGCCCGTAGTGCTGTGTATAATAGCGCACGTACCATTCGCCCGCGACCTTGCCGATCTCGTGAGAACGGCGCGGACAGAGTGCTGTATCTTCTGTGATCGGCAGTTGCTCGCTACTGACATTGCCATAGAGGTCATTGCCGCCGGAAGCGAAGATAAATTTGCGTACCTGCGCGTTGACGCAACTATCTAGCACATGCAGGAGACCGCGAATGTGAATATCGGCTTCATTCAACGAGCGCTCTTGTGGTAAATGATAGGGTTGTGGTAATGCAGGTGCCGCGTGATGGCTTACAATGTCCGGTCGTTCCATCTGTAAGATAGTACGAAATTTCTCATCGCGGATATCGACGTGATAGAAGCGTGCGCGAGGATCGATCACTTCGCGTGATCTACAGGAGAGATTATCAATGACAAGTACATCATGACCGGCATCAAGATAGGCTTTTGCCAGATAGCTTCCAATAAAACCGGCTCCTCCGGTAATAGCAATTTTCATAAGCAGATACATCCTCTTTTTTGGTTAGATATGTACAGAACGAAATAGCCATTGAGGTACAAACTATCCGGCCCGCTCTGCGAGCGTCGGGCTGGCTATCTGATTCCAGTGTACTCACCGGCACCAAATGGGAGGAAGTATCAGCAGGACGTCCCCAGCCGGGGCAACCGCAAGAGTTGCCTTGCTTTAGCACTTTAGCACTCTATCCTGGACAATCGGCGGCGTATCTGGTATCCTCTAAATGAGGATCATATCTGCAAAGCAGATCATTGTCGCAACGGCGCGGCAATGGGCGTGATCACACCTCAGAGGAGAGGAGTATACCTGATGGCCTCAAAAGAGAAAATGTCTCGTCGGCACGGCATTCCCCAACTGCGCGCCTTGCGTCAGCGCAAAGGGTTGAGCTTGAGCCAGTTATCGGAAATGACCGGTATCCGGCGCGACACCATTACTCATCTAGAGCATGGACGCGAAGATCCACAACCGTATCATATTCGCGCTCTGGCACGTGTGCTGGAGGTTCCAACGCTCGTTCTAGCATCGTGAGTCCAATGGCCGGGTGCATATTCAACGGTGAGTAGCATCTTGCACATTGTAAAAGGGCATCCCGCGCGGATGCCCTGTTTTTTTGAAGAGATAGGAGGCTATCGCTGGTCGTTATTCTGCTTTATGGGTGTGCCTTGCCGTAGCAATGGGATTTATTCCGTCTGCGCCGGTCACTTGCGTCAAACATGTGAGTTAACGTGCTTCAAAAACGCATTTTCCACACGAATCACACGACGTAAGGCTTTGGACGGGATAAATCCCACCTCTACTAAATAACTGCGTGTTATGGAATATTACGCGCGGATGGTGCTGACCTGCTTCTCGAAATTCTTGAAGAACTGGTCGAGAGCAAGCTTGACTGCTCCCTTGAGAACGAATTCGGGTGTAGCGGCGATCTTGCCCTCCATCGAGGCGTGAGCATTGTAGCTCAGCAGCGTGCCATCAGCTTCTTCCGACAGATCGGTGGTGCAGGTGGCCTTGACCGAGCCGAGCGTGCTGGTTGGCTCCGCAATCAGGACGACGCGGGAGGGCGGGATGACCTCACCGGTCTGCAAAAAGATGGTGTAGGGGCCGCTCAGGCCAGGGAGATTTGGTGAAACGGTTAGTTTGAGTTGGCGACCCGTTGGGAAATCCACGAATTCGGCGGAGTCGCAGCCGGGAATGCTATTTTTCAGTACTTCAGGGTTCAGCAGCGCGTTGAAGACCTGCTGACGTGGTGCTTTAATCTTCTGGCTACCTGTGATTTCCATTGACGTTTTGATCCTCTTCTATACAGACTTATGTTCTATCTCATACCCTCCCACACGCAAGTACGTAGACGCAGGTATCAAGTATGAGCTATCCATGCCCCCTGTGAGGGAACATGTGCTTAAACATACGGGCTTAAGCACATGCCTATTATACGGACTACCTCTCTATGGCTCAATACATCAGCTAAGAAGTACTATCTCTGGAGGCATTATTGTTGAGACTCTCGCCACTCGGCTGATCGGAGGTGAGGGATGCGCGGAGAAAGGCTTAGCGCAGGCGGCGCGCATCCTGGTCATCAATGACGATGAGGCCCTGGTGGTAGTGTAATACCTCATCCCCCAGCACGCGCTTTCCACGCTTTTCGGCCAGTTCGAGAGCGGCGATGCGGATTACCGGCGGCTCGATATCCAGCACGACCTCGCCGACGGTGCCGACTTCGATGCCGCTCTCGCCCACGACTTTGTATGAAAGGAGGCTGCTACCGGTAGGCAGTGGCGGTAAGGCGCGTATCAGCATCTCCGCGTTAAAGATTGCCACACTATCGTCGGTGACGGCACTGATACCGCTGGTGGGAAGTGAGCGCATTCCCTCTACGCCGGTATCGACGAGCAGCGCATAGACAACGCCGGTGCCCGCCTTGAAGAAGAAATCTTCCACCACACCAACCTTGCGCCCTTGCCTGGGAACGACAACCGCTATGCCACGTAATGCAGACCATTTTTTCAAAACACTGGTGTTCATCAACATACAAACTCCTGCTACAACAAGATATTATGTACTATTATCATACCGCGAAAATCAGGATCGTTGCATTGTTGGCCCCGACCGCGATAGTATTCTTGTACCACGTAAGCGAGGTCAGGGGGGTATAGGTCTGGTAGCTGATGGGTGTATTGTCGTCCGCAGACCAGATGCGCAACGTGCCATCAGTGGCTGTGGTAGCAAGGCGGCTATTGCTCCCTGGTTGCCATGCCACTCCTGTCACACTGCCATTATGGGGCAGCGTGTATAAAACATTTCCGTCCGCTACCTCAAGAATATTGGCCTGTTGATCGATGGAGCCGGAGGCCAGCAACCGGCTATCTGCCGACCAGGCTAGCGAGATAACAGCGGCGTTGTGTGCCGTGTAGAGCAGCGGACGGCGAACGGTATCCTGTGCGATCAGCAAAATGCCGCCCGTGCCCAGGCCCAGCGCCAGCCAGCGCTCATCAGGGGAGAGCGCCAGCGCATGAAAGCTGGTTTTGGCGTCGATAACCCTGCTCGCAGCCCCGTCGGTGAACAGAATGTGGAGACCATCGCCCAGGGTGCTAACCAGCAGGCGCAGGTCATGCGTGGCCCAGGCCAGGCCGCTGACGGCGGCTTTCAGGCCACTAAATGTGCGGTCGTGTGTGCCGTAGGGCGACCAGAGTTGCACGCTCCTATCCGCGCCTGCGGAGGCGATGAGATTGCTGCGACTATCCCAGGCAATGGCCGCGAGTGCGGCACTATGGCCCCGGTAAGTAAGCATACTTTGCCAGGTGCCGGTATTCCAGATGCGAGCCGTCTTATCCACGCTGGCCGAAGCCAGATAGGAGCCATCAGGTGCCCAGGCGACGGCGGTGACGCGCCCGCTATGGCCATGTAAGATGTGAACGAGGCCAGAGCGCGTTGGCGGTGGCGTGGGAAATGGCTTCGGAGAAGAGGCGCGAGTGCGGTGTGCCAGAAGGTAAAGACCGGTGCCTCCGCCAATCACCACTGCCGCCGTTCCACCGAGAATCCAACCAAGTGCGCCGCGACGATTCATCCGCGTTTTGCCTGTCCCAGGCTGTGTCATGCCAGGACTCGCGGATGCAGTGGGCAGTGAGGGGGACTGGACCTGCGCTGAATATAGAGGATTAGAGGGTGGTGCAGCCTGTAGCGGCGTGGGTGGCTGATGAAGCTGGTTTGCCGTTGGCGGTATGACGGTAGCAGCCTGCCAGGGAGCATTGGCATGGGCTGGCGTCATGGTCTGTGGCATGAGATAGGCTGTTGGTTCTGTGTCGGCCCTGACGGTGCTGGAAGGGATAGCGGGCAGCGAGCCTGAGCCGGGCGCAGGTATAGCGGTCGGAGAGGCTTCCGGGGCCAATGGAGTATTAGCTGGTGCTTCAAAAACGGTAGGAGCGGCGGCAGCCTCGGCCTGAACGGTGCCATCTGATGGCATGACCGGAAGATAGGCGCTTAACCGCATACCAGCCTCAGCCGCTCTGCCGGGGAGCATCAGACTGCCGCCGGGGCGTATCGGAGTCTGTCTGTGCATCTCTTGCGTGAATGCCTCGGCGAAGGCCATGACGCTGGGAAAGCGTTGCTGTGGTTGCTTGGCGAGGGCGCGGTTTAGCACCGTTTCGATGCCCTGCTGGATGTGTGGGGCGAACAGACGAATAGGCGGCGGTTCCATGTTGAGATGGCGATGCATTAACTGGAGTGGGTCGCCCTCAAAAGGTGGACGCCCGGCCAGAAAATAGTAGATCATGACAGCCAGCGCGTACTGATCGCTGTGTGGGCCTGCGCCCCCATCGAATTGTTCTGGGGCCATGTAGGTAGGCGTACCAAAGATATGGCTGGTTGCTGAGGCGGCGGAGAAGAATTTTGCCAGTCCAAAGTCTGAGAGCAACAGAGAGACGGCTATGTCCTGGGCCGAAGCCCCTTTCGGATCAATGCGCAAGAGAAAATTTGCCGGTTTCACATCTCGATGGATGATGCCACGATCATGAGCGTATTGCAACGCTGAAGCTGCCTGGCGCAGATACTCTCCCGCCTCTTCCAGTTTCATCGGCCAGCCCTGTGGAATGTGATCAGGGTACCGCAGCATGCCCGTTTGCGATTCGCCACTGGAGACACCGGCCCGGCGGCGCAGCCAGTCCCACAGCGAACCCTCCGGGCGATATTGCATCACCATGTAGGCGCGTGTGCCGCCCTCTGCTTCTTCCTCGCCGTAGCGATAGAGCGGCAAAATATACATGTGATCCAGCCTGGCAATGGCCCGCGCTTCTTGCCGGAAACGCTCGTTTGCACGCAGCACACTCGTTGCGTCAGGATAGGATGCATCATCGGTGCGCACGACTTTGATGGCCACCTGCTGCCCAATTGCTTCGTCCTCGGCCAGGTAGACGGTGCCCATGCCGCCGCTGCCCAGAACACGTTGCAGTTTATAGCCCCCTAGATAGGTTCCTATCAGCGTATCCACATGTTTGCCTCTTTATCCCTTACAGTCTCGCTTCTAGACGACAATCTGATCTTGCCGTTGCTCATCATAGCATGGTGACGGCGCGCTGTCTATTCCTGCAAGCGGCCTTGAACAAATCTTGAGAATATCGGCCTATCCATGCCAGAGAGACAGATAGGACTGAGGCATGGTGTGCATGATGGAGTAGATCAGAAAAACGTAATGATAGATTTTTCAAACAAAATCGATCATGGTACCATCTCGTAGGGGCGTGATTCATCACGCCCTGCTCGTCCGCCACGTTGCTCTCATGCCTGTTTCATAATGCCCTGTTTGCCTCTCGACACGTTTCCAGGGCGTGATGATGAAATTTTTCAAACGAAACCGGCAAAGGCACCATCCCGTAGGGGCGTGATTCATCACGCCCTGCTCGTCCGCCACGTTGCTCTCATGCCTGATCTATCTCTCCTGGCTCGTCCGCCACGTTGCTCTCATGCCTGTTTCATAATGCCCTGTTTGCCCATCGGGCCGCTCACAGGGCGTGATGAAGAAATTTTTCCAAAGAAACCGGCAAAGGCACCATCCCGTAGGGGCGTGATTCATCACGCCCTGCTCGTCCGCCACGCCGCTCTCATGCCTGATTTATCTCTCCTGGCTCGTCCGCCACGCCGCTCTCATGCCTGATCTATCTCTCCTGGCTCGTCCGTCACGCCGCTCTCATGCCTGATTTATCTCTTCTTGCTCGTCCGCCACGTTGCTCTCATGCCTGATTTATCTCTTCTTGCTCGTCCGCCACGTTGCTCTCATGCCTGTTTCATAATGCCCTGTTTGCCCATCGGGCCGCTCACAGGGCGTGATGAATCACGCCCCTACGGGTGAGAATATATGCTGTGTAAGGCGTTGACAATCACCCCGGCAAGAATGAAACTGAAAATGCAGGCTAACAGAATTATGACGATCACCGGGATGAAGTATACCAGCGTGGCCCGACCACCGCTGAAGCGATGAACGGCCATCAGCATAAAGATGTTCAGCACGATGGCGTAAATGCTCAGCGCGAAGACAGCCAGGCTGCCTACCACCGGAATGATATTTAACAAGAATGAAAGCAGGCCGATGGGAACCGTAATGAGCAATGTTCCGTACATCTGCTGCAAAAATGTTCCCTCACCGTGAAACGCCTTAGCGATCAGGTAGTAGATGCCAACGCCGATAAAGAGACCGATGGGAATCCAGATAACCATGCTGAATGCGAAGCCGGTCATAATATTCTGTATCATTGCGACATTGACCGGGTTATTGGGCGTGGACAGAGTGTTGAGCTGACTAAATGCAGGATTGAGGCGGAAGCCCAGCGCATAAAGGAGCGCACCCAGAATGGCGTAGCCGATAATTTCTACCCACACGATGCCCCAATCAGCTTTACCAATCTCCTGCGCTATCGTTTGCGCCGACGGTTTGCTCAAAACGCGCCAGTACTGCTGCGGCAGTTCGCGGATGGCCTGTCCCAGTGGCAGTGGTGAGGTTGGTGGCGGATTGTAGCCGTAGCCCTGGTTGGGCGACGGATAGCCGTAGCCCGGCTGATTAGGATACACTGGTGGATAAGGCGTTGCCGGTGGGTACGGTGTGGGGGGATAGGGCGGCGGTGAAGGTGGCATGCCGGGCGTGCCCGTGCCGCCTGTGCTGTATGGGTCTGTTGGCGTCGGGCCATAGGGATTAGCGGGCGGGTTGTAGGGATTCTGTGGGTCAGAGCCGTAAGGATTGTGTGGGTCAGAACCGTAATTTGCGTTCGGGTCTTGAGACATGTTCCTGGCCTCCTCTTAACTATAAATAAATATGAATGCCGTGTTTGCCCGGTGCTATCATAGCATACTTCTGTGCGGTTGCGAATATGCATTGCAGGATACAGCAGTGATTATTCTGCTTCCATTGACTAGAACGCAGCGAACCTCTTGTTTTCAAATCATTTTTAGAGATGTGGAAAGGGAGACATAGAATCCGCTCGTATCTATCTGCACGATTACCACTTTTCTAGTTATTGCTATTTTTAACGCTTGTATGCTTTCACCTTATCTCATAGATTATAATGACGGTGCCTTTGACTTGCAGCGGGAAGGCAGGGTTGCATATAATGTCAGAGGCACCAACAAAATGCATCCCAACTATCTTAACTGTTGTTGTCAAGAAACAAAGGAGTTTCACCATGCCAGAACAGGACTTCATGCCAATACAGAACTTTGACTACACCGAGTTCTATGTTGGCGATGCCATGCAGGCCGCTTACTACTTCAGCAATGCCTGGGGCTTTGTCCCCATTGCCTATGCAGGCTTAGAGACCGGTGTACGAGATCGCAGCAGCTACGTATTAGAGCAGGGCAATATTCGCCTGGTGCTGACCTCGACCTATCTGCCCAATGGAGAGATTGCCGAGCATGTCAAACTGCACGGCGACGGGGTTAAGGATGTGGCGTTCCGCGTGGATGATGCCGAGCGTGCGTACCGCGAGGCTACCAGCCGGGGCGCGCGCGGTGTTCGTGAGCCACAGACCTTTAAAGATGACCATGGGGTCGTTAAACTGGCCTCCATTGCCACCTATGGCGATACCATCCATACCTTTGTCGAACGTCAGGACTACCAGGGCGTGTTCCTCCCCGGCTATCAGCCCATCTCCGGTCAACCGCGACGCGCTCGTCCCGCTGGTCTGGCCGGTATTGATCACGTGGTCGGCAACGTCGAACTGGGCAAGATGAACGAATGGGTGGCCTTCTACGAGCGCGTACTGGGTTTCACGCAACTCATCCACTTCGATGATCGCGCCATTAGCACCGAGTATTCCGCACTGATGTCGAAGGTCATGCAGAATGGCAGCGGGCGTATCAAGCTGCCCATCAACGAGCCGGCCCCCGGCAAAAAGAAGTCGCAGATTCAGGAATATCTGGAGTTCTACTATGGCCCCGGCGTTCAGCATCTCGCGCTGCTCACCGATGACATCCTTAGCACGGTGCGCGAATTAAAGGCACGCGGCGTTGAGTTTCTCAGGGCACCGTCTACCTACTATGATGGGTTGCTAGATCGTGTTGGCCATATCGATGAGGATATCAAGCAGATTGAAGAGCTGGATATCCTGGTCGATCATGACGAAGATGGCTACCTGCTGCAAATCTTCTCCAAACCGGTCGTCAATCGCCCCACTGTCTTCTTTGAGGTGATTCAACGTAAGGGAGCGCGAGGCTTTGGGGAAGGCAACTTTAAGGCTTTGTTCGAGGCGCTGGAGCGCGAGCAGGCGTTGCGAGGAAATCTATAATGCGATTAGTCACATTCCAGACGAGCGATCACACGACTTATGCCGGTGTGCTGCGGGGAGACCGCGTGTTAGCCTTGCCGTATCCATCGCTGCTTGAACTGTTGCAAGACCCCGATGGTTTGCGCAAAGCTCGTGAGGCGCGCACGCCTGGGGATGTGGGTAAAGAGTATATTCCTGTGGCGACCGGGGGTCTGCCCATGCAGCCCCCGGAACTGCCCTCAACCATCGCTGAGATCGAGGGCGTTGAGCCACGCGAGTATCTGCTGAGCGAGGTCACGCTCTTAGCCCCCATTCCTGAGCCGCCTACGCTGCGCGACTTCTACGCCTTTGAGCAGCATGTGAAGAGTGCGCGTGCCAAACGTGGCCTGGGCATGATCCCTGAGTGGTACGAAATCCCCACCTTCTACTTCTCCAACACCAGCGAGATTTACGGCCCCGACCAGGACGTGCCCTACCCGGTCGGCAGCAATGAACTGGATATCGAGTTGGAGATCGCCTGCGTGATCGGACGCGAGGGCAAGAACATTCCGGTCGAAGAGGCCGCCGACTACATCGCAGGCTACACTATCATGAACGATTGGAGCGCACGCGATTTTCAGCGCAAAGATATGAAGCTCAATCTGGGGCCGGGCAAGGGCAAAGACTTCGCCACCTCGCTTGGCCCCTGGCTGGTCACATCCGATGAACTGGCCGGACGGCGCAGCGGCAGTGGTGCGAGCGAACGGTATGATATGACGATGCTGGCGCGGGTCAACGGTAAGGAGATTTCGCGCGGCAACTTCAATCAGATTTATTACAGCTTCCCGCAGATGATCGCGTGGGCCTCGCGCAACGCGCGTTTGCGCCCCGGCGATGTGCTTGGCTCCGGCACCGTCGGCACCGGCTGTTTGCTGGAACTGGGTACCGAGGTACACCCCTGGTTTCAGCGCGGCGATGTCATCGAGCTAGAGATTGATGGTATTGGCGTATTGCGTAACAGGATAGTATAAATTGGGAGTTACCCATCTCAATGAGGAGAGATCATCTATGCCTAGCTACCACCGTTTAGGTCAGATACCGCCAAAACGGCATACGCAGTTCCGCAAGCCGGATGGAGAACTCTATGCCGAGGAACTCTTTGGCACCGAAGGCTTTTCTGGCAACTACTCCATTCTCTACTATCACTATCCGCCCACGCGCGTGAAGAACATCCAGCATTTCGCGGATGTGAAGTATGAAGAGTGGGATTTAGGTCAGCAGCGCCATGTACATCTCAAGACCAATCCACTCCCGCCCGGCGGCGATCCTGTGCTGGGCCGTCAGGTCTTGATGTTTAACCATGACGTGGCCATTGGCGTGGTGCGCCCAACTGAGTCGATGAACTACTTTTATCGCAATGGCGAATGTGACGAGGTGTACTTTGTCCACGATGGGCATGGCATCGTCGAAACCAACTTCGGCCTGTTGCCCTATCACGAGGGCGACTATATCGTCATTCCGCGCGGCACCACCTATCGATTCCGCCTCGCCAACGATAGCGCGGAGAACCGTTTCCTAACCATCGAGGCACACGGCACCATCGAGCCGCCGAGCCGCTATCTCAATAAGTACGGGCAGATGCTGGAGCATTCACCCTATTGCGAACGCGACATTCGTCGTCCCGAAGAACTGGAGACGCATACCGAGCGCGGCGAGTTCGAGGTGCGCCTGAAAGTCGGCAATCGCATCACCAGCTACTTCTATGACTTTCATCCCTGCAACGTCGTGGGCTGGGACGGCTACGAGTACCCCTGGATTTTCAATATCGGCGATTTTGAGCCGATTACCGGGCGTATCCACCAGCCACCGCCCGTGCATCAGACCTTCCAGGGGCCGAACTTCGTGGTCTGCTCGTTCGTGCCACGTAAGCTAGACTATCATCCGCTCTCGATCCCTGTGCCTTATAATCACAGCAACATCGATAGCGACGAGATGATCTACTACGTCAACGGCAATTTTGGTAGTCGGCGCGGCGTCGAGCGTTCGTCGATCACGCTACACCCGCGCGGCATTCCGCATGGGCCACAGCCCGGCGTGGTCGAGAAGAGCCTGGGGGCCGAACGCACCGACGAACTGGCGGTGATGGTCGATACTTTCTATCCGCTCAAGTTCACCACCGCCGCCCGCGCCTTCGACGACGCCACCTACCCGTATAGCTGGCTCGCATAATATCCATTTCTGTGGGGACGGGAGCACCACCGTCCCTACGGGATAGCCGCTTGCGGTCGGAAAAGTCCATTAGCACGCTCGCTGTCTGTGAGATATTTGTGAAATGCTGACACGGTATTGTGATGCTCCTGTGATTTCTCGTCGCTAAGGTCTATACAATGGCATACGTGGCTAGAAGTCTATAAGGAGCTTGCAATGCAACATTCCGATCCCCATTCTCATCCCTGGCATATTTCGGAGCGCGATTTTCCAGCCAATGGCTCTCTTAAGGAGCAGTTGCGTTTCTTGCTGAATTATGCCATTCTGGCACCCTCCAAACATAATACTCAACCCTGGCTTTTTCATATCGAAGATGCTGGTGTTGAACTCTATGCCGACAACACAAGGATACTCTCCGTTGCCGATGCGCATGGGCGAGAGATGATCATGAGTTGTGGAGCTGCGTTAGCAAATCTACTGGTGGCCTTGCGCTATTTCAAATTTTCCTGGACGATGGAGCTACCGACAAATCCCGGCACGCAGCATCTGCTTGCGCGTCTGAAAGTCGAACGTTCAAATGAGGAACCCGGTGAGGAAGAGCGCAAACTATTCTTCGCACTATTGCAGCGACACACGAATCGGCAAGCCTTTCAGCGCCGCCCTGTGCCATTGAGGGTGGTGCAGCGTCTGGAAGTGGTGGCGCGTGACGCTGGTGCATCTCTGGCGGTCGTGCGCAACGATGAACAGCGTGTCGAGCTTGCCAATCTGGTGCTGAGTGCCGATCATGCGTTGTGGGCCGATCAACAGTATCGACAGGAGCTGGCGCAGTGGATTCACGCGGACGAAAGCCCCAGCCTCGATGGTATCCCCATCTCCGCTCTGGGCCATGCCGATATAAGCGCCTATCTCGGTCAATATCATCTGCATACGCTGGTGGAGAACACGGAGCAGACGCAGGATGAAGCGGATGCGCTCAAGCCGCCGGTGCTGGCCGTGCTGGCGACGGTGGCCGATACCTGGTTTGACTGGCTCACGGCAGGTATAGCTTTGGAGAATGTCCTGCTTCATGCACGCATTGCAGGTCTCTGGGCCTCCTTCTTTAGCCAGCCAACAGAGATACCGGCGCTGCGCCAGACCTTGCGCCGTGTGCTGGAAATGGCCGAATATCCGCAAATTGTGCTGCGCCTGGGCTATGCTGCGTATGGTGCACGTGTACCATCCACCCCTCGCCGGAATGTGGATGACGTACTGACATAAAACTTGCTGTGATGTAAACGTGATTTTTTTGCTCTTCGTTATGATCGCGTTGTGATAAGCAGGCAATATGCTATGGATGTCGAATGAAACAAGAGATCGAGCCATCCGACACAAACGAGCACGAACCCCATCCTGGGCGTGCTGGCGCTCTTCCTCATTCTGGCCTGGCGTATCGCCGGTTACTATGGTGTAGACCGCTATCTGCTCCCGTTGCTGGGCACTCCCTGGACGGGCACGATGGTCAACAAAGAGGTGTCTGTGAAGCCGATCAGACCGCATGCGGCGTAGGTGAGCACGAAGTCGGGCATCGGGAACGTGTTCTCAGAGGTGGGGTGGTGGTCATCACGGATAACATGGGTGGTGAGGGAATAAATGCAGGCAGAGGCATGGAAACATATGCCATGCCTCTGCTTTTCTGTGGAGTTGAGAAGGCTCCTTATGGGGGTGAATCTTGCGACTGTTCGGTTTCAGTGGCGAGTGGCAACGTCAGGAAGAAGGTTGAGCCAACGCCTTCGGTTGATTGGAACCATAACGCTCCACCATGTTGGAGTGCCAGTTCGCGCGAGAGATACAGACCGAGGCCGGTGCCGTTGATCCCTCTGGCACGAGCATTGTCGGCGCGCATGAAGCGCCCGAAGA
>DAOTVZ010000182.1:0-49065 GCA_034436045.1 Ktedonobacteraceae bacterium | reverse complement strand
GATGAATCACGCCCCTACGGAAACGTTTGTCGTTGCTCAGGGCGTGATGAATCACGCCCCTACGGAAACGTTTGTCGTTGCTCAGGGCGTGATGAATCACGCCCCTACGGAAACGTTTGTCGTTCTCAGCAAGCTCAAGGCATATTGGATTTCTTTGCGTACCTGGGGGTCATTCTCTGTAGAAAGCGCCGCTTGCAAGGCGGTGGCAGCAGCGTCACCGCCCAGACGGCCCAGCGCCCAGGCGGCGTGACCACGTACCAGCGCCTCATCGTCGTGGAGCGCATTGATCAGCGCCGGAACAGCGCGTCTATCGCCGCTATTGCCCAGCGCGACACACACGTTGCGCAATAAACCGCCTCGTTTGGCTCGCTTGATGGGGCTGCGCCGGAAACGCTGGCGAAACTCTTCCTCTGTTAGAGAGAGTAGCGGGATAAGTTCCGGGCTACTACCAGTTTCGGGGCGCGGCTGAAATTCCGGGCGGGGCGTGAAGCGCGCGCTGTGCTGTGCCGCCTGTTGTGTTGGACGCAGGCCCAGGCGTCTCTCGGCGACGTGATTCACGGGGCAGACCTCCTGGCAGATGTCACAGCCAAAGATCAGGTTGCCCATGAGTGGGCGCAGCTCGATGGGGATGCTGCCGCGCAGTTCAATGGTGAGGAACGAGATGCAGCGCGTGCTGTCCAGTGTGTAGGGGTTGGGTAGCGCCTGGGTAGGGCAGGCATGCAGGCAGAGTTCACAACTCCCGCAATTTGTTTTGAGGGGGGCGTCAGTTTCCAGGGGCAGATTGGTGACGATCTCGGCCAGGAAAATCCATGATCCCCAGCCTTTGGTCAGAATATTCGTGTTTTTGCCGTACCAGCCCAGACCCGCGCGCTCGGCCACGGCCCGATCTACCATGCGCCCAGTATCGACGAACAGGCGCGTTTCCAGGCTATCGCCCATCTCATCGCGGGCATATTCGCGCAGCCATGCGGCGTATTGTTGCAGTTTGGGTTTGATGATATCGTGATAATCGTCACCCCAGGCATAGCGCGAGATGCGCCCGCGCGGCAGCGGTCGCTCTGCGTTCTCACTTGTTGCAGCAGGCATCTCTTCCGGCTGTTCGGTGAGGTAGCACATTGCCAGCGTAATGATCGAGCGGGCATCCGGTAGCAAGGCATCTGGATGGCAGGAGACGCTGGCCCGCTCTTTCGTGAACCAGGGCAGGCCCTCCATGTAGCCCTGCTCGATGCGCTCGCGGATCACCCGCTCAGCTTCGGGCAGCGCATCCGCGCTGGTGATGCGAACGCTGTCGAAGCCGAGAGCGTAGCCATATTCTTTAATGGTCTGTGTCCGTAACATATTGATACGCCTTATATGTCATTGTGAATCACTAGTTCGTGATGTCACGTTGTTGAGTTACATACCAGGCCACGCCGATGAAGATAGCCAGATATACCAGTAATACGAGTAAGGCATGCAGGTCTGTGAGCGTGGCGGGCGTGCTATTGAACAGATAGTGCCCCTGATTTTCGAGCAATGCGCCAGTGTTGTTGCCGATGAGATAGTCAGGAATGGCGCTCAAGAAACGGCCTGCCGGCCCAGGAGAGATGTGTCCGATGATGAAGAGTGCATTGCTTAGCACCGGCTCTAGCAAAGCCCAGGCCAGTGCGCCGGCGATCCCTGCTGCCGTTGAGCGCCCTGATGTGGCCAGGCAGAGAGCCAGCATGGCGTAGATGAACAGGTCGAGCATGGCGGCCAGCGCATAAAGGATGGCATGCATGATCCACGCGCCCGTCAGAAAATCAAGTGGCTGCGGGATGCCTGTCAAGGGATTAAGCAAGAGCGAAACAATCAGGCCGATGAGCAGGGTGAGCAGAAAACCGACGAAGGTGCAGACGAGTAGTGCGCCAATTTTCATCAGGATGAACTGCGTGCGCGTGGGGCCGCGTGTCAGCAGCAGGCGCAAGGTGCCATGTGTGTACTCGCCGCCAACGATGGTACCGGCCAGGATAATCATGAGCAACATGCCGACAAATTCTGCTATCTCCACTGTTACGTTGAGCGATAAAGGCAGGCGCAGAGCGCCTGAGAAACTGCCGCCGAGTTGCTGAGCCTGGAGATCACCGCTATGTAACAGGACGATAGAACTGATGGCAATAATGACAAAGACGATTACAACCGATAATATGCTGATAGCGAGCATGATGCTGGCCATTGGACGCCGACGAATCTTGTAGAGTTCGACGCCGATGAGCCGCAGTAATGTACTGATAAAGTCGGTACGGCCCATAAAGACGGTATTGGTGCGTACCGGTGCGGGCACTTTACGACGTGAAGGATGGGCAGGCGTTGTAGTTCGTCGTGAGGCATTCATCAGCGACCTCTCTTTCCGTTGTCGGGTGCATCGGCTGAGGGAGAAATGTAGATAGGGGCTTCGGCCAGGGCCTCCATGCCGGTATGATTGCCCTGTGCGAGAGTGGTGGCTTCCAGGAAAACCTCCTCCAGCGTGCCTTCGCGTGGATGGATTTCTGCTGCAAAGAGGTTCTGGCGCGCCAGCAGGGCGTTCAATTCCGCCGAGTGGCATGCCGGTGCGTCCACAACAAGGATTGAGCCGCCGCGCCTGTCAAGCTCGCTACGAACGTCCTTTATCCAATCGGCTCCTCGCTCTCGTGCTACCTGGAGCGCATTCAGCGCCTGTTGCGTGGCCTCTTCATGCTCCATACGTAGCACGATCTGCTGCCCCTGTTGCAGTAGATCGCTAACTCGTCCCTGAACGACGAGATTGCCACGCTGAAGGATGGCGACACGATTGCAGACTTGCTGCACTTCATACAGGATGTGGCTGGAGAGAAAGATGGTCTTGCCGAGTGAGGCGAGGCGTTGAATAAGACGGCGAATCTCGATCATGCCCGATGGGTCAAGCCCGTTGGTCGGTTCGTCCAGCAGAACCAGTTCGGGGTCGGTCAGCAGGGCAGCCGCGATGCCCAGACGCTGCTTCATGCCCAGTGAATATTTGCGATAGGCCAGGTTCTCATAGCTATGCAATTCGACGATATCGAGAACCTCTTCCAGGCGGCGGTCGTTGATAGGGCCTAAGCGCATGCCTGAACTGGCGGCAATCACGCGCAGATTATCCAGGCCGGAGAGATAAGGATAGAAAAGTGGCATTTCAACAATGGCTCCGACGCGCTGGAGAATCTCCGGCAACTGGTAAGCGGTATCCATGCCGAAAAGGATGGCGCGCCCCGCCGTCGGGCGAATCAGGCCTAGCAGCATCCGAATGGTCGTCGTTTTGCCGGAGCCATTCGGGCCGAGAAAGCCAAAGACATCTCCGCGCATCACCTCAAGATGCAGGTCGTTGACCGCGACAATTTTGCCAAAGACCTTCGTGAGTCGGTTGGTGCTAATGATGATATTCTCGTCCTCGTACTGAGAGATTTTGTTGCTACTTGCTTCTATGTCTTCCAATAGCGGCTCCTTCTATAAATCTGAGTCTGCATTTCATATACGTTCCTTGCTTAAACGGGTTTAATAATGAGGCGACTGCGGCCTGGGGTGAGATGTAAGTACCAATACATGTTCATACGTGTTGCTATAAGGATGCAGCAGGGTAGCCACGAGGGATACCCTATCATGAACAACGGGCGCAGGCGGCATCGTATCATGGCAGGGGCGTCTCCTGGCGGTCGCTCTGTGTGCTCTTGAGAAATACATGCCTCGTCTGGTAGACTATGACACAGGGATAGAACATATTAATGGCTGCCAGAGAGGGGCTTTTCATAAAAAAGCACACGTCTTTGATAAAGGAGTCCAGTCATGCAGGACCATGATTCCCAGTTTCACCCGTCCGAAGTCCAGGGGTACGATACCCCTTCGCTTCCTTATATACCCTTTGGCAGCAATTTTGAGCCGATGCAGCTACAGTATAGCAGCACGGAAACAGATGTGCCAGCACCTGTAGTGGATGCTGTAAAGCGTCCCTATAACCCCTTTGCCGGGCCGCCACTGGAGACACCACCACCGCAACGCCGCTGGCAGCTTCACCACAAGTTGGTTCTGGTCGCAGCGGTTCTGCTGCTGATTCTTGCCTCTGGCGCTGCCATTGCTTATCTGAACCGCTCGACGCCGACAAAAACACTGGATGCTTTCTGCTCTGCCCTGCAAAACGGCGATTACCAGAGCGCTTACGATCAACTCTCAGTGCAGCTTCAGAGCGAGATTCCCGAAGCAGTGCTGGCCTCGGCACTCTCGCAGGACCGGGTTGTTCAGTGTACGCACGGCGTCGCCAGCGGTAATGGCATGGTGGCGACCGCAACGTTGCGCCTGGTACATGCCTCCAGAGGTATCAATAACGATTGGGTAACACTGGCCAAAAATAAAGATAGTATCTGGAAGATTGCGGATTTGAAACAGGCACAATGATGCGCACGTCTTCAAGTGTGCAGAAAATAGTTTTGTGACAGATTTCTCATCTCTGCCGTTATGCTCCTTACTGCGACTCAGCTTTGTTCGTTCTATTATCATTATGAGTAGAACGGTAAGTGGTGAGTTGCTCACCGAGAATGATGAGGAGCGATCAATGGAAGCTGCACTGTATGGGCCACAGGGGCGTATAGTTCTGAGCGCTACCCCTCTAAAGATCGGACGCGCCCCCGACAATCAACTGGTGCTGAGCGATGGCAAAACTTCAACCCATCATGCTGAAATACGCCCCGACGGGCAGGGCTATAGCATCATCGATGTAGGGAGTACGAATGGAACTTTCGTCAATGAGGAGCGCCTTGAACGTAACCGGCCTCGTTTGTTACGTGCGGGCGACATTATCCGCATTGGTGACGTGCGGATGAGCTATGAGGTAAGTGGGGCAGAGGTGGCACCGACCGTTTATGCTGCCCAATCAACGGAGATGCCCCCCACAGTTGCAGCGCCGCAGCCAGAACCGCAAGGCTATCCGGCGTATCCGCTGCCGCAGGTGCCACCCGTGCCTCCGCCTCCCTATCCGCCGCCGCCCAACCCTACTCCTTATAACGTGCCGTATCCTCCCCCCAACTATGTGGTGGCACCGGCTCCAGTGCAGCCACAAAAGACGGACCGTCGTCGCACCTGGCTCATTGTTGGTATCGTCGCTGCCGTCGTTGTGTTGGCCTGTGTGCTGGCGAGCGCGCTAGGGGCCATCTTCGGCTCAACCCCCACGAAGACGCTGACCACCTTTTGCAATGATGTTGTCAATGATAATTTTTCCGACGCCTATCAGCAGTTATCCAGTGGCTTTCAAAGTAAAGTGAGCGAGACGGAATTCGACACAGAGATGCAGCAAATCACCACTGCCAGTGGCGGGATGCGCTCCTGCACGGTTGGCAATGTGAGTGATAATGGCAGTACCGGCAACGGCGTCGTGACCTGGATGACAAACGCAAGCCCCCAGCCGATCATTTCCAGTTTCCAGCTTGTCGATGAAAATGGCAGTTGGAAGATCAGCGGTGGCGTGATTTTCAGAAACCCATAAGTGCCGCGTCGTTAGTTTGGTAGGGCGAGCACAAGGCTCGCCCTGAGATGCTTGCGCTGATAAGCGTGCAGGGTGTACTGCCACGCCCCATCTATCCTGTTAGAGCATAGGTATCTTTACACCCCTGGCGCGCGCACACTCGATGGCCTCATCATAACCGGCATCAACGTGGCGCATGACGCCGGTGCCGGGATCATTAGTCAGCACGCGAGCAAGACGGCGCGCTGCCTCCGCTGTGCCATCGGCGACGATGACCTGGCCGGCATGGATGGAGTAGCCAATGCCGACGCCGCCGCCGTGGTGAATGGAGACCCAGGTCGCACCGGAAGCTGTGTTGAGCATGGCGTTAAGCAGGGGCCAGTCGGCGATGGCGTCGCTACCGTCTTTCATGGACTCGGTTTCGCGGTAGGGTGAGGCAACCGAGCCGCTATCCAGATGGTCGCGCCCGATCACGATGGGGGCCTTGACAATGCCCTTTGCTACCAGCTCGTTAAAGGCCAGCCCGGCTTTATCGCGCTGTCCGTAGCCAAGCCAGCAAATGCGTGCCGGTAGCCCCTGAAAGTGAATCTTCTGCCGTGCCAGCGTAATCCAGCGTTTCAATGACTCATCTTCGGGGAAGAGCTTAAGGATGGCCTCGTCGGTGCGATAAATATCCTCTGGATCGCCGGAGAGCGCAACCCAGCGAAACGGCCCCTTGCCCTCGCAGAAGAGCGGACGAATGTAAGCGGGGACGAAGCCGGGGAAGTCGAGCGCATGTGTCTCACCGGCGGCCAGGGCCTGCCCGCGCAGATTATTGCCGTAGTCGAAGACGATAGACCCCTGTTTTTGTAGTTCCAGCATGGCGCGCACGTGGGCAACCATCGACTCCTGAGCGCGTTTGACATACTCCTGGGGATTTCTGGCGCGCAACTCGTCGGCCTCTGACAGGCTCAAGCCGGCGGGGATGTAGCCGTTCAGCGCATCGTGAGCCGAGGTCTGGTCGGTCACGAGATCAGGAACGATGCCGCGTCGCACCAGTTCGGGATAGACCTCCGCCGCATTGCCGACCAGGCCAATGGAAAGGGGATGACCCAGGTTGCGGGCCTCACGTACCTGGTCGAGCGCCTCGTCCAGCGTGCTGGCGATCTCATCACAATAGCCGGTGGCGATACGACGCTGAATACGCGCCTGGTCAACTTCGACGGCCAGGCAGACACCAGAGTTCATCGTGATTGCTAGTGGTTGTGCCCCGCCCATGCCTCCCAGACCTGCTGTCAACACGAATTTACCTTTGAGACTGCCACCGAAGTGGCGGCGTGCTGCCGCCGCGAAGGTTTCGTAGGTGCCCTGCACAATGCCTTGCGAGCCGATATAAATCCATGAACCGGCGGTCATCTGACCGTACATGGTCAGGCCCAGCGCCTCCAGGCGGCGAAATTCGTCCCAGTTGGCCCAGTGGGGAACCAGGTTGGAGTTGGCGATCAGCACGCGCGGTGCGTCTGTGTGCGTGCGAAAGATGCCCACCGGCTTGCCCGACTGCACCAGTAGCGTCTCATCGGCTTCCAGTTGTTGCAGCGAGCGCACGATGGCATCGAATGCAGCCCACGAGCGGGCCGCGCGCCCGGAGCCTCCGTAGACGATCAACTCGTCGGGCCGCTCGGCCACCTCCGGGTCAAGATTATTCATCAGCATGCGCATCGCCGCCTCTTGCGGCCAGCCCTTACACGTCAATGTGGTACCGCGCGGAGCCTGAACCCGACGCGCTCCCTGGCTTTTCATAGACAAAGAAGAATCGCTGGCTGACATACAAGCACTATCCTTTCCGTCTCGTCTCTAACGTAGACCGTTACGCTTCATACTCAGATAGTATCATATTGAACAAACGTAAATGTAGCTGTGCGGCTGATGGGCCATTATCTGGGGGGGTGCGGCGGTAAACTTTTTTGTTGTAGGGCTTGCCAGAGGGAGCGGACGTGGGCCACCTCGGTCTCGTCGGGCACAATATCACCGTAGCGCACCTCCGTGTAGGTCTCGGTAACGGCAGCAATCTCCGGCTCTGCGTTGGCGAAAGGCACGGCGAGACGTTGGCTGAACTCAAACGGCGTTTCAGTACGCCGACGTGGGTAGCCGCGAGCAGCACACCAGGTCAGGAAGGCGCGGTAAATCTCACGGATCGTGCGCACCGCAGGCTCTTTGCTTATCTCTTCGTAGGTCGTCACCCCGGCCACTTCGTTCTGATGGCGAGGGAAAAGACGATGTAGCAGGGCCAGCAGCAAGGCTTTGAGCTGCGTCCAGAAAAGTTGCCATGACCAGAGGCTCTCGTGCGTATCCTCCTCGCGTTTTTGCAGGGAGAGGCGGCGTCGGCGCAGCGCCAGGCGAATCAGCATCAGCAGCAGCACAATCAGCAGGATGGGCATGATCACCGCGACATAGGGTGTGATGATGGTGATGAGCGGGGTGGACTGGATATAATGAGTTTTTGAAGCGGCAGGAGCGTTGCCCGGCGGCGTCAGATGAGGGATAGGGCTATGTGGATGCAGCAAGGAGAACAGCCAGAAGATGGGCGTAGCGAGCAGGATCAGTAGCTCTGACAGCAGGTATACCAGGCCATCGTAGAGGCGACCGAGAGGCGACAGCGCCTGTTGCACCTGGGCCAGAAATGCCGGACTGGCGAAAGCTCCGACCAGCAGGGCCAGTAACAGGAGCAACAGAGCCAGTGGCGCGATCAGACCGAGCAAGGCACGTTCCTGCCGACCTGTGTTGCTGAGCAGACCGGTAGCGTGCGTGCGGCGCAGGAAAACCGCGCGCGCCAGCGCGTGCGTCAGCAGGGCCAGCGAGAGAAAGATAGGGCTGAGCCAGAGCAGGCTGGCCAGGGCACCCATGCCACCACCTACCAGAGCCTGGATAAAGACCAGCGCCAGCGTTACCCCCACTCCAATGCGAAACGTGCTGATGACTACGGCTGGTTCGATCTGGCGACGCGAGAGACGTGCCCCACGCCAGCAGAAAAAGAGCGCGAGCAGCACAATCACAACGAAATGGAAAGCGGCCAGATTGAGCGAGAGAATATCTTCACATAGCGTGAGCAGCCAGCGTGGGTCGAGCACAAAGACGGACCTATACATGCTGGCCCAGGCTACAAGTAGTGTGCTAAGGACGAAGAACAAGTACACCGGCGTCTCCCCTGCTGTTGTCACGCTCACAACCTGCTTTCCCTGCCGCGCGGCGCGACTGACAGCTTGCACCTCCAGCCGCGTGGCGAGCCAGTATGTACCGGCCATATAGACGAAAGGTGCCCAGAAAGGTAGCAGGAGCGCGTGTGATGGCGAAAGGGGCGTGCTGGCCAGGCCAACCAGCGCAATGGTGATCCAGCAGGTTTCGGTGGCCATAAACAAATAAGGCAACAGGCGCTCACCGGCACTGCGGCGTATCGCTACCGGCGTCGTGCTCATTGCGAGAATATCTTGCTGACGCCGCTCCTCTGGCGTCAATGCTGGCCCATCATACGATTGAGGTGAGTTGTTCATAAATTGTACTATTTCCTGTTCGCTGGCCCTGTCTGCCTATTCAATTGTAGATTCGTTTGATGGGCCTGTCAATGAGCATCCGTAGGGCGTGATTGATCACGCTCTTACGATTGACAGAGTTGAGATTGTATGGTATCATTTCCTAATGGAAACGTTTCCAAATGCCGACTTTCTGATGTGGTTAAGAGTAACCGGTAAGGTTACATTTCGTAACAACAGGGGTAAGAGCAGTATATTGTGAGGGGGGTACCGTAACGAGTTGAGATTTCTCTGGCAATTGAGCTATTTTTATGGTATCATACACTCACTAGCTCTTGATATCCACGTTTTTATAATTCGCTTTGCGAACATCATCGGATTTTCAACGACTGAGAGATTCAGCATCCCACCTGCGTATTTACACAGGGTAGTTGCTCAAGGCAAGTCAGCAACAAGGCCCAATGAGGGGATGTAGAATGTTCGTGAAGAAAGGAGCGTCCACAAATACACTTCAAGGCACCTCGCATCCACATCTCATACGCAGGTATTGTAGTGCCGGGACGGTGCCGTCTTGTGATAATGCCTTTCTTCTCCGCATATTTATGATCCATAGATTTTCTGTGTGGGTCAACGGTAGAAGGTTTAGGGGGGCCAGGCAATAGAATTCCTGCGAGCGTAGTCGGCTTATGTTCATTAGCAATTTGTCCAGTCCAAAGGAGAACTACTATGTTCATTGAGCAGGGTGAGGTCATTGACGAGATCATCAGGCATATCCGCATCGGGCGTATTTCGCGCCGAACCTTTCTTGAGAGGGCGATGGCCGTTGGGTTGAGCAGCACAGCGGCTGTCTCGTTGTTAGAGGCCTGCGGCGGCACCAGCAACAGCACGGGCGGCAACGGGCAGACGGTCAACGTCAACTATATCCAGAGGGATACCAATGGCGTCTACGCGAGTCTGGTGAAGGCGTTTAATGACCAGAACAATGGGGTACACATTAACTATAATAGCAATGCCCCCAGCGATACTGGTCAGTTGTTGACCATTATCACCACTATGCTGCGCGCCCGCAGTAGTTCTATTGATGTCTTCCCAATGGACATCATCTGGCCACCTGAGTTTGGTGCGAATGGTTGGACCTATCCCATCAGCGAGAGTATGTGGCCTTCCAGTGATCGCGCCAATTATCTGCCAGGGCCGCTGCAAGGCTGCACCTACAATGGTAAGTTGTGGGCTGCCCCACAATATACCGATGTTGGCATCATCTACTATCGCACAGATATCATCTCGACACCGCCTAATACCTGGGACGAGCTAGTCGCCATGTCCAAGGCGTCTGCCCCCTCCAAGACGCAGTTCGGTTATATCTGGCAGGGAGCACAATATGAGGGCCTGGTGTGTGATTTCTGCGAGGTACTCTATGGTTATGGTGGCTCAATTCTGGACTTCAACGATCCCAAGAAGGTCACGGTCAATAGTCCCGAAGGCTTGCAGGCGTTGTCAGAGATGGTCAGTTGGGTGGGTACGATCTCACCGGCGGCGGTGACTACCTATGAGGAGCCGCAAACGCTGTCGGCCTGGCAAGCTGGCACGGCCACTTTTATGCGTAACTGGCCCTATGCCATTGCATTAAGCAACGACCCCAGCGCCTCAAAAGTGGCGGGCAAGTTTGACGAGCATCCTTTGCTATACGGTGGCACCAATACGGTCGCTCATTCAAACATTGGTGGCTGGCAATACGGAATCAATGCCTTCACCAAGAATCCTGACGCGGCCTGGAAATTTATCCAGTATATGTTGCAACCTGCGCAGCAGAAGACCCTGGCTATCAAGTTGTCATTCCTGATGACATTGAAGAGCATCTACTCTGACCCGGATGTGCTGAAGGCCAACCCGTTCTTCGGCAAGGTGCAACCAATAGTGCAGAATGCGTTGCCGCGACCAGTCTCCCCGTTCTATCCTGACATCACTCAGGCAATTCAGCAGCGCATTCATGATGCCCTGATTAAAAAGACCACCCCCGCACAGGCACTGAGCCTGCTGGCATCCGATTTGCAGACCATTGTAACCAGAACATCGTAAGTCGATTCTCTCATAGAGGATGTCATGCAACAGGGTTTCTGGACAGATATTCTATTGCGTGATATTCCTATGGTAGTGGTGTCTGTTGAACTCATCGAGAGGTTGTCTGCAATGCTGTAGACGTCGTAGCGCCACGGTATAGCGGCAAGCAGACAGCCTCACGGTGAATAGCTGCAAAGTAAGGAATGAACGTATGGCAACACAAGCGGCAGAAGTACCCGCCAGAAGACAGACTCTGCGAGATCGTCTGGACCTGGGAAGTGGCATTGCACCGTATATCCTGGTACTCCCTACCGTTGTCGTCATTCTGGCGGTGGCGGCCTATCCCATTCTTAATTCCATCTGGCTCAGCTTTCTTGACAATCCTCTCAGCCCCAGCGCGAGCTTTACCGGCCTGACGAACTATATCACCCTTTTCCATAGCAATACATTCATTGCCTCCATTGGCACGACCTTTGTTTTCACCATTATCAGTGTCGCTCTGGAGACAGTCCTGGGACTGGGTGTTGCTCTCCTGATTAATGGCATGTTCCCAGGACGTGGGCTGGTGCGTGCCGCTATTCTCGTGCCGTGGGCCTTTCCCACTATTATCTCTGCCGAGATCTGGTTGCTGATGTACAATGACCGCACGGGCATCATCAGCTACTTTATGCAACAAATGCATATTATTCCGCCCGGTGCTACACTGTTGGAAACGAGTAGCGGTATCGTTGCGGCCTCCATTATCACTGATGTCTGGAAAACCACGCCATTTATGGCCTTGTTGATCCTGGCGGGCTTGCAGGTCATTCCTTCTGAATTGTACGAGGCGGCCAGCGTCGATGGGAGTAGCAAGTTCCAGCAATTCTGGACGATTACCTTGCCAATGATTACCGGCCCATTGATTATCGCGTTGCTTTTCCGTACTCTCGCTGCCCTCGGCGTCTTCGACCTCTTCTATGTGCTGGCGGGCAACCAGGTACAGAGCATGGCATCCTATTCGTATGAGTACATGTTTACGCGGACTACCTTCGACTTTGCGACTGGTGTGGCTGCTGCCGTTGTTCTGTTTGCGACCGGAGTGATTATCAGTATCATTTTCGCTATCGTCATGCGTGTAACACGAAGCTAGCAACGCCAAAGAGCGTTGATCGCTCTATCCGGGAAAGGAGATGCATCATGGCTGTCAAGGAGCAGGCTATCCCCAAAGCCCAGGTTAAGGTGGGCGTTGCGGAGTCAAGGGGTGGTTTTTCGTGGGGCAAGGCGATTCGCTATCTAGGGGTCGTGCTGGTCGTACTCATTGCTATCGGGCCGCTCTACTGGACGTTTGCGACCTCGGTAAAAAGTGGCGTGGAACTCAACGCCTCCCCGCCCACACTCATCCCCCACACGTTCTCGTTGGAAAACTACATCAGCGACCTGAGTGTGAGTATCTTCACTCGTGATCTGCTCAATAGCACGATTATTGCTGTTTGCACTACCATCATTTCGCTGGTCGTCGGCATTCTGTGTGCCTACGCCATTGCACGCATGAAATTTCGTGGCAAATCTGCCGTATTAGCCATTACGTTATCAGTGCAAATGATTCCGCCGATTGCGATGGTGGGGCCGCTCTTCGTGTTCTTCACCAGTACGCTACCGGTCTATAACACCTATGTGGCTCTGATTATCCCTGACATCGTGTTCACATTGCCGATCACGGTCTGGTTTATGACCTCTTTCTTCCGCGACCTGCCGCCGGACCTGGAAGAAGCCGCGCGCGTGGATGGGGCCTCGCGCATGCGTGCCCTGTGGGAGATCATTGTCCCGCTCACCGCTCCGGGTGTCTTCGCGGCTGCGATCCTCTCATTCATTGCTGTCTGGAATGACTTCATCTTTGGTCTGACGCTGACTGCCGATCAGACTGCCCAGCCGGTAACGGTCGGTGTCACGCGCTTCGCGGGCGAGCATACGATCCCCTGGGGCGAAATTGCTGCCGCCGCTGTGATTGTGACTATTCCGCTCGTGATCGTCGTTCTATTCCTTCAGAAACGCATCGTCTCCGGCCTCACCGCCGGTGCCGTGAAGGGCTAATGTGTCACAAATAAATTTGGCGTAGGGATGTGGTAGACCTGCCCCTACGCCGATTTGTTACCTGTTTTATTTATTACTATGTCATCTCGATAATTACGCCTTCTTTAGCGCGTAATGGAAGTGATGTCAGTTCGATTGCTGCCTCGCGCTCTGCATGAGTAGAGAGGACGATACGCCCATGTCCCATCTGTGAGGTATTTATCTGCTGCTCATTGTCGGAAAAGTTCACGGCCACGAGGTAGCGTTGCCTGCCCGCCTGGCGTAGAAAGACGAGGCAGTCGGCAGGCACGCCGTCGATGCTCTGGTAGTTGCCAATCGAGAGTGCGGGCAGTGCGCGGCGCAACGCGATGAGGCGGCGTGTGAAGGTGAGTAGCGAATCCGGGTCATCGCGTTCGGCGGCGACGTTGCTCTGCCGGTAATCAGAGGGTATAGGTAGCCAGGGTTCAACGCCTGGTGGACAGAAGCCCGCGTTTGGACTGCTGTCCCACTGCATCGGTGTTCGGGCCGGGTCGCGTCCGAGGCCGATGCCAGGCATATTTTTCTCCATCGGGTCACGGATGCGCTCAGGTGGAATGTTGCCATTGTGCATACCGATCTCATCGCCATAATAGAGGGTGGGCGTGCCGCGCAGAGTGAGCAGAAGCAGCATGGCCGAGCGCGCAAATGCTGGCCCCACGCGATTAATGATACGCGGCTCATCGTGATTGCCAAAGACGTTATTGGGCCAGGCCCCCGGTGGTAGCTGCGTTTCAAGCGCATCGACGGAGCGACGAATGGTCTGAGCGTCCCAGGTGGTGTTGATGAAATCGAAGTTGAAGGGCATGTGCATTTCGTCCAGATTGACCCCATAGTAGCTGGCCCAGACCTTGCGGTCGAAAATATGCACTTCACCCATCATGACGCGCGGATGTGTTGTGCTGTAACTATCAAGCAGCTTGCGTAGCTCACGATAGACGGTATGCACGTCGCTATGCCCGTTGTCATAGAGATGGATTTGTGAGGCGTAGTCCCCTATCGGCTTATGCAAGACGCGCTCGCCGCTGAGATTAAGCGGGTTATCGCGCAAGTCGGGGTCCTTGAAAATGAAATGGGCGGCATCGATCCGAAAACCATCGACGCCCCGTTCCAGCCAGAAGCGCACAATATCAAACATGGCGGCTTTGACCGCCGGATTGCGCCAGTTGAGGTCTGGCTGCTTCTTGAGGAAAGTGTGCAAATAATACTGGCCGGTGGCGCTGTCCCATTCCCAGGCGGAGCCACCCATTGCGCTCAGCCAGTTGTTGGGTGGAGAGCCATCGGGCTTAGCGTCGGCCCATACATACCAGTCCCGCATAGGATTCTGGCGCGAACTGCGCGACGCAAGGAACCAGGGATGTTCGTCAGAGGTATGATTAGGGACAAAATCAATAATGATCTTGAGATCGCGCCGATGTGCCTGCTCGATCAGCGCGTCGCACGTCTGCAAATCGCCGAAGATGGGATCAACATTGCAATGATCGGTAATGTCGTAGCCAAAGTCGGCCATTGGTGAGGGATAGAAAGGCGAGAGCCAGATAGCGTCCACTCCGAGCCAGTTCAAATAATCGAGCCTGCTGATGATACCCTGTAAATCGCCGATGCCATCACCGTTGCTATCTTGAAAACTGCGAGGGTAAATCTGATAGATAATTCCGCGTTGCCACCAGGGGAAAGCGCTGTCCATCACAAATCTTCCTTTGTGTGTAATTATCACTGCCACATTTATGTGAAGCAAGCATATCATATCGCAAGGAAGGGCGTAAAGCTTGTACAATGTTTCATTATAGATACCTAAGAATAGAGGGAAACTGGCAGACATGCGGCAGGCATGATACTCACACAAAGTATCATGCCTGTTGTACGAAAAGGATGATTAACAGGCCTGCTGGCTAATTACCCACATACCCTATAATGTCTGTGCCTCCCTGAACAGGGAAGCTTGAGCCGCTGGTGTTGAAGTACATCGGGCGTTCAGCCACGAAAGCTCCCCCGTTATTGAGCGTCTGAACCGTCATTGAGAATGAGTTAGCCTGACTATTGGTACCGGCATTAAAATCCGTTTGTACCAGGCTGGCTATATCCTCAGTGAAGCGGCTGTGTGCGCCAACGGTGAAGGTATGGACATGGGTCTGACCGTAGCCGTTGACCAGCGTCACATAGATTGTCTCGGCATTGGCCGTCGGGTTCTGAATCGTCAACCAGGCATTGTAACCTGTGTTGGCATAGCCTTCGGCAAAATCATAGGCGCTGTATGTTGTCGAGCCGGGCTGACCGATGACATCGGTACCCCCCATCGCGCTGGTCGTGCGGCCATTGGTGAGGGTGTGCTTATAGGTGAAGTACTCCTCACGCTGCACGATGATATTCGCCCCGCTCGACGTGACCTGCACAGAGACTTCTGGCGTTGAGCCGCTGAAGGAATTGTTCGCGTTCACATTCCAGATCGTCTGACTGTTGGGTGCGATAGTAATGGTGTCGGTTTTTGTCGTTCCTGTTTGCGCGAAGAGGGAGATATTGACCGTAGCCGTAGCCTGTGCATTGAGATTGGCGATAGTCAGATATTCCTGGGTGCTGCTACCGGTATAGCCCTCGGCGAAGAACCAGTTATTCGTGAGAGTAGGAACCCCTACAATGTCGTATGCGCCTGAAACGGTTGTGCCATTGACGGCGACTCCGGTAAAGTAGGTGGGACGCTCAACCATGATTTGCTGGTTCGAAGTCACGATAGCTGCGACATGTGTTGGCAATGAGATAGCTCCAGGAGCGATGGTGCCACGAGCATTTGCAGGCACAGTTGTACTTTGCTGCCCGACCATGTTCCCATTGGCGTAGTATTGCACCGTCACCGTCGCGCTGGCGTTGTTCGGATTCAAAATGGTCAGATACGATGTGAAGTTTGGCCCGCCGGGCACGTCGGCAAAGTAATAGGTGTTGCTCAAATGGGTTGAGCCTAACACATCGGTACCGCTACTGATGCGGCCCTGGAAGTGTACAAAGTACATCGGGCGTTCGGCCACAATGCCGGAGCAGTAGCCTGATTGTGCTGTATTAACCGACACGACGGTGGCCACGGTGGCTGCTGATGTTCCCAGGTCAACAAAACCCAGATCGTTGTTGACCGACTCGGTGAGACGGCTATAGGGCCTGATGGTGACGGCAACCGTCTTATTCGCTGGTTGGCCATTATCAGGTGTATAGTTGTATTGAATATTAGCTGCGCACACGTTGCCGGAAGGATTCTCCAGCGTCAGGTATTCGCGGAAGCCCTTGCCAACGCGCCCTTCGGCGAAATACCAGTTCTTGCTGGTTGGCCCTGCTGGCAAGGTTGGCGTGGTTGTGCCTGTCACTGTTGGAACCGGCGGCGGCTGAGTCCCTGCTGGCACGTAGCTCAGCAGATGTTGATATTCCAGTTGTCCCATACTGGGGGCCGGTGTGCCTTGATAATCAGTTATCACTTGTGGATAGGTACAGACGCTCGTGGCCCCTTGCACCGTCCAGGCCCATCCCATCCAACTGATATTGTGAGCATCGAAGTAGGAAAGCAATTGCGACTCAAAAGAGGTCTGGCAATCGTATTCGCCACTCTCATCTGAAATGACCGGTACCGTCGCGCTGGCATTACCGAATGAGGCGTCCCATTGCGCGGGCATTTTACCAGGATAGGGATAAGGATGGGTGTCATACATGAGGTTAGAACCCGTGATGGGATAGGTGCCCAACTGGCTGAGATCATAGCTCCAGTTTGTACCGCCTACAATTACCAGATTCGTTGCCCCTGTTCCACGCACTGCGTTCACCAGCGCCTGCATGCCGACCCCTGGATACGTCAGCGTTTCCTGACACTGACAGTCGTTAGAGTAGTCCTTATCCGTGACGGTGCATCCAGCTTGCCAGCAGGCCCAGGTTGCCGGGTGAGGTTCATTGTAGAGTTCAAAGAGGACATTGGAGTAGGCACTGTAGGCGGTGGCGACCTGTGTCCAGAAGGTCACACTATCTGCATCAGGCATCGCCCAGGGACCACCACCCTCTCTGGATTGACCCCCTGCGTCAACCCATTGCAGATCGAGAATGACATTGAGATGCAACGAGGTCAGCGTATCAACAATTTGTTTTACCAACGCTTGATACTGGGACGCGGGGCAGGTATAGCTAGTTGCCCCATGGAGCCAGAAGTCCTCTGAGAGTGGCAAGCGCACGGTGTTTCCCCACCAGTAGGTGCCATTGGCTGATGAAGTTGGGCCAGGCCCCATAAGAGCCAGATGAGCGGCATCCAGTGGCCCATCGCCTGTACAACTAAATTCAAGTCCGTCGCGTCCTAAACCATGAAAAATATACGGTTGCCCCTGGGCGTCAATGATTGTATTGCCCTGGACATGATAGGGGCCGTCGGCGGTCATGTTATAAGGCAAATTGTTCGCCGCGTGTGACTGCTCAGGGCGATTCAGGAGCCAGAAGGAAAGCATACCACCTATTATCAGGAAGATACTTCCGCCAGCAATGAGTATTCTGTGGAAACGAGAGAATTTTTGCATAGATGGCAACATTTTCTAGTTCATCAGATTTAATATTCATAAGTTAATGAAAAAGGTAGTCCATACCTCTCCTGGCATAGTATACCGCTCCCTTAGAAAAATGGCAGTGTTTGAAATGGTTAAAAAGAGATTAAATTTTTATGGTTAAGGTCATGATTTGTCAACCAGAGCCAATTTTCGAGGCTGCGCAAGGCGTTGAAAGAGCCGATAGAGAGTCATGAGAGAGAGACAAATGTCCCATTTTATGTCTCAGCATTGCTATTAGCACGTCTAAACAGTTAGATATTTCTATGAGAGAAGCATTATTTTGATGCGTATACCAGACTCACGCATCTGCATTATATAAGGAAGGGCAGTATGGCATTCAATCATGACGCGAGCCGCAACGGATCAATGGCTCAACTATCCCCACAGGGGCCACAGGGAGGGCAGATGCCGATGGCGGGCTGGAAAGCGATGTCCGCCGCGCCAGCATCGGCTGCACCTGTTGCTCCATCGACTCCATCAGCGCCGGTAGCGCCAACAAAGTCGGAAAAACCGGCAAAGGGGCAGCGAGGCCGCCTGCTTGCTGTGACCAGTGTTGTTCTGCTGGTCGTACTAATTTTTGCCGCCTTACGCTTTAGCATGATGGCTACGGCTACCGATGATCTTTTGCAGGTGCGCGTTGGCAATCAGCAACCGGCTACCGTTGATCTGCGCCAGAGCATTCCGATCAGCCCTTACTTTCTAGGTACTAACGTCTTCCCCCTGGCCGGTTCTAGCTCGATTGACGCGGTTTCGTCTGGTTTTATGGACTTTACGCCGCTCATGAAAAGTGACCTGAGCGCCATCCATATTGGCATCTTGCGTTACCCAGGTGGTAACTGGGGTGAGCAGCACTTCCTGAGCAATCAGCAACTCGACCAGTTTGCCGCCATGCTCAATGCCACACACAGCCAGGGCATGATTCAAACCTATATTCCTACTACCCCTGCTGTCAAAACAACGGCAGGCGATCCGGTGTCACTGGCCCAGGGCTGGGTCTATTATATGAACAACAAAAATGATCCTCTGCGTAGCGCCAACTCGCCTTTTCACCCGGTAGAGTTCTGGACGGTCGGGAACGAGCCTGATCGGCTGGTAGATCAGAACGATAAGCCCTACACGGCGGCAGAGTATGCTGCTCTCTTCATCTCCTACTCTATCGCCATGCATAAGACCGACCCCAATATTAAGATTTATGGGCCGGAGATCAGCCAGTTCTATGGCATTGGAGCCGGTCCCTTCGACTCAACCGGCGCACCCTGGATGGAAACCTTCTTGAAGATCGTTGGCGACTATCAGAAGACGCATGCCGCCCAACTGGCAAGCATGAATATTACGCATCTGCTGGATGGTGTCTCGTTTCACCGCTACCAGTTCAACAACGCGCAGGATATCCCCGGCCTGCTGCTGAGCAGCCCGAACGAGTGGAACTACACGTTGCCAGCCTTGCGCCAGGAGATCGTGAAAGACCTGGGCTATGCCGCCCCGATTGCCATTACAGAGATTAATACCAATCCGGCGCAGGGACAGCCGACGCGCGGGCAGGCCGCGCTGTGGCTGGCGAACACGCTCGGCACCTTGATGGAGCAGCAGGTCACTGACGTGGGTTTCTTCTCGACCGTCGATGTGGAGAACCCTTATCCACTTTTTGAGCAGCAGGGCAATCAGGAGAGCGCTATGTTCCGCGTGATGCAGCTTTTCTCGCATCTACAGAAAAACCTGGTGCCACTGGCCGTGCAACAGACGCCGATTGGCGTCTACGCTACGCAGGATAGCAGCCATCAACTGGTCAGCCTGCTTTTTGTCAATAGCAGCAGCCAGGCGCAGGTGGCGCAGATTGACCCGCTGGATAGCGTTCTCGGTATCAGCGCGTGGCAGCATCTCACCGTCACGCTAGCAGCAGATAGTATTGTTGAGGTGACGTTGCATCGCAATGGTAGCGCCAGCGATTATGCTACGGCTTATAGCTATCAAGTGCCAACCACCAATAGCCCGGATGTGCAGCCGTTGCTCTACACGGTATGTGGGCAGAAACAGGATACGCTTGCGTCCAACATACCGTGCTGATTTTCTGCTTTAGGGAGAACAAGAGATTGTGCTGAGCGTTTTTACTAATGTCTTAGAATATTTCTACCTGCTCATTGTATTGGCGATGACGGTGCAGGCTATCTTTAATATTCGTTTGCGCCTCTTCATCTGGGAGACGCCGGAGCATGCGTGGATGAACCATGCCCCGACGGTCTATCGCGATCCCTGTCTTTCATTCACCATTATGTTGCCCGCCCGACATGAAGAGGATGTCTATCGTGAGACGATTCAAAAGGTCTATGATCTCAACTATCCAAAAGAATTGATGCAGATCATCGCTATCTGCCGCGAGGATGACCCCGGCACTATTGCCGAGGCGCAGGCCAAGATCGATGAACTGGGCGATCCCAATGTACAACTTTTGATCTTTAACGACCTGCCCATTAATAAGCCACATGGTCTGAACCTGGCGCTCCAGGTGGCGCGCGGCGACGTGGTGACGATCTTCGATGCGGAAGATGAACCGCATCCCGATATTCTGAATATCATCAATACGACTATGCTGGATGAGGATGTCGATGTGGTGCAAAGCGGTGTGCAGTTGATGAACCATAACACGCGCTGGTTCTGCTTCCTGAACGTGCTGGAATACTTCTTCTGGTTCAAGTCATCGCTGCACTTCTTCTCGCGCATCGGCATGACTCCGCTGGGCGGCAACACCGTCTTCGTGCGTCGCCTGCTGATGGAACAACTCGGTGGCTGGGATGAAACCTGCTTGACCGAAGACGCCGACCTGGGCATTCGCTTGAGCGAGTCGCACGCTCGTATGCGCATCATTTACGACGATGAATTTGTCACCAAAGAGGAGACGCCGCACACGATTGAGCAGTTCATCAAGCAGCGCACGCGCTGGAATCAGGGCTTTATCCAGATTCTGGTGCGAGGCGAATGGCTCAAGATGGAGAAACTTTCACAGCGCCTGCTGGCTCTGTATATTCTAATCTTGCCGGAAGTACAGGCGTTTTTCCTGCTGATGTTGTTTGTCTCCATTCTGATGTTTTTTCTCGTCAAACTGCCGATCTGGCTGGCGCTGCTGACCTACATGCCCATGTACTGCTTCGTGCTGGCGGTCTTCATCGACACCGCCGGTCTACACGAATTTTTGAAAGCTCACGGACGACCCTGGAAGTGGAGCGAGGCCATCCGAACAATGCTGGCCTTCTTCCCTTACCAATTCTTGTTGAGTCTCGGCGCAGTACGCGCTGTCTGGCGTTTCTTGCAAGGTGCGACGAACTGGGAAAAGACAGCGCATATTGGGCAACATCGTACTAAACCGGCCGCGTAAGATAGATAGAGTAAATATCCTATGACATCTAAACCAACATCGCAACAGGAGCAACAGGGTCAGCAGATGGGGCAGCCGCAGCAGGATGGTAGCCTGCTCAAGCGTTACGCAACGCCCATCCCGACGACGCCCGAAAATGGGGCCAACATGGTGAATGGAGCCAACAGGGCGAGCAATAGACCCACGCAGACCCCGCGCCCGTTTATGCCCGCTTCCGGTCAGGGCCAGGGTGCGGCCCCAAATAATGGGCCAAATATGCCCGCAGGTAATGGCGTAAACGCAGGTGCGCGTGTTTTTCCGCCACTGCAAGGGCCAAACGGTGCTGGCGGGCAGTCGCCAATGAGTATGCCGGGGCAAAATCCCGCTATGCGCGGAGCGCAGGTACCCACTGCGGCAACGCAAAGGCCCCCTGCTCATCCGGTTGCCCCGGTACCCAATCGCCCGCACGCACAGCAGCCACAGGCTCCGCAGTATGAGCGTGAAGGCAACCGTATTATTCTGTTTCGCAGCCCGAAATTTTTCGTGCGCACTACCGTCAAACCCGGCCTTCAGCGCAACGATCCGATGCGCCGTCCCACCGGTCACACGCGCATGTTGCCGAAGGTCATGCCAGGCCAGCATCAGCGCGTGATGGAGAGCGAAACCAGGATGTTGCCGAAGGTGGATGCTATCAATCCGCACAAAAAACGGCAGTTTCCCGTGCCTGTGTGGCTGGAAGCTGCTGTGGTTGTGTTGAGCTTGCTCGTCATCCTGGTGGCACACGCCTATAATATGTTCGGCTTCCCGCGCTATGAACTGGACGAAGGCACCTATATGGAGAATGCCTGGGCCATCCTGCACGGCATGATCTCCCCCTATGCCTATGGCTATGGGCATCCACCGATAGCCTGGATACAGATCGCGGGCTGGGTCGAACTGGTCGGCGGCTTCTTCCAGTTCGGTGATGCCGTCAATACCGGGCGTACTCTGATGCTGGTTTACGCGCTGGGCAGCGCCTTGCTGGCCTACCTGATCGTGCGTCGCCTGGGCAGCAGTCGTAGCGCGGCCCTGTTAGCCATGCTGCTCTTCGGACTTTCGCCCATCGCTATCACCTTTGGACGGCAGGTGCTGCTCGATAACGTGGCAACCTTCTGGTTCTTGCTCTCGCTCTATCTGCTGGTCAATGGCGAGAGCCGCCTGTTGTTCATCTTCCTATCGGGCATCACGCTGGGCATCTCCATTCTCTCGAAAGAGGTCATGGTGCTGTTTATTCCAGTGATGGTCTACGCGGCCTGGCTGCACTCGACGAAGTTTCAGCGTAAATTCGCCCTGGTGGCCTTTACCTACTCCACACTGGCGGTTGGTTCCACCTTTGTCTTGATGGCCGTGCTGAAAGGAGAACTCTTCCCCTATGGCTGGTTTCCCTGGGACACCCACCCGCACTTGAGCCTGATCTCCACCTATCTCGGCCAGGTGCAGCGTGGCACCAACCAGGGCAGTTTTACGCAGCAGTGGCAAACCTGGTTTAAGCTCGACCCACTGCTAATGATTTGCAGTGTCGCCACGATTGTGTTTAATCTTGTCATGGGCTGGTGGAACCGCAAGCAGTTGTTGCTGGCCCTGCTGGCGATTAGCTTCTGGCTGCTGCTCATTCGCGGGGGCGTCGTGCTGGCGTTCTATTTTATTCCGATGGTGCCGATAGTGGCGATCAATGCCGCCTTTACCATCAACACCATCCTGGGCTGGCTGGGTAACGTGGCCCGCTTCGACCTGTTGCGCGCCGTACTGGTGCTGTGCGTCGCGCTGACGATTATTCCTTATGACCTGCTGCATGCCGTGCCGGATTTCACAGAGAACCCGACGCTGGCGCAGCAAGAGGCTATCGCCTGGGTGCGCGAGAATGTGCCGCACCAGGATTTCCTCGTTATCAACGACTGGATGTTCGTCGATCTGCGCCAGCCCGGCGGCCTGGGTGTCGGCACCGGTGCGACCTATCCCAATGCCAATATCTACTTCAACGTCGCCACCGACCCGGCAGTGCGCGATGCTATTCTGCATGATGACTGGAATAACATCGATTATGTGATCGCCGACTCGGAAATGCTAAGTGACGTACATGGTGATACTAAGAAGTTCGCCATTATCAATGATGCCATTCAGCACTCGGTTGCCGTCGCAACGTTTACGTCGGGCAAAATAGATAGCATCGACCCGGTGACGATCTACGAGGTGATCCATTCAGGAACCACGCCAGTCGTACATGTCCCAGGCCAGACCCAGGCTGTCGCAATGGTCAGGCAGAGTGGAGGCATAATCGATGTTATCAACCGTAATCGACAATGGGAACAATCCGTATGAACATGATGTATCACGCCCATCATACAATTTCTCGTGTGGGAACGTGAGACCATTCACTTGCGTATATGGTTATGAATGTTTTATGGTTTTATGAAGCTTTGCATACTAAAAATGTAGAAAAGGAATGGTAGAAACTATGGTAGCAGTTCAGCCTGCAACTGATACGGTTGCGGTCACGCGCACCTTTGATGGCATTGAGGCGGCGGCTCATCGCGTCATCGCCCAGGTGGGAGGTATGGAATCGATCATGCGCGGCGCGAAAATGGCGATTCTGAAGCCCAACCTGGTGGCGGGGCGCAATGCCGAAACTGGCTCAACCACCAGTTTTGCCTTGCTCAAGGCCGTGGCCGAAGAGGTGCGCGCCTGCGGAGCCGAGCCGGTGCTGTGCGAGACGCCCGGCACTGAATTTGACCGCGAGGCTACGTACACGATTCTTGGCGTCGAAAAATTCTGTCAAGAGAATGGTATTCGTATTTTGCGCGTCGATCCCGAAGGAGGAGAGCAGGATTGGATGGAAGTGCGACCGGAGGGAGCCAGGACGCTGCGTCGCTATCGCATTCCGCGTGTGCTGCAAGAGGCGCGTCTTATCAATCTGCCGGTTCTCAAGACGCATGTTGTCTCAATGATGACGCTGGCGATGAAGAACGTGATGGGCATTCTGCCGCGTCCCGACCGCCGCGCGATGCATACCTTTGGCATCGATCAGAGTATCGTCGATATGAACCTGGGCCTTAAACCCGATCTAACGATTGTCGATGGCAGCGTCGGTCAGGATGGCGAGGGGCCGCTCTATGGCGATAAGGCTGATCTGCAAGTGCTGGTGGCAGGCCGCAATAGCCTGGCCGTCGATCTGGTCTGTTGTCAGGTGGTGGGCGTCAAGCCGCGCGATATTCCGCACCTTAAGCTGGCGCTGGAGCAGTGGGGCAAGCCGGAGTGGACACTGGCCGGTGAAGACGTAGGCGTCATCAAGAAGTTCCGTCTGCCGCATCAGAAGACGCTCTATCGCTTCATCTTCTGGCTGATGTATCCCCTCGACTATCCCTACACCTGGGTCGCCGAGCGCGGCAAGCATTTCTGCACTTCTCTCTATAGCACCGGTCTTGTCGGCACGCGCCCTCAGATCAAAGAGGCGGAATGTACACGCTGCGGCAAATGCGTCGAAGCCTGCCCGCTACCAAATGTGATCGATCTCAAAACATTGAAGGTCAACTACGCGACTTGCCAGCGCTGTCTGCTCTGCTACGAAGCCTGCCCGGAAGGAGCAATTAGTGTAAAGGGCTACTCTGGCGCACGCCAGTAAGGATTGCTAGTGAGAGGAAATAAGCTATGACGATTCTTGTAACAGGGGCGACAGGCTTTTTAGGTTCAGCGCTGGTGACTGAACTGGTAAAACGGGGACAGGATGTGCGCGTGCTGGTACGCGACGAGCGGAAGGCGCGAGAGCAGTTCGGTGAGGCCGTTACTGTTGTGCGCGGCGAGATTACTGACGCTGCCCAGGTGCGCCAGGCGGTTGAGGGCGTGAGCGTCATCTATCATTTTGTAGGACGCCTCTATCATCCCAGCGTTCCGGCGGAGCTATACTACGAGACACACGTGGAGGGGACGCGCATTATCCTGGAGGCGTGCAAGGGGCAGAGCCAGTTGACGCGCTTCGTGCATTGCAGCACGACCGGTGTGCATGGCGAGACAGGCAAGACACCCGCCGCCGAGGACGCACCCTTCGCCCCGACCAATCCCTACGAGGCGAGCAAGCTGAAAGGTGAATTGCTGGCTATGCAAGCTCACAAGGAGCAGGGGCTACCTGTTAGCGTGGTGCGCCCCGGCCTGATCTACGGCCCCGGTGATCTGCATCTGCTCGGTTTCTTCGCCTCAATCAAGAAGGGGCTGTTTCGTGTCATTGATGGCGGGAATGCCATGTTGCATCCTATCTATATTGATGACATGAATGACGCTTTCATGCTGGCCGCTGAGAAGCCAGAGGCTATCGGGCGCTGCTATAATATTGCTGGCCCGCGTGCCGTGACCATCCGCGAACTGGCAACGGCTATCGCGCATTCGATGGACAGAGAACTGCCGCCCGGCAATATCCCGCTCTGGCTGGCCAACCTGGCAGCGGATATCTTCTCCGTCACTCCTGGTTTTCAGGGCGAGAAAGCTCCCCTCACGCGCAGCCGCGTCAAATTCCTGACCAATAGTCGTGTCTACTGCATTGAACGGGCTAAGCGCGAGCTGGGTTTCGCGCCCAAAGTCGAGCTTGAAGAGGGCATGCGCCGCACCGCGCTCTGGTACCGGAAACACGGCTATTTGTAAACCGATATGATATAGGATAGAGAAGACAGCGACCTGACAGAGCGAGCAGGGTATCCATAAGAGGTGTCCTGCTCGCTCTGTTTATTTCCTGATCGCACATCCATAAAGTTTTTCACACGCGGGTCGATATATCTATATAGATGGATATATTGACCCGATTGCTTTTTTTATGATAGCGAAACGACAGATAAGGAATGTATGCAACCACAGGAACACCAGCTTCAAGACCCGATCCCGTCCCCCCTGGCCTGTGATGGGGCACCGACAGCTTTCCGGTGGAATGAAGCCCCCCTGCACGCGAATAGCTCGCGCGATGCCGCTACCGCGTCCCCGGCAACTGAAGCGATGCCGGTAGCGGATACCGCGCGTGCCATCTTTTTGGGGCGCATAAGGAGATGGCTGGCGCATCCTGTCGTGCAGGGCCTGCTCGGCCTGCTGGTCGGTTGCCTCATGCTGTACCTCATTGCGCGCTTTGTGGATATTCCCACGACCTTGCGGGTATTACGAACGCATCTGGCGACGACGCGGGGATTACTGCTGGCACTGCTCTCCGGGCTGGCCTTTCTGACGGCGTTGGCCCTGCGCGGACTGCGCTGGCGTTTTTTTCTCAATTCAGTGAGCAAGGTGGGTGTGGTACTGGCGATACAGGTCTTTCTCATCGGCAGCTTCCTCAATTTCTTGCTGCCGGTGCGTGGGGGTGAGCTTGCTAAGAGCCTGATTTTGAAGCGTGTCGCCGCTATTCCGATCAGCCGCTCGCTACCGACGGTGGCGATGGATAAGGCGCTGGACCTGTTACCGGCGTTCTTTATCATGGTCATGGTGCCGTTCCTGGGTGTGCAGATGACTCCTCTGCTCTGGTTTGTGCTGGCTCTGGTTGGCGGCCTGCTATTGCTGCTGAGCGCCTTTACTGCGCTGGCCGCCTGGCAACGCCGTACCGCGATTGCGCTGCTGCATAGCAGTATGAAAATACTGCCCGGTGTTCTGGGCCGCAGTATCGAGGGGTTTGCTATCAACTTTGTCGATGCATTATTGATCGGGGCGAGCCAGCCGCGTATCTTTATTCCGGCGGCGCTGCTCACGCTGGTCGCGGTGGTGTGTGAGGGCCTGTTTGCCATGCTGGCCTTCTGGACAGTGGGCTACCCGATCTCGTTTGGCACGGCCCTCTTTGGCTATACACTCTACAACATGTTCTTCGTTCTGCCCACGCCGCCAGGACAGATCGGCAGCAACGAAGTGAACGGCCTGCTGGTCTTTCACGGCCTGCTCAATATCGATGCACGCTACGTCACAGCGATGTTCATTTTCTCGCATCCCTGGGCCGCCCTGATGCTTAGTGTCGCCGGTTTGAGCAATCTGAGCGCGCTCGGCCTGAATGTAAGAACAGCCATGCACACGCAAATAGCTGAGGAAGAAGAGAATTCACCAGCGACCTCGGCGCTCCTGTAGGGGCGTGATTGATCACGCCCTGGGCGCATCGACGGACAAGGAAGCAGGGCGTGAAGAAGAGAATTCACCAGCGACCTCGGCCCTCCCGTAGGGGCGTGATCAATCACGCCCTGCGGTTATTCTGCCGCCGTAAAGCCTTGCGCTTTGGCCTCTTCTTCGGAAGCGAAGTAGATGACATCCAGCGTGCCGGTTGCAGAGGTGCGTAACTGCTCAAGCGGGGTGTTAGCCGGATAGTAGCGTTTGTTACTGACCAGCCCCAGCACGCGGCTGTCGGCGGGCGCAGAGGAAGCGTTTTTTGTACTGGTCGGCAGGGTGATAGTTCCGTTCAAGTGCCCATCTGGCGCGACCTGTCCTTCCTCAACGGTATGCTGGATAAAACGTCGGCGCAAGAACTGGTAGGTAAAGAATGCGGCGGCTGTCAACCCGACGCCGAAGGTGAGCCAGAACACGAGAGGGCGCTCACTCACCCGCTCTGTGATCCCTTCGGTGCGCTGGGCCAGTTGCTGGGTGGCCTGCCGACCGCGTTTAGTGACCTCGCGCGTGACGGCCTCGCCGCGCTTGCTCAAATCTTGCGAAAGTTTGCTGCCACGCTCGACCAGGACACCGGTACGCTCGGCCAGCGCCTGGGTGAGCTTGCTGCTCTGCTCAATCAGCGCCTGCGGCACCTGACCACTGCGTTCGGCCAGTGCCTGGGTGAGCTTATTGCTCTGCTCAACCAGTGCTTGCGGAATCTGGCTGCTGCGTTCGGCCAGTGCCTGAGTGAGCTTGCTGCTCTGCTCGATCAGGGTTTGTGGAACCTGGCTATGGAGCAATGCTTGCGTGAGTTTATTGCTTTGCTCAACTAATGCTTGCGGCACCTGGCTGCTACGTTCGGCCAGTGCCTGGGTGAGCTTGCTGCTCTGCTCGATCAATGCCTGCGGAATCTGGCCACTGCGTTCGGCCAGTGCCTGGGTGAGCTTGCTGCTCTGTTCGACCAGCGCCTGCGACACCTGGCTGCCGCGTTTGAGCAACTCCTGGCTGTAAGGATACTCCTTCAACTCCTGGAGCGCCTTCGACTCTTGCAGTTTCTGTGCCTGCTTACGTGCGTTCTCTAAAATGGTATTGATAACCGGCCCTAGCGTTGCCAGTATAAGGATGCCCACACGTAGCCAGCGACTCACCTGCTCCGAGGTCTTTTTGTTGTTTTCGTCCATGACCAATGTCTCCTCTTAACTGCACTTCACCAACAAACAGACTGGCTTGTGATGCAGGGCGTGATTCTCACCTCTTCTCCCCTGGTTGAAGCAGGTTCAGAGCGTGTGTCTCGCATCCCTACATCCCTGGGGAAATGTTTGCCTTTTATGTACGAAGGTACACACGAGTTATAGTATGTCAGTTTGTATTAATGGATGTCAAGTCAAAATGTCGAGGTCTCCATCCTTTAGGGGGATGTTGGTGGCCCGTGTAGGGGCGTCATTCATGACGCCCTGGTAGCCCGTCGATGTGCTCACAAGGCGTCATTCGTGACGCCCTGGTAGCCCGTCGATGTGCTCACAAGGTGTCATGAATGACGCCCCTACACCAATTTCTCCCGGAAGGTATAGAGAGCCAGGTGCCGTCAACTCTTGACAAATAACATACACTGTTGTATGATATACGAGCTGACGCGGGGTGGAGCAGTGGTTAGCTCGTTGGGCTCATAACCCAAAGGTCAGAGGTTCGAATCCTCTCCCCGCTACTTGCCAGTTGTGTGGCAGCATCTCGACGCGGGATAGAGCAGTGGTTAGCTCGTCGGGCTCATAACCCGGAGGTCACAGGTTCGAATCCTGTTCCCGCTACTATTATATTCATACTTCCTTAAACGCCTCAGGCCAGAGCAGAAGCAGCTTGAGGCGTTTTTTCAAAATTAGATGCTATCGTCAAGTTAGACGCCGAAGCCACAAGATGGCAAATTTCGGCCCCCATGTGCTGCACTCTGTTTTACTCTTTCAAGCGAGTTTTTGCCTTATCCTCTACGGGTAGGTGTACGCCATTGTTTTGTAGAGGGTAGAGAAAGCGCCATGCAACAATTTGATGTTCACCTACCCGTAAATGATGTGTGATAAACAATAGCTTGTCGGGCCTTTCTAATAGTTGTATACTACGCTTGTGTAATATTGGCTCTGCTGTTTGTTTCGTATGACAATGGAAGGTCGTTGGTCCGGGCAACCAGGCATTGTCGGGAGAAAGACAAGTATTGATGGGTACTCATGAGCGAGGTAGGAGTCTGCTACACATACTGCCTCTGTCCTGGCTCGGCCTCTCGCCCACCAGGCGCGCGCTACTGGTGGCCCTTTCCTATGTGTTGGGAATTACCGGTCTCTGGCTCTTCTTTCCCCTGGTGTACAATGGCTCTACGATGTATCTGCCCATCGCTTGCGCCTGCTGGCTCTTCCGCTACCGAGGGTTGCTCATCAGTATGGTTCTGAACGGGCTGGTTTTCCAGATGACCTATTTTCTTCTTCTGCGTGGCATGCTCCCCGATTCAGCCTTTGTCGGCGGCGCGCTCATCGGAGCCGGTACCTCGCTCTTGATTGGCTTGATCGTCTGCTGGCTGCGCGCGGCGGTCGATGAGGCTCAGAGGGCACGTCGGCAGGCGCAAGCTAGCGAACGCGCCCGTAAACTCACCGAGTTGAGGGAACAACAGGCAATGCTGGCGTATGAGCAAGAGCGCGAGGTCAATGGACTCAAAGATCAGTTTCTCATGAATGTGAGTCATGAGCTACGCACACCCCTGACCGTGCTGGCCGGTACGCTGGAACTGCTCACCGTGTACCAGGAACGGCCAGACGTGGATGCCCAGACACGTGCCAATCTGCTCAAGCAGGCGCGGGCCAGCCAGGAGGAGTTGCTCACCCTGGTTGACCAGGTGTTGGATGCTGCACACATCGTAAGCGAAATTCCGGCGGCGCAGCCGGAGTTCGTCAACGTCTATGAGCTGCTCCAGCAGGTATTGGTCGGGCAGGCTCCAGACGTTCTCGCCAGCTATACCGTGCATCTACGGGTTGGCGAGCAGGTTACGGTGTGGGCCGATCCTCAGTTCTTGCGCCAGGTCTTGCGCAACCTGTTCTCTAATATCGTTAAATACGTTCCCACTGGCACTGAAATTCTTATCGAGGCTACGCAGGTCGATCCGTCTTCCCCGGTTTGCCTCGCAATTCAAGACGCCGGTCCCGGTATTCCTGCCGACGAACTGCCGCTACTCTTTGAGAAATTTGTGCGGCTTAAACGCGATATGATAGGTACGACGAGGGGCACGGGTCTGGGACTCTACCTCTGCAAACGTCTTGTGGAAGCGATGGGGGGGCGTATCTGGGCCGAGAGTTCAGGCAAGGCTGGCGAGGGAAGCCGCTTTTGCCTGACGTTGCCCGCCTCGCCCCCGGCGAAGCAAAATGCCGATAGCCAACCTGACCAGGCCAGAGGAAACGAGGCGGAATCCATCGGAACATAAATGATCCCTACACTAAACCATAGACCTGCTCGAATTTGCTGGTCAGATAGTTGGTGAAGTAGGCAGGGTCGAGGGTTGCGCCGGTAACGCGCCGCATCAATTCATCGGGCTGATAGATGGCACCGACGTTGTACATATGCTCTTGTAACCAGTGCAGGATGGGGCGGGTATCGCCCTGGGCCAACGTCTCCTCGAAGTTGGGGAGAGCCTCGCGCAGCGTATGCAGGATTTGCGCGGCATTGAGGTTGCCGAGCGTGTAAGAGGGAAAGTAGCCGAAACCGCTGCTCCAGTGAACGTCCTGCAAAATGCCCTCGCTGTCGCTCTCCGGCACGATGCCCAGGTAGTCGCGGTACTTCTCATTCCACAGGCGTGGTAGGCTCTCGACGGCTACGCTGTCATTGACCATCAGTTTTTCCAGCTCGAAGCGAATGATGATGTGCAGATTGTAGGTGACTTCATCGGCCTCAACGCGGATCAGGCTCGGCTCGACGTGATTGAGCGCGCGTGCGAAGGTGGCGGCATCGACGTTGGCGTACTGCTGCGGGAAGATACGGCGCACGATATCGAACTGTCCACGCCAGAAGGCTTCGGAGCGACCAATAGCGTTTTCCCACAGGCGCGATTGCGATTCGTGCATACCCATTGAGGCACCGCCGACGATGGGCGTCTGTGCCAGTGTTGGCGCGCTGCCCTGTTCGTAGAGTGCGTGACCACCCTCGTGAATGGCGGCCATCAGGGATTGCTGCAACCACTGCCGGTTGGTGCGAATAGTGACGCGCACGTCGAAAGGACTGCCGATGCCGGTGGTGAAGGGGTGTGGCGAGTGTGCGATGACGCCGCGCGAGAAGTCGTAGCCCATGCGCTTGAGAATCTCGATAGACAGTTCCGTCTGTTGCTCGGCGGGGAAATCGCCGTGCAGGCACGTGGTATCTACCGTGTGGCCACTGGCCTGGATGCGTTTGAGCAGAGCAGTACTGAACTCGCGCACAGGAGTGAACAGGCTCTCAACTCTGCGCGCGGTCAGACCCGGCTCATACTCGTCGAGGAGGGCGTCATAGCGTGTCTCCGTATAGCCCAGGCGGTCGGCAACCTCGCGCTGGAGGGCGATGGTGCGTGTGAGCCAGGGGGCGAACGAGGCGAAGTCGTTGTTGGTGCGCGCGCGTCGCCATGCATCATAACTGCTAGTCTCCACACGTGCCATCTCTTCTACCAGATTGCGGGGCAGACGGGTATACCTTTTATGTATGCGGGCAGCCTCGCGTACCAGGCCGCGATCCGCGTCGGTGAAGGTCTGGCCTTGCACGATCTCCTGCAATTCGCTAAGCAGTGCGCCGAGTTTAGGGTTTGTCCAGCGCTCGTGCAATAGCCCCTGCACAGTTGCCATTTGAATGCCGCGCACCTCGCTGGCCCCATCCGGCATGATCGTATTCTGATCCCAACCGGCGAGCGCGCCTAGCTCACCGATGGCCGCAATCTCGCGTGTATAGTTCAACAACTCGCTGATATGCGCGTCACTGCGCGTAAAATCTGGCGTATTCTGTGTGTTATGTTGTGTTACATCTTGTGCTGTCGCCACGATCTTTTATCTCCTCTATTCCCGCGTGTGTAGATAATCTGGAAACAAAGGCACATGGCATGTGCCTGTCTGTGCGGATGTCTTTTATTATACCGGTAATGTCAAAGCCGTCTAAGGAGATGGAGATAAAGAGATTCCTTGCCAAAATCGGAGGTCTGATACCGTTCGCCTGATGTCTCCTGGGGACATCAGGCGAACGGTATCAGACCCGGCGCTCAGACCACGAAGCATCGCATTTCCATCTTATCATCTGCCATAGTGCTTATACTGCTCTGGTTCTTTGCCGCGCTCAAAACCTTCGTTGACGATGCCCTGGCGCACGAGATAGCGCAGGTAAGAGAGTTGCTGCTCAAAGGTAGGGGCCGGTGTTTCTCTGGCGTCTGCGCCTGCTGTGTTGCTGGCTGATGGAAGCGGGCCTGTCTCAAGAGAGGTGGCACATTTCTCTTCGGGTTTGGTAGGGGGAACGAACGGCCCTGATCGTTCTTCGAGCGTTGACCGGCTGCTTTCTGGCGGAGCTACCTCTTCGGCGTGTCCAACGGCGATGGAGGCCGCCCCTGGTTGCGATACAGAGCCATCAACGGTAGTCCGTAAAATAGATTCGGATGATGCACCTTGCTGCATGACGCTAAGCGGGTGCATGTAGTCGGTCTCTGGCGATCTCTTCCAGGGCCACCACGCGAACATCTTCTGGAGCCAACGCTTGATCGCTTGCGTGACCATGTTATTCTTGCCCTCGTTATTATAGGGACAATGCTGAACGAGCAGAACGATCAGCTTGTCCGTCTTCACCACGCACTAGATGTACAGCTTTTCGAGATATGACTGGTCATAAAACACCGACGAAGAGTATACAAACATAGTAGCATATCTACTGGAACTCGTCAAACACGCGCTCCAGAGTTCAGAGCGGCCCTTGTGCTTGCCCTGGCTCCTTGTCTGGCATATTCCTTGCCCTTGCAATTTTCTTCGTCTCGTGCCATAATCAAGAGGGTTGGCCCATGTAAAACGGGTCTTTTCATTCCGGGTTTCTCTTGACTTGACTGGCTTATGCTATGTCTTACAATTCAGATACGATAAACCTGTAAAAACAGGTTCATGTTTCGTATCGCTTCGTTATTCCCAGGCAGTTCAAACAGAAAGACAGGTGGCGGCCCATGCAGGAAGACATTCTCGGCACTCAACGCACCGCCCTTACACAAAAATACGTTATCTGCTCGCGCTGTGGGAAAGCAACCCGCCTGCGCTATGCTCGTGTGGTTCCGGCAGATGTATTTTCGGACACCAAGTCCGAATTTGAGTACCTCTGCCCGGAATGTCAAAAGGCTCTCGCCAGCGGCGAAAAAGACCTACCGCTTGTGTAGCTGGTAGTTCTTCGCACAAGAGAAATCGTCTCGTCGGGCAAAGGGCGAACCTTTGCCTTTTTCTTCTCTTTGCTAATTGAGGTAGAAACCATGCGAATGCGCTATCGGTATGTCACCTATCGCTATATCGAGGGTTCCCATGAAGGCTCTCGGCTCCAGCTAGAACGGTACTACCGACAACTCTTACAGGATGCATTACGGCAGAGCCAGCAGGCGGTGGTGCATCGCTCAACCACGTGGCGTCCGCTGGCCGATATCCTCGAATCGAGCCAGATGATGACGGTTAAGGTGGAGCTGGCCGGAATGAAAGAAGAGGATATTGAGGTTACACTTTATGAGGATGCGCTCGTCATTAGTGGCGACCGGCGGGATGAGCATGATGGTTACGAGAACCTCAGTTATCACGAAGCCCAGATTCGTTATGGCCCATTCCGTGTCGAGGTATTTCTTCCCTACCCGGTTGACCGCGAGGCAGTGAGCGCGCGTTATGAAAATGGATTTCTCTGGGTGGATCTGCCGAAATTGCCCGAAAGTAAACCTGAGCGGGTACCTATTCAAAGGAGCGGCTCCAACCCGTGATATAAAGATGGCTTAATGGCAGAGTGAAGTTATGGAGAAAGAAGATAGAACAAAACAGCCTGAGATACCGGAAAAGGATGCGCAAGAAGAACCGACCGGTTCGATCAGGCAAGAGCTGACCCAGGAGGATGTACAGCGCCTCTCCGAAGCGCTAGAAATGGCCTTTGCGACCGACGGCAAAGAAAGCGAAGAGGCGGGAGCGGAAAGCGAAAGCGAGGCCGAGCCTCTGCCGGTGCCGCGTCCGCGCCGTTCGCGTCGTTCTGCTGCCACGCGGCGCGAGGAACGAGAAGCACGAGAAGCACGAGAACGAGAAGAAGAGGTGCAGAGCCGTCGGCGTAACGATGACGAGGAGCAGTTTAGCATTCCAGAAGTCTTGCCAGTGCTGCCGCTCAAAGACACGGTGATTTATCCCTTCTCCTTGCAACCCCTCGGTGTAGGGCAGGAGCGTTCTCTGCGCCTGATCGATCATGTGATGAACAGTAATCGATTGGTGGTGCTGGTGGCGCAGAAGGATGCCAGCATGGATATGGCTGGTCCTGATGACATTTTCAAGGTCGGCACTGTCTCGCGCGTAGTGCGCATGTTCCGTATGCCTGATGGCACCGTTCAGATCGTTGTGCAAGGGCTGGAGCGGGTCGAGATCAACGAATTTGTGCAAGAGAAGCCCTTCCTGGCAGCACATATCACGCCACGCCCCGAAATACAGGAGCAGGATAATGAGACGGAGGCCATCAAACGCAACGTTATCTCCTACTTCCAGCGCCTTGTTGCCCTGGTGCAGAACGTGCCGGAGGGCGTGGCGGCGGCGACGCTGAATCTGGAAGAGGCGCGCCAGGTTGCCTATGTGATAGCCACCTTCTTGCAGATGGATCTGGAATTGCGCCAGAAGATACTCGAACTGGACTCGGTGCGTGCGAAATTACAGGAGTTGAGCGCGTTCCTGACCCACGAGCTGGAAATCCTGGAACTGGGTAAGAAGATTCAGACCAGCGCCCAGGAAGAGATGAGCAAGATGCAGCGCGAATACCTGTTGCGTGAGCAACTCAAGGCTATTCAGCGCGAACTGGGCGAGGAGAGCGAGGAGCAGGCTACTATCAACGAGCTGCGCGCCAAAATCGAAGAGGCGCATATGCCGGAAGAGGCATTGAAAGAGGCAAACCGCGAACTTGCACGCCTGGAAAAGATGCCTACCGCCTCGCCGGAGTATAGCATTATCCGTACTTACCTCGAATTGCTGGTCAGCCTGCCCTGGGACAAGAGTACCGGCGAGAAAATCGATGTGGCCCGTGCGCGTCAGATTCTAGATCAGGATCACTACGGGCTGGAAAAGATTAAAGAGCGTATCCTGGAATATCTGGCCGTGCGCCGTTTGAAAGAGGAGCGTAAAGCTGAGGAGTTGGAGCATCAGAGTGAGGCCGACAAAGCTGAAAGCGGCGGCGAGAGCGAAGCAACGCATCCTGCGGCCCCGCCGCCCTCGCAGGAGAGGTTGCGCCAGTTGAACCGCGAGCCGATTCTGTGCTTCGTGGGGCCGCCAGGGGTTGGCAAGACCTCGCTCGGTCAATCAATCGCGCGCGCGTTGGGGCGCAAATTTGCGCGCATCTCGCTGGGCGGTATTCGTGACGAGGCCGAAATTCGTGGCCATCGCCGTACCTATATCGGGGCCATGCCCGGTCGCATCATCCAGACCCTGCGCCGCGTAGGCTCCAACGATCCCGTAATTATGCTGGACGAGGTGGACAAAGTCGGCGCTGACTGGCGCGGCGACCCCTCTTCGGCCCTGCTGGAGGTGTTGGACCCGGAGCAGAACTATAACTTCCGCGACAACTACCTGGATGTACCCTTTGACCTGTCCAGAGTCATGTTCATTGCCACCGCCAACTCGCTGGAGCCAATTCCCGCGCCGCTGCGGGATCGCATGGAGATTCTGGAACTCTCTGGTTACACGGAAGAGCAGAAGCTGAACATTGCGCGCAATTATCTGTTGCCCAAACAGATCGAGGCCAATGCTCTGAAGCCGAATGAAGTGGAGGTGGATGACGATGCGATCCGCCGCGTTATCCGCGACTATACACGCGAGGCCGGCGTGCGCAATCTGGAGCGTGAGATTGGCTCGCTCTGTCGCAAGGCAGCCAGACAGATAGCTGAAGGCAAGCAGCCCCCAATTCATATCACCGCTGAGGTGGTGCCAGAGTACCTGGGCCGCCCGCGTTTCTTCGAGGAGGCCGCCGAGCGCATTGATCGCCCCGGCATCGCCACCGGCCTGGTCTGGACGCCGGTCGGGGGCGAGATCATCTTCATTGAGGCGGCGGCTATGCCAGGCAAGGGTCAATTGACGCTCACGGGCCAGCTTGGCGATGTCATGAAGGAATCGGCAATGGCCGCGCTGAGCTATGTGCGCTCCAACGCCAAAGCGCTGGGTCTGCCGGAGAACGTCTTTGAAGATCAGAATGTTCACATCCATGTTCCTGCCGGCGCTATCCCTAAAGATGGCCCCTCAGCCGGGGTGACAATGGTAACTGTGCTGGTCTCGCTGGCCAGTGGGCGTAAGGTGCGCTCCGATGTCGCTATGACGGGAGAGATCACGTTGCGTGGACGGGTGATGCCGATTGGGGGCGTCAAAGAGAAGGTGCTGGCCGCCTATCGCTCAGGTATCCGCACGGTCATCCTGCCCAGGCGCAACGAGCCTGACCTGCTCGAAGACCTGCCCAAAGAGCTACGCGACCAGATGCATTTTGTCTTCGCCAGCGACATCCGCGACGTTCTCAACGCCGCTCTCGAACCTGCCACCACTCAGGGTGAGCAGGTCGAAGGCGAGGAAAACGGAGAGGAGCGGACGCACGCACAGGATGAGCGCGCAGCGGCGAAAGCATAGTATAGAGTCTGGCATTCAGCAAGCAGGACGAGTATATAATGGGCATTCCAGGTGTACATTATATACTCGTCCTGCTTGCTGAATGCTATGCTACTTCTACCACTTGAGCCGTTCCTTCAAGCTCACATAGCGCGGATTGCCGATGATGATGTGATCCAGTAGTTCGATGTCCAGTAAGCGACCCGCGCTCACAAGCTGGTGGGTAACCTCGATATCTTCTGGCGAGGGCGTCGGATCCCCGCTTGGATGGTTGTGGCTGACGATGACGCCGGGACAGTTACGAATGATCGCGGGCCGAAAGATCTCCGCCACACGCAGCACTGAGCTATTGACGGTTCCTTTATAACTTCTGATCTTTTCAATGACCTGATTTTTGGTATCCAAAATCAGCACGTGCATCTCCTCGTGGTCGAGATGCATCATCTCCATGCGAAAAACGCTGGCCGCGTCATCGGCGGAGCGTACCTGAAATTTCTTCTGTGGGTTTTCCAGCATTAAACGCCGACCGATCTCCAGCGCAGCTTTCAACTGGCAGGCTTTGGCCGGACCAACACCATGCTCATTGCATAAAGCGTGAAAATGGGCGCTGGTCAGGCCGCTCAGACCGCCATATTTGTGTAGCAGGCGTTGGGACAGTTCCATCACATTTTCTTGCTGGCTACCGGAGCGTAGCACGATTGCCAGCAGGTCAGAGGTGGGCAAGGATTCAGGGCCATACTTCTGCAAGCGTTCGCGGGGACGATCATCAGGGGGAACATCGTGGACGGTAGCGTGATACACAACCCGTTCGCCGATTATTGGTTGTGTAACGATGTTTAATTCATCCAATTCATCAAAATTCGTTGTAGTCATACAATGGACGCTCCTTAGATGTTGTGGAATAAATAATAAAATACTACGTTATCAACTAATTGACAATAGGCAAAAGAAGAATTGGGAAGAAGAGCGTGTTGCCGAAAGTACTGCTGAGTATCCACTTTGCCTCTTCATTCGTAACATCTACGTCCTGTTGCACGGCTGTCGTATAACGGATATACCGTGCTAAACGAGTATGGCACCATATTACATGTGTTTATGTGAAAGTGAGGAACATTGTTTTCGCTTTTCAAAATCGAAACACCGAAAAATACCATTGCATCACTGGATGGCGTGCGCGCGATTGCCGCCCTCTCAGTGATGGGTTTCCATCTCAATCTGATTGCTTATGCTGACATGAAGCTCTGGAACTTCTCCTGGGGTTCGCTGCTGAGCGCTATCTTACTCTCCGGTGGAACGGGGGTGACGTTGTTCTTCGTCCTCTCCGGCTTTCTGCTCTTCATACCTTATGCCAAGTCGCTGCTCTTCAACAAAGATTGGCCGTCAGCGCGCCAGTTTTATCTACGGCGCATTCTGCGTATCTGGCCGGGTTACTATGTCGCGCTGTTCACTCTCATCATCCTGTTCCAGCCGCACTATCTGCAACCGGCACACTGGCACGAGCTATTCCTGTTCCTGGTCTTTTTCATGGATTCTTCTCATAAGACCTTCCAGCAGTTGAATGGCCCGTTCTGGACGCTGGCGGTTGAGTGGCAATTCTACATGCTCTTGCCGCTGCTCACCCTGCTGTTGCTCTGGCTGACGAGGCGCGTGGCCTTACGTTATCGCATCCGGGTTATTCTGGCTTTCTTGCTCGGTATGATGGCCTGGGGCGTCGGCTCGCGCTATATTGGTTCCTATTATGCCATGCATCCGGCACAGACCTTGCTGGTGCCGCGCCCACTTTTGAACGGCATCCTGTTCTTTACCTATGGCGTAGATGGCAAGTTCTTAGAGGACTTTGCCGTTGGCATGTTGCTCTGCACGTTATATATCTACGCGCGTCAGGCCGCGCCTGAGCATAAGTTGACGCGGCGCATTCATCATGTCAGTTGGGGACTGCTGGCGCTGGGCCTGCTGACGCTGCTCTTTGCCTTCCTGTGGCATTTCAGCAACTGGTTTCACCAGGGGCCACAGATACTCGCTCCCATCTCCTCTGCCTTCGCACAGTGGGGAGAACTGAACCTGTCAGTTGGTTATGGCCTGTGCGTGCTGGCAATTCTCTTCGGGCCACCGCTCCTGCGCGGCCTTTTTGAGTGGCATGTGTTGCGCTGGGTAGGCATGATTTCCTATAGTCTTTATATGTGGCATCTGTACATTCTTGAGGATGCCAAGATGGTGCTACTGCGACATGCGCCGCACTGGCCGCCAGTACTGTTGTATACCGCGCTGTGGGTCTGCGCGCTCTGCGTCGTCATTCCTTTCTCGTATGGCATGTATAAGTTCATCGAAAAGCCCGGCATCATACTGGCCGGGCGACTGCGTGGACAAGCTTATGGCAAGCGTGCCGTCGAACCCGCATCGGCAGCTTCAGTAACGCCGCGCGAGCAGGCCGAGATCACGCGCTCACAGTGGTAGATTGGTGGGAATTAAATAAAGCAACAAGCATGAGAAGGAAGGTAAGCGTATGCGAAGCAGGGCGACCGCCATAGTCGCCCTGCTTGTATTGTGCTTATTTTACCTGCTTTTCGACCCGCGCTTACGCAATCAGGTTAGTGGTACCGGTAAGTACCAGACTGTCGCTGGCGGCACATGGTAGCGCGCTTGTGGGGCCGATGGTCGCGTTGGTGACGGTGAATTTGCCGGTTAGCGCGCCGTTCAGGTCGCTGTTAAGTGTCTGCTCGATCTGCTGGTTGTAACTATTGTCGGGGAAAGTAAAAATCTGGAAAACGGTCAACGTAGTCTTGAGAACTTTGACGGCCAGACTGCCATTGGCAGTGGTTGGTGCCACAGTCGTGGTGGCCGTGGCAAGCTGAAACGAGCCGAGCATAATGTCTGAGGTGATGATGAGATCGCTGCCCTGCACGGCGATCTGGATATTCTGTGCCGTCAAGCTGCTGTTAATTTGCAGACTACCGATGCTGTTGCCCAGTGTGGCCAGCGACGAAGCTGGTATCTCAATATAGGAGTCCGGGACGCTGCTGGTGCTGGTTTGCTGTACATATGTCTGGCGCATGGGCGCATTGTTCTGTGTCATCTGTCCTGTGCTGGTTGACGTGCCAGCGGGCTGGCCGGAGCCAATGGAGAGAGGAAATTGCAGTTGCACGGCCAGCGCGGCATTGCCACAGGTAGGCGTGGTAGCAATGCTGCTCAGTTGCCCAACAGGCATCTGGAAGGTTGCAATCGGGCCGGTTATGAGCGCTGGACTGCCGCTCACTGCCTGCGCGCTGACCTGAATGGTGCTGGAGTCCTGCACGTTGAACGTGACCAGCATCTGGCTGTTGGTGGGCTGCGGGTCACCGGGATAAAGGCTCAGTTGCACAGTGGTCAGGATACCGTTCTGCTGGGGAGTGAGGCCGGTGAGCGTGGCCGAGGGTTGAATCAGGGCGCGCGCCATCTGCGTCGCCCAGCCGCGATCCTGCATCGGTAACTGATTGACGAAGCCGGTCAGCGCGCTATTGACCGCGTTGGGCACGTCGTTATCGATATTGCGCTGAAAAATCGGTTGTAGTGAACTGCTCTGGAGATAAAAGATCGCGTTCATCGATGTGGTGGCACGTGACCGCTGTGCCGACAATGCGCGGGCCTGTGCCGATCTGACCGGCGTTATGGTCAGGCAGAAGAGGATGGTAGTCAGCGCGAGGCCGCAGCCTATCTGGAACAATCGTCTCTTTTTCATCTTGTCTATCCTCAAAATGTTATGTTGTAGGGGCGTGATGAATCACGCCCTAGAAATCACGCCCTGCTCATGCATCGCATCGTGTCTCGGATGTGATGGTGAAGCTGAGCCGCCGAAACCGATAATGGCCCTATCCGTAGGGGCGTGATTCATCACGCCCTAGAAATCACGCCCTGCTCATGCATCGCATCGTTTCCAGTGCGTGATTTGCAGGGCGTGATGAATCACGCCCCTACGGGATTGGTGCGATTTTATGATGGTAACAATTTGTTCAGGTTGATCGGTCCGCTGAAGCATTCATCACGCCCCGCTTGCTCATCGCATCGTTTCTCGAATGTGATGGTGAAACTCAGCCGCCGAAACCGATAATGGCCCTATCCGTAGGGGCGTGATTCATCACGCCCTGTTTGCCCGTTGCCCCGCGCGCAGGGCGTGATTTGCAGGGCGTGATGAATCACGCCCCTACGGGATTGGTGCGATTTTATGATGGTAACAATTTGTTCAGGTTGACCGGTCCGCTGAAGCAGAACGGTACGGGCGTGAGTTGGGCCGGAATGCCCTGAATGGGCGGTGCTTTGAGCAGCAGCACTAGCATCTCTGCACCCTTGCTACAGGCTATGGTGGAACTGGTGGTGGCCGAGAGCAGTTGCACGTTCTTGAGTTGACCACGCAGCGCGGGCATGAGCGAACTGATAATCAACTGGTTAATGGCGTTCTGCATCTGGGCGGCAGCGGCATTTCCGGCGTCCTGTCCATCGCGCTTGAGATGTGTCACCGTCAGTTGTAGGTTTTGCTGCTGATCGATGCCGATGATGCCGTCCAGTTCAACGGGCATAACGCGATGGATGCCATTGGCGTCGATATGCAGATTCAGGCTCAAGATCAGCCCATTCCCCGCCGTTGGGGTGACGGTCAGGTTGCTCAACACGCCGGATCGAATGTTCAACTGCTGCACGAAGATCGAGGTGAGCGCAGTCTTGTCGAGTGCAAGCTGGAACAGGCGCGGCCCCGCGATCACGGTCGGTGTTGCCGTTGGGGTAGCGGACTGCGGTGTAGAGGCCGTGATGCCACCGGAAGGATTAGACGTATTGTCAGGCTGAAACATGAAGGTGGCGAAGACGCCGCCGCCAATCAGCAGCAGAATGAGAGCGGCAGCAGCCACAATGATGAGCCGTTTGCGCCGTTGAGGACCTCTGGGTGGCTGCGGCTCCGTCGGCAGGGTGGCTAGTGGTGGCAGGTTGTCGCCCTGAACAGGCTGTGTATCCAATTCGGCCACATCCAGCAGGGCCGCACCGCCCATAGCCATAGCGCCTGCGCTATCACCGAGGCCGACCAGTGTAGCAGCTTCCGAGAGATGCAGAGGAACCGGCTCGGCCTCTGGCGCTTGCTTGCCCCATAGGAAGAGGGCAGGAATAATGGCGATCAGGCAGAGGATCATCGAGACGAAAAAGACGGTGCAGTAGACGGTGTGTGCCGAGGAGACGACGTGAACGGCGTAGCCCTTTGACCACTGTGCGAACTGCGCGGCAGTGGCCGTGAGCGGCAGCGACGGATACGTGGAGACGAGCTGCTTGAAATAGGCCAGCGCCCACGAGGTCAGCGCGGCCAATCCAAGCATCATGCCCACCATACGCAATGCGGTCACGACCGAGGAACTCATGCCCGCTTGCGTCGGACGCACCGCGTTAATGGCGGTGGTGCCGATGGGCGCGATGACCAGACCAAAGCCAAAGCCCGCCGTAACCGTGCTGATCGTGATCTGTGTCCAGTTCACGTGAATGGGCCAGCGGCTCATCAGGTAGAAGCCAACGGCGGTGAAGAGCAGACCCAGCACGCCGGTCACGCGGCAGGAGAGGCGACTGCACAGCCAGCCACCGAGCAGCGCACCGAGCGGAATCATGGCGGTGAGGCGCAAGAGAGCCAGACCACTATCCAGCACCGAGAGTTGTAACACCGTATCGACGAAGATCGGTATATCCGCCATCGCAATGATCAACGCGGCTCCCACCAGCAGGCTGACCAGCGCGGTAGCGCTGAAGGGAAAACGTTTGAACAGGCGCACCTCGACGACGGGCCAGCGCACCTTTAATTCGACGATGATGAAGGCCACCAGAAAGATAAGGGCGAGAGCCAGTGCGATGGGATTGTTTTGCGGTGCAGTGCTATTGGCAACATTCGGCCCCAACTCGGTGCCCTGTTGCGCCAGACCGAGGCTGAGGCAGGTCAGCGCAAGACCGAGCAGAATCGCTCCCACCCAGTCGATGCGCTCGTGCAGGCGCTTGCCTTTGGGAATAAAGAACCATGCTCCTACCATCAGCACGAGAACGATGGGTGTATTAAGATAAAAGATGTATTGCCAGCCGAGATGCTGTACGATGAGGGCACCATAGAGCGGCCCCAGCACGCCACCGGCCTCGGTCACGGCCCCAATGATGCCCAGGGCCAGCGCCCGCCGCTCCTGCCCGTAAAAATCGCCCGCGATAGCCATGGCCACTGGAATGACTGCGCCGCCACCTACCGCCTGGAAGAGACGCGCCGCGATCAGCCAGATCAGCCCCGGTGACGAGGTATCGATGTGCAGCACGCTAAGGAAACTCAAATCTGTGTTCTGCCCCAGCAGCGGCGCGAGGCCACAGAAGACAGAGCCAATGCCAAAGATGCTCAGGCAGAGTAAAAAGATGCGTCGCCGCCCATGAATATCCGAGACGCGGCCCATTAACGGCATCGCTACCACAAAGCCGAGCAGATAGGCGCTGATAATCCAGGCGGCGTGGTCAAGCTGGGTGATAGGGATGTGCAGGTCGAGAATAATCTGTGGTAGCGCCGTTACCACGACCGTCTGGTCGAGCGCCGTGAAAAAGACGCCGATACAGGCAATCGTCAGAGCGGCCACGGCGACGCGACGCTCTGTGCCCGTAATCGTTTTGGCCGGTGTCGATAGTTGTTTGAACGAGCCGGTAATCTGGCGTGCGATAGCGAGCGGAGTAGATTGCCCCGTTGGCCCCATCGCCGCACTGGCCGTCTCCCCATTATCAGATTTTGTATCCTGCTCAATGATAGCGGGCATAGAGGCCGCTTGCGGTGTCTCCTGAGCCTCTTGTGCGCCAAAGGTGCCCGCTTGCGGCGTTTGTTGTTCTCCCATGCCAATGACATCCCGTTTACGTAAACGCGAGGATGTTTCGTGATCGTCTTCTAGCGTATACATCGTCTCTCGCTTCTGCTAACAAAGGTTATAGAGTGTATGAATAAAGTTAAATGTTATTGTAATGGTGGTTGTGTGATCGTGATATGCTCGTTATAGTTTGATATATCAAAGATGCGCTCGGTCTGGCTGGTATCGCCCGGCGCAGCTTCGCCTGTGACGCTGACCTGGTAGGGTAGGGAATCGGCTTTACCGATGCAGGCCGAGGTCTGGAGCATGGTGCCCGCCGGTACGCCGCCGCCCGTGAAGAAGGCCAGGTATCTGGCGTCGAGTTGACCGGTGATGCGCCAGCAGGGTATGTTATTCACGACATCTGAGACGGGCTGGCTGACGTTCTGGAGCTTGTTGACCAGCGAGAGGATGCCTGTGTCAGGGTTGGTGAGCGTCTGTGGGTTGAGTACGCCCTTAATCACGCGCCACTGGCCCGTAATGGGATCGGTAATAAACTGGTTATCGCCAATGCTAATCAGTTTAACCGTGACGGATTGCCCGGAGAGAATGACTGTGGCGTTGGCCTGTACCTTGTCGGGCATCACGACATCGCCATCGGCACTGCGAATCTCAATCTGATCCTGTGTGACCGGACCGGGGTTCTGCACCTGCATCACAACATGAAACGCGGTGACGGAGCGAAAGTTCTTCTGCAATGCGGTCAGCAGTTGCTGCGTCGTCGGTTTAGGCGCATTCACGGCGGCAGTGTTATTTGTTGTACTATGCCGCCAGGGCAGTGAGCAGCCCGCCAGTAGTAGAGTGATGAGTGCAAGGATGCATAAGGTGAATGCGTGTCGTACCATGCGTCGAGATGACATTGTGTTATAGCCTCCCCTGAAAAAAGAATAAATATTTCTCTTGCTGTCACAAATCAACGCCTCTCAGAATCCGTTTCGTGGGATCATAGTACCTTGAGGGATACGAGGGGAAACAATCGCTTTGCTTCTCTCGTGCCATCATTCCGTACCGCTCCATAGGACTTTCGTACTAGCTAAACGTGATGGTGTTTTTTTAGCGCTATGACACGCAATGATAGACAATGAAACAATCTAGTAAGTTATGAAACACCCCTGCTATGAAGATTTCATAAAAATTTGGCAAACCACTTGCCAATGACGGTTTTGTCTGCTATAACTGCATTGTGACCTCATCCAATGAGGTCGGGTGCCAGACCCATCGATCTTCCTCGTGTGTCGTCTTGTCCCTGGGCAGTACACAAGAAGCAAGGAGGTGGCTCTTCGTCTCGTCATGGTTCGCGTTCTATTATCGTATGTCCGGTCATTGCTTTGTCTTACTATCAGACTATCCTGTACACTGTGAGGTTGATGTATGTTTCGTGATCCGCGACCCTTCCCTGAGGGGTCGCTCCCACCGCTCGAACCGCCGCGGAAGCCATTCACGCGGCGCTTTGCGTGGACGCGGCAACGGCTCCTTTTCACAGGCTTGCTCTGCCTCTTCTTGCTCTCCGGCGTCATTGGCGGCTGGAGTGCCGTCCATGTCCTCTTTCACGCGCAAGCCGCCGGGCCACAGGCCCAACCGGCCAGCCTGACGCTGCAACAGTTTCTGGCCCAGGGACGCCAGGATGGCGTCTATCGCGGGCCGGTCAAGCCGCCCACCAATCCGCCCCAGGTCGCCCTTGGCCCAGGCGAGCATCTGGCCGACTACAGCACCCTGCCTGCCAGCGCTGAGCCGCCCACCATGCAGCCCATCACGGCGGCGCTTTCCGCCACCATGCTGGCCGGAGGCAGTGGCACCACCGGCCTCGACCTGCGTGGCAGCGATCAGCGTTTGGAAGTGCTCGTGCCCCCTGGCGCGCTGGATGTCTCGCAAGCCACCGTGGTGCGTGGCACCGGCACGGCGGCGACTCCCACCGCCGCCAGCGGCCCGTTCTCCTTGCGCATCACGGAGGTGTCCGGCCATGCCGCCGGATTACGCCATGTGTTGGGAACCTACCAGATCGAGGTGCTGGATACGCATGGCCAGCCCGTCAGCAATGTCCATCTGCGCCAACCCCTTACGCTCATCTACCACTATCAGCCCTGGGAGATGCGTGTGCTGGAGCTTGATCCCAACCAGATTTTACTCAGTTGGCCGGTTGCCATTGCGACTGCTCAACAGCACAAACAATCGACGCAGGGCCTGGTCATCCCCATGCACAATCATGCGCAGACCGACACGCTCACCGCGCAGACAACGGTGCTTGGCCCTGGCCCGCTGGTTGCCAGTGGCTCGCCCAACATCCAGAGTCCCCCGGTTCCCTTGCTCGCCTCGGTAGGGGGCAATAACGGGCAGGTGAGCTATGACTATCCCTTGCAAGTAGCCCCTGGTGCGGCGGGCTTTGCTCCCAAGCTGGTGCTGCACTATACCAGTAACGATCCCAACAACCGGCACTCCCGTACCTCCCCGGCAGGCGATGAGGGCGATGGCTGGAGCCTGACGCTTGGCTCCATCTCCTCACAGGTCTACGCCAACGGCAGCGCCGCCTCCGGGACGTGGTACGCGCTCAATCAGTTGGGTGATTTCAGTGATCGCCTGGTTGCCGACACCACCGTGACCTCCGGCACCTTCTTCCAGACGCAGCACCTGTCGCACTACCGCATTCAGCAAGTGACCAGTAGCCAGACGAACCAACCATGTTTCCATGTCTGGGACACGTCCGGCACCTACTACGAGTTCGGCTGCACACCTGACTCGCTGCAATGGACGAACAGCAGCGGGAGCCAGCAGAATTATCAATGGAATCTCGACCGCATGGTAGCCCCCAACGAGGGACCAGCCGCTTCCAACGTAGGCTATGACCTCATCAGCGTCACCTATCTGCAAGACTGCGTGCCTGCCGCCAGTCCCTATGCGCTGCCCTGTGCCAGTAGCGCCACGGTGCGTGATGCCGCTATCAAGCAGATCACCTATGGCTTTAGCACCTCGGTGTCCAGCATCGGCACCGTGCTGGGCACCGTTGATTTTAGCTACAAAGCCCCGTTCTCGTATGGCACGTGGGCCTCAAGCTATGGCACGAACGACAACTGTCAATCCAGCCCGCCCAGCTCAACCACCCTGCGCTGTGATGATCCGGTGACCTTTGGCAGTGTGCCCGCCCCCGACGTGATGAGTACACTCTCCTTGCAGAGCGTCACCAGCTATGTCGGCAGCGACAGCAGTGGCAGCAAGGATGCCAGCTACAGCTTCAGCTATAGCGACCTGCCCTACACCACCAACTGTTACGATGAATATACGCTGGTACAGGAAGCCTGTGCCGGGGAACATCTGCTCACGCAGGTGGTGCCCACTATCTACCTCAATGGCACCGGCCACACCATCAAACCGCTGCTCTTCAGCTATAGCGGGCTGTTAGCCGACACGTACTTTGATAGCCAGCACCAGAACACGGGCGGCTCAGCCTACGGGGGGGCCAGCTACTGGGCGTACCTGACGCGCTACATCGATACCAACACCGGCATCGGGGGACAGATGACCTACGCCACCGCCTACAGCAATTCGCACGGCACGCCGGAGGAGACGGATAGCAATGGCGTGTTGCATACGCGCCACGATCCGCTCTACTGCACCGAGTATCCCAGCGATTGCGCGGCCAGTACGACGACGTGGGGCAGTCCCAACCCCTATGCCAATCCCAATGATCGCGCCTGGAGCGTGCAGGTGGTCACGCAGCTTGCCACCTGGGGCACCGATAGCGGCAGCAGCCAGCTCAGTCCGGCGGTCACGACGTATACCTACCAACTGGCCAAGACGGGCACCTGGAGCAGTGGCAATCCCTTCTGTTATCCCTATCCCTCCACCAGCACTCCGACGGATGAGGATTGCGTGGGCGATAACTGGATTCCGGCCAATAACGGCGTGGAAGATAGCAACTGGCAGGACTACTACGACAGCGAGTTCCACGGCTTCTACAATGTCGCCATCACCAGTCCGGCCAGGAACCTGACCGAGCAGTACTACTACAGCACCGAAGGCTGGGGCACAGCTGGCTCCAATAGCGGCAACTACAACTCCGGGGCCATGTTCCAGCAGGACATCTATGATGGCACCAATGCCACCAACCCGCCGACGCAAGAAACGATTACACAATATACGGGCAATAACCAGTTCAGCAGCAGTACCTCCTATAACTCCTGCAACGGCAACTTGAGTCCGGTCTATCCCGTCTGTGGCGTGTGGCCGCTGTGGACGGAAACGGCCCAGGAGGGGCAGACGCCGCAGGTCAATAGCCAGAGTAGCGCGCCGTGGGTGCGGCATACCTACACCTATGACGACTACAACCCCGGCACTGGCCTGGGGAACGGCTATCACAACCTGCTCTCCGACCAGGTCACCAGTTCCAACGCGCCCACCGTCACCACGAACTGGACCTATTACACCAATAACCAGACCGTCAATGGCTGGACCTACTATGTGGTGAATAAAGTCCAGCACAGCGAGGTGGATGATAGCAGTGGACATGTCTGGCAGTGTCAGTACGACACCTATGACCAGGGCGCACCCTCCGGGGTGCCAACGCCCTCGGCGGGCTGGCTCACGACGGTACAGACCTACGCCAACGGCCACTGCACCGGCTCCGGCAACCCCAGTAATCCGCTGACCACCAGCTATACCGGCTATGATGCCTACGGTAACGTCGTCGCCACCGTCGATGCGCTGGCACAGGCCAATCCCACCCTCTACAGCGGCGAGGGCTGTAGCGCCTCTCCAGTCATCATGGCGAGCGCGTGGGGTCAGTCCACCTACACCAGTTGCACGAGCTACCAGAATGAAAGTGTGCCCACCACACAGACCAACGCCTTCAACCAGGCGACGCAAACGGCTTATAGCGCGGCGGAGGGGATGCTGCCCACGCAAGTCACCGATGTCAACGGGCAAGTGACAACTACCAGCTATAGCTACGACAGCAATAGCGCCAGTGATGATCAGTATACGGTGAGCGTCAGCCAACCGGGCGAGAGTGGCAGCTACACGAGCCAGTCTACCACCAACTCCTCGTGCGCCAGCACTTTCCCCTCCGGTATCACGCACCCCTGCTACGAGATTGAGACGGTGAGTTCGCAGTATCCCACTGCGGTGAGCCGTACCTTCTATGATAGCCTGGGCCGCGCGGTCGAGACACAGACACCGGGGCCGGATAGCGCGCACACCACCGTCCAGTTTACGGTCTACAACGATCAGCA
>DAOTVZ010000181.1:0-18920 GCA_034436045.1 Ktedonobacteraceae bacterium | reverse complement strand
CTTACAACTGCGACGGAGGCACCGTTAACGGCTGCTGCGCGCCATTATGATACTCACTACTCGTATACGCGGCGCGATGCTGCATAATCTCTAACATCGGCTGAATCAGGTCAATAGGCAATGGGAAGATGATGGTCGAGTTTTTCTCCACCGCAATCTCGGTCAGGGTTTGCAAGTAACGAAGCTGGAGCGCGTTAGGTTGAGAGCCGATGATACCAGCCGCCTCCGCCAGTTGCTTAGAAGCCTGAAACTCACCCTCAGCATGAATGATCTTCGCGCGCTTCTCACGCTCGGCCTCGGCCTGCTTCGCCATCGCACGCTGCATATTGACCGGCAGTTCAATATCCTTGATCTCCACTGCCGTTACCTTTACTCCCCACTTCTCCGTATGCTCATCAATAATTGCCTGCAACTCCTGGTTGATCTTGTTGCGCTGTGATAGTAGCTCGTCCAGTTCGGATTGACCCAACACATTACGCAACGTCGTTTGCCCTAGCTGTGTCGTTGCCTGAATGTAATTCATGACATTCACCACCGCCGCTGCCGGATCGACCACATAGAAGTACAGCACCGCCGTCACTTTGATTGTCACGTTGTCGCGCGTAATTACCTCTTGCGGCGGCACCGTCAACGTCACAATACGCAAATCTACCTTTGTCATACGCGAGATGAAAGGCGGCACCAGAAAAAGACCTGGGCCTTTTGCCCCTACCAGACGCCCCAGCACAAAGATCACACCGCGCTCATATTGCTGCACAACGCGAATAGCAGAGAGAAAGAGCAACAGCACAATCAGCACAATGACTGCCACAATAGTCAGGGTTATCGGTTCCATTGTGTGCCTCCTTCGGGCATACAGCTTTATGACAATTTTTCAGGATAGCCAGCCAGCGGCTCAAGCGCAGGATGAGAGCGGAGAGGCACAACATGCAAGCGCAATCCCTCTACCGCCACAATCTGTACCTGTGAGCCAGCATCAACCGAGGTCGCGGGCGGGTCAAGAATCGCTGCCCAATTTTCGCCCGCATACTTCACGCGCCCCTCCGGCAACAACGGTGTCAAGGCAATCGCCGTCGCTCCGATCATCCCTTCAACGCCAGTCGTTACCCGCAAACGCTGCGCGCGCACGATAATAGTGACCAGCACAAAACCAATTACGCCAACCACGCCACCCATCAAGTAGATCAGCCAGGGCTGAATCTGCGGTCCGCCATACGTGGTAGCATGGTTAAAGAAGAGCAACGAGCCAATAATCAACGAGATCACCGCACCCACCGTTAGCACACCATGCGAGGGTAAACGCACATCCAGTATTAGCAACACCAGTGCCAGCAGCATCAGCACCAGGCCCGTCCAGTCAGGCGAGAGCGACCCGGCAGACAGCAGGAACAATAACAAGGCAATCGCGCCCACAATACCCGGAACGAGCGCTCCTGGATGCGACACCTCAATAAAGATGCCTATCATCGCCACAATAAATAGCAGGAACGAAACATTCGGGTCAAGCAGAAACTCATAAAACGTATCAAAGAACGATGTCCCCAGCATCTGCACCTGGTCTCCTGTGGTATGTAGCATAACAGTGTGAGCGCCATTGTCTACCGGCTCCGTCTTCCCATTGACCGCTGCAAGCAAAGCCGCCAGATTGGGCGCACCAAGATCGACGATATGCAGCTTAATCGCTGTGGCATCGTCATAAGAACTGGCATTTGTCACCATCGCCACCGCCGCGTCTGCGTTGCGCCCATAGCGGCGCTGGAAGCTGCTCATAGCGCTGGATAGGTCGTTCTCAATCTTTTTCTTGAGCGTCTCACCAATATCGCCACCTGTAGCCGTTACGGGACTTGCCGCCCCTATGCGCGTCGCCGGTGCCATCGCCGCTACAGGTGCCGCCAGGGTCACAAACGCTCCCGCCGAAGCTGCCCGCCCGCCCGAAGGATACACATAAGTGACAATCGGCACGCTACTGGCCAGTTCTGCCTTCGTCATGGCCGTCATCGAGTTCATATCGCCCCCCGGCGTATCGATCTCAATCACCAGCGCCTGTGCGCCATCATGTTCAGCGGTAGAGATGGCATTGGTCAGATAATTTAACGCCGCCGGATCAATATTACCGTTCAGCACCATCACATCAACATGCGGCGCTGCTGCTTCAACCTGGCTTACTATACACATGCAGACCAGCGCAATAAGGCCCAGCAGGCAAGGGACGAGCAATACCCTATGCCAGCGCAAATAACGCGGTATCATCTCCCTGCTCCTTTTATACTCTACACCTATGGGACTCAATGCCATTCATTCTTATCATAAGCCTGGCGTCAATCAACAGATATAACAATGTGCTATGCTAACTATAGCACGTTGTTATTGCTCTGTCAAGTCTGGATGAGATCAGAATTTGCCGTAACTGAAGAAATTTAACGAACTACCATCCTAAGAGCGAGTTCTGAGCAAGGTCACTTTTTATCAGGCTCAACAAGCCGCGTGTCAGGCCGCAAATTCACTGGAAATTACTCGGCTATCGCATTAGAGTCCTGGTGGCGCAGCATAAGTTTCTGCCGCAGTTTCTCGTCGCGGTCTAATTGACCCATGAGTATCTCGGTAATGATATTAAAAGCCTGCATGATGCGCGGATCAGCAAGGCTATAATAGACAGTGACACCTTCACGGCGCGAGTTTACAATACTGGTAGCGCGCATCACGGCAAGATGTTGCGAGAGATTCGCCATGCGTACTCCCGTCGCTTCTGCCAGATCGCCAACGCTACATTCCCCACGCTCACTCAACAACTGAAGCAGTTCCAGACGTAGTGGATTGGCAAAAACGGAGCAAAGTTCGGCATGCCGCCGGTAAAATTCTTTATCCATAATCGATTAGCTATTATCCCTTCGCACTGCCTATAGCAACATTCACAGCTATCTCTGCTCATGTTCCTTACATCAGGCTAGCACATTTATCACCAGTCAAAATGGTAGAAAAAATCTCCTTATCCAGTATTTTCGCACAATCGAATATTCAAAGCAAGTCATCTTGCCCCTGCTGTATCACAAGCTCATCCTGTTAATTGGCCTATGAGCGTTCCACAAGCCGCCTTTTTCAACACACCGAACTATTGTGGACGACTTCATGCCAGTCCTTTAAGGAAACGCCGACCAGTCTGTTTTCTAACTGGCACTTTTTCTCCCGTCCTAGATCGCCGGTTAAGATAGCTTGCTCGATCACACCATTGTGAACAAAGAATGTGACGTTAACGAGCGTTCTATCCACTCTTACCTCTTCAGTATGAACAAAGGCCGCCAGCGAAATTTTTAGGTTCTGTAGCGGTTCGTCTTCATCCTGTGAGTGGAGATACAGCCATGATTCAGAGGTCAACATTTCTTCCACCTCAGCGACTTTTGCCTGTTCCGCTTCTGTCAGTGAACCGGATACAAGCGGGCGCTTCAAGGTAAAGGCATATGCCTCGGCAAGCTGCGCCTGGACTTCATCGGCAGAGACAGGCTGCGGGAGACTACTCCATAACGTTGTGATGCACTGCTGCATAGCCTGATAGGCACAGCGGCGAAAGTCTTCTGACGGCACACGCCAGACCCGTGCCATCATGGCATAATCAAAATCCAGCAAGATGTTACCAACCACGACCATTGCCTCACCGATGCGTCCGCCGCCTGTGCCAGCAATGCGCCGTCCAGCGACTTCGATCTCATTCCCGTCACGTAGCTCAGCAGGTAAGCCCAGATTGTGTAACACAGCCACCGGAGCGGCAAGCAGGTGCGCATACACCTCATCAATGCGGAACGGCAGGCGCTTATGGTGAAAGACACACTGGTAAAACTGCTGATTTTGATCGAGATAGGTCGTGCCACCCCCCATACGCCGTCTGACAATGGGCAAGCCTGCGGCGCGACAGGCCACGCGGTCAAGCAGCGTATGCACCGACTGATGATAGCCGATGCATACATAGGGTTCCCGCGTGCGAGCCAGGATGAGTGTATCAGGGGTATCCTCTGTCATCACGGCTGCCAGAGCATGGTAAAGCGCCTGCGTGCGCAGCCAGGGAATGGTGCCCAGCGCCAACAGTCGGATCGGCTCGTTCACCGCTATTCTTCTCCTTGCGCATGCCAGACTTCTTCCAGGCGAATCTGTTGACGGATTTGCAGCAGATCCTCGGCCATCGGCAAGAAAGGATAATCGCGGAAAGCCTCGCCGGGGCGATATGACCCGTAGGGACGATTGCAGGCTAGCTTCCCATCCTTATCGGGACAGCCGTTGGTCATGAAAGGCTGGCCTCTCTTGATCGCCGCCTCGATCATCATCTCCGGCGCGTCGATTCGCCGCAGGTTCCCGGCTTCGTCGAACTCGATCAGGCTGCGCTCAAGATTTTCATGCTCAATCAAGTACTTTATCAGTTGGATACGCCGCCAACGATGGAGTGGAGCGCGTGGCACGTGCTGCATCGCCGTGCCGGGTTCAGGATTGAAACTGAACAGATACATGGCGATCCGCTCTTCTTTCCCCAGGTAAAACATATCGATCAAATCACGATCCGTCTCGCCAAGACCTACGACGAGATGGCAGTTGACTTTCATTGGACCGTAGATGCGACGCGCTTCGCGCACGATATGCCAGTGATAATCCCAGTCGTGTGGGCCACGGGCTTTTCTGCCGCGTGTCTCTTCAAAAACTGCCTTACTGGCACCATCCAGGCCCACGCCAATGATATCGGCTCCTGACTCCTGAATACGGTACAGACGCTCGACATTGAGGGTGGTAGCAGAAACTAGTGCAGAGATGGCAACATCGCTCAAACGGCGCACACGCCTGATCATATCTACCAGATCTTCATAGGCGCGGTGATCCTGCACTTGAGCAATGCACACGCGCCCAATCTCATCTTTGTGTTCAGCGATTTTCTCAGCCACCAGATCGGTCGCGTACAGTGGCCACGCCACACGGATAAAAGTATTGTCTTCGGGATTGCCAGGGCGTTCACGCGCCAGACCGCAGTAAGCACAGTTCGCATAGCAGCCTTCGGGATAATTTTGTAAGAGATTGATGCAGCCGCAGGTTGCACCACGAAACATCAGCCCCGGCTTCAAGCCTAATTGAATCGCGGCGGCCATCGAAATACGCACATAGTCGGGGGAAATTTGGAACTGCTCCATCTGCTCTTTAAAAGGCACGGTCACTTTTGCCATCAATGTTCTCCTTGCACGTTTCTCCGCGCTACCACTGTACACCGCAGCAGGCATTGATCAGTTTCGGTTGCAGACCACGTTGTTGGGCATAAGTAATAATGCCCTGGGCAGGATAGGCAATACCGTTGAAGCCAGCATCCACCGCCGCGCGGTCGGTCTGTAATTTACTGTATCCGGCAGGACGGGCGCAGCCCAGCATCAGAGGAGACGCGGGCAGCGTCATGCGTGCGTGGACAAAAAACTGTATGATTTCCTTAACCGGTGGCGGCGTGACATGCACCATCTGAGTGCCGGAAAGAGGCATCAAAATCACCAGCACAACGGCCTGATGGCGATGGCGAGCGATGATCTCCAGTGCTTTATGTTCACCACGCATCTGCCCATAGTGCAACCCCAGGATGATATGCGGAATAGACGGTACATTGTAACGCTCAAGAAGAGCAAGCGCACGCTCGTAATCATCAATGGTGGTTTCGGTGAGATGATACACGTCGCGGATAGTGTCGTTGTCGCCGATAATATCCATCATGGCACCATCAAGACCAACTTCTGCCAATCCTGCCACAGTTTCCTCGTCGGGAATGCCCGGATGGATGCGGATCGTCAAACCCAGTTCGCGCCGTACACGAATCAGGTCAGGAATATGCTTGAGGAGCGGCACACGTCCTTTTTTATTGCTGCCGCCGGAGATCAGCACACCCGCCGCACCCAGGCTCGCCAGTTCGTAGCATAGCTCAAAGAGCGAGCCGCCGAACCTGGGCAACGGCGTCATGCCTTTGAGAATATTCATGTTGCAGTGATCGCAAGCCAGCGCGCATTCCGCTCCCGTCAGGCTGATCGACACAAAGCTCCGGTGATCCTGATCGGGATATTCGGCTGTTTTATAGCGTCGCAGACCGGGGGCATGAAACGTAATTTCGTCTGGAAAATGTTCGCGGCGCAGCGCGAATGCTTTCTCCATCGCCTGCCGCACAGGCGGAGCGTAGGCTTGCTCTATAGAGGCTGCCTGCATTGTGTCCAGCGCAACAAAGACAGTTTCACTCATGACATTACCTGCTTCTGAGGATTGACAAAGCAGCCATACGGGTCGGCACGGGCAGCGGATTCGGCTTTCTGAGCAGCGCGTACAGCCCGCCCGATTGCCTCTTGCAATGCCTCCAATGGAAGATGATCCAACTGGCCGACGTATTCTGCGTACCCCTTAGCCAGCGTCGCCCGCACCCTTTCCAGGCTGGCTGGATGCCAGCGCAGACGTGCTTCGAGATCGGCTATCGCCCCCTCAGCAGCGAAAAAATCTCCTCCGATGAAGATTGCCTTAATGGTGTCGCCCGCCAGTGTCGCGCGCACATCGAGCAGACCGGCAGGAGTCTTGATCTTCGCCGAGCCGAAGGTATCAGGGATCGCCGTTGTCTGGTATACCCACTCTGGTGTCAGGTATTTGCTCTGCTCCAGTTCGTCGATGGCGGCCAGTTCTTCGCGTAGAAAATAGCCGGGAGCCAGCGAAACGCCAAATACCTTGCGATAACCCTCGGCGATGGCTACACGAACCTCATCCAGTGTAACAGGCCCTCCACGTGTACGACGAATAGTCGTGATGCGATCAGCAACAGTGGCAATGGCTTTGTCGGTAATTTTCTCAAATGGCGTCTTGAGGACATGCAGCATCAAGGCAATGTCAAGATCGACCAGCACCGATGCGTGAAACAGCAAACCGCCTTCAGGCGCACGATACACTCCCAGCCCGGCTACTTTGCGGTGTTGGACTTCAACATCGTTTTTGCCCCAGAAGGCAGCCTGAATACCAAGCGCCTCTAAACCTCTGATGATGCCTGCCGAAAAATGCACCATCAACTCACGGGCATGACGGTACGAATCCTCCTCCCGCCCCGGAATGCAGAGCGCAATGCCAAGCTGCTCCCGTCCCATGATGATCGCCCCCCCGCCGGTAGGCCGCCGGTTGAGCACGACGCCGTTCGCGGCACAATACGCCCGGTTGACCTCGTTATCGACATTCTGAAAGCGTCCGACCAGCGCGCAGTAAGAACGGTAAGTATACAAGCGTAGCGTCGGTTGACTCGTCCCTGCTCCAACACGGTGCGCCAGACATTCATCGGCTGCCAGACCAAAAGAGGCGCTTACATCGTCATCTTGTATCAAACGCCATTCGTTCATCGCTTCACCTCTCCCCACTGTTCTGCGAGCCAGCGTTCCAGTGTCAGGCCATGCAGCAGAGCGGCTGCATCTTGTTCCCACGCCGAAAGTTTGATTTTGAGCAGCCAGCCAGTACCGTAGGGATCAGCATTGATGAGTGCCGGATTGCGCCGCACTTCTTCGTTAAAAGCCACGATTTCACCACTAACGGGTGCAACCAGATCATCAACCATCTTTGCCGCCTCTATCGAGCCTATACTCTGACCGCGCTCGACGAGCGCTCCAGTCTTGCTCGTGGCAACATAGACGATATCACCGAAGGTTTCCAGCGCAAGCGCGCTCAAGCCGACGGTGGCGATTTCCCCCTCAATACGCATCCAGAGACGGCTCCGGCTCTCATAATACAGTTCAGGCGGAAACCGATGCTGTTGTGTCTCCATCGCCATACAAGCCTCATTTCTTCATAGCTCCCCATTTCGGGAGCGTCGCACACTTGTATATGTCCATTTATTCCTGGTTATGACTCGATGTCCGTTCGGCCTGCCATTTTGCCCGTAGCCGCTGCACGATGATGGCACGCATCTGGCGATTGATGTAACCTTGCTCTTCCCAGCGATTGAGCAGAGCGGCAATCTCCTCGCGGCTGCGCGTTGCATCATCGGATAACATCTGCACAAAGCTCTCGATGACCGCCTCTAACTCTATACTGCTCATCTTATTCACTCCTCTACCGCCGTCGCTGAGCGATAAAACTGACACAGAAAAGCGTAATCACGATTCAAGGCCGCCATTTGTGATGTGAAACGCTCCCCGTGCCGATCAGGATGAAGCGCTTTCGCCTTACGGCGATACGCACGCCGAATCTCGTCCAGCGTCGCACCGGGCGAGAGGCCCAGACGATACAGGGCCTCCTTCACTCTCTCCAGATATGATCCCTCTGTAGACAGATAAGCATCATTTGCCCACCAATCCGCCTCTGCCTGCTCCCTACGAAGGCGCTCGAATTCAAGCTCCTGCTCCAACCTGTTAAAAGCTTGCTCAAACGCCTCCATACAACCATGCGGGTCATCGACAAGACGTTGATAGCCAGTTTTCGTTGCCAGCCCTGTAATGCGGTAATACTCATAAGAGCCATAGCGCCGCTTCCAGAAGCGGAGTCGCTCCCGATATTCGGATGGTATTTGCTGCTCACGCTCGTCGAGCCAGCGTTGATATGCCGCGTGAAAGTGGCTGACCCGCTCGCGCTGACGGCGCAGGCGCAGGTTATAGCTCCGCAACTCTTCAATCAGCGCGTTGCGATCAGCAGGTTCGAGGCCCTCCAGAAGCCGCAGGTCCAGCGTGCTGAAATCGTCCCAGCAGAGCCGGTGCATAAACTGTGCGAAGGCGGCAGCAGGAACCCATACCGCGCGCTCCGCTGGATAGCCATCAAGAATAGCTGCCGCCCGTGCTGAGACGCCACGCAGCACGCTCAAGCAGATAACCTTATCCGGCATGATAGCGTGCCCTTTATAAACGTCTTAGATGAACAGGGAAACATCGGCATCCTTCGCATAGCCGATGAAATGCGTTGCTCCGCATACCTGCTCTACCCCATCGATGAAATCCTCTGGCTTATAGCCAAAGACATCCATCGTCATGCCGCACGGCCACAGTTTGACCCCGGCATCAATCGCCAGTTGCAGCAATTCATCAATCGAGGCGACGTTATGGGCCTTGAACATCCTCTTCATGACTGTTGTTCCCATCGCGGTCATGCCGGGGATCGCGCCAACAATGTTTGGCACAGGCATAGGCATGGCCGGATTCGCCAGCGGAGCAACGCTCAGATGCTTCGTCTTGTGCTTGTGAATGATGTTCAGGCCATAGAAGGTGAAGAAAATGCCCACATCCCATCCCAGCGCGGCTGCCGTTGTCGCCAAAATCAACGGCGGATAGGCCCAATCGAGCGTGCCTTTGGTGGCAATGATGGCAAGCCTGGGCGTGCGTGTCTCCTTCTCGGCCTCCTTCTCTTGCAAGTAGGCATCCACTCGTTCGCGGATCAGGCGCTCCAGTTCAGGGGACAACGTTTGCTGCGGTGTTTCGGTTTGCATATCCATTGCGCGACTCCTTTTCTGCTCCGGTCTCCATGAATGTAGCCAGATATGCCAGAAGTTTCTAGCCGACTTTCGAGAACCGGAATAAGTAGGGAATTGATTCATCTAACTTCTGGGTTTGATGAATCAAACCCCTACTATGACAAACAACATTGGCAAAAATCAGTGTCTCTATACTGAACTACTTGCCTGCATAATGACATGAACCACATCATCGGGCGTGATGCCAGGAGCCTGAATACGATTATCCTTCCAGAAGAGCGTAACCCGCTCGTGCAATTCTTGCTGCGCTAAGGCCGAGCCTGCCAGCACTTGCGTCAGAGCACCAATCGCATCCTGCGGGTAGATGAAGAAATCACCGCTAAGCGTCACATCATCCAGTAGCTGATCACGCACGCGAACGGTGGCGCGCAGCAGACCGCCAGGGGCTTTATAGGCTCCTTCCTGCACGTGGACTCCTTCGGCAATCTTCACGCCGGGACGTCTCAGGCCGCCGGATTGCTCCAGCCATGCCTTGCTGCTCAATACCTCGCGCAATCTGACCATCTCACGCTGCTCGCGCTCGTTCAGAGTATCGCGGTAGACATCAACACCTAGCGTCGCGCCAATCTGGTCGATCAGAAGACGCTTGCCCTCATCCCAGGTTGGTGCTTTGTCACCGAGTTCGCGTCGAATCGTTGTGAGATACTCGCGTAAGCTCTGGTAGACTTTATCACGAAACTTTTCTGACGGCACCTTGAGAACGTGCGTCATTACTTCATAGTCGAAATCGAAAATAAGGCTGCCCACCACAACCATCGCCTCGCCGATAGTTGCTGCGCCTGTGCCGCCGATCTTGCGCCCCTCTACCTGAATATCGTTGACCGGGCGATGATAGGCCGGAATACCCATCGCGCGCAACGCATTCACCGGCCCTGCAAGGTAGCGCGCGTAGACATCTTCTATGCGATACGGCGCGCGTGTGCGATGAATGATGAAATGCCAGAATAACTGCTCTCTATCAAGGTAGACCGCGCCGCCACCAACCTGTCGTCGCGTAATGGGCAACCCATGTTCTGCACAATAGGTAACATCAACCTCTTTCTCCAGTTCCTGGTGATAGCCGATACAGACATATGGCTCCGCCGGGTTCACCAGCGTCAGCGTATCCTCGCTGGCCTCGGTCATAGCCGAAGCTACCGCATGATAGATCACCTGACTATCGAGCCAGGGAACCATGCCCCCATCAATGACGCGAAGTCGCATCTCACACCTCCCTTCTCTGCCTCAATCTGCGCAACGATAACACTGCAACTTGCGCTCTTCGATCTTCGTCCGATAGCGTTCAACAGCCTGCTCCTGGGACAGCAATAATGGCCACTCCTCGTCAATGCGGCTGGGTTTCAAGCGCACCAGCCAGCCAGCACCATAGGGGTCTTTGTTCGCCAGCAAGATGTTCCGCTTGAAACCAGCCTCATTCGTCGCAATGATTTCGCCAGTGAGCGGAGTCGGGAACGGGCCAACCCACTTGGCGCTTTCTACGGTAGCCGCGCTCTGCCCACGCTGTATGGTCCGGCCCACAGCCTTGAAACGAATATGCACAAACTTGCCACACTGCGCCTGCGCGGGATCGGTCATGCCCATTGTCACACAACCATCCTCGTCGCGGCGTACCCAGACATCACGCTCCACATCGTAATAGCAATCCGCAGGAAACTCGCATCCGCGATAGATCACCGAGGTCACTATCTTTTCCTTCCCAGGCATCCAGGTGTAGAGGTCGGCTCATCGCTCCGTATCTCCCCATGCGCTCATAGACTCGCTGCACAAGCGCGGCAAACCGACCCTACACCTGCCCAACATGCTGCTATGTGCAGTGAATCCCTTTCTCATCGAGCAACTGCTGGTAGGCCGCGACCCCGGCGGCTCCGGTGACCAGTTCTTTGCTCTCCTCTTCCCACCTGCTTGGCTTCACTTTGACGATCCAGCCCGCCCCATACGGGTCCTGGTTCAGCAGACCAGGATTCTTCTTAAGCGCGTCATTGGTGGCTACCAGCTCGCCGCTAACCGGCAAGGGCACCGGCCCAACCCACTTGCCGCTTTCGACAGTACCTGCACTCTGCCCCTTGTTAAATACCTTGCCAACTTTCTTTGCGCTCACGGCAATCACCTTACCGGCCAGGTGTTGTGCCACATCCGTAATACCCACCGTCACCAGAGAATCCGCTTCCAACCTCGCCCAAACGTGCTTATCAACCAGGTAATACAATTCTTCCGGGATATTACACCCGTTCGCTTGCGCCATAGTTGTATACTATCCTCCTCTACACTTTAGTCAGTAGCCGCTACTGCTTTCTGTGCCTCCAAAGCCTCGTAGACAAGCTCAATAATGTCTTTGACCACAATCTTCCCCTCGTTCCCCGATGTCTTCACCGCGTCCGTATACATCGCCACATCTTTTGGACAGGCAACCACAAAGTAGTCCACATCGCCCAACGCCACTGCCTCACGAATACGATTCTCGCTGGGACGCTCCCGAATATTGCCCTCCGTCATCCAGATACGCCCGCCGCCCGCCCCACAGCAAAAACTGTTTTCGCGGCAGCGCCCCATCTCGGTCAAACGCAATCCTAACGACGTGAGAATCGTGCGTGGCGCGTCAAAGACGCGATTGTAGCGGCCCAGGTAGCAGGGGTCGTGATAGGTGACATGATAGCCGAGCGGACGCTCGAAACGCAACTGACCATCCTCGATGAGTCGGCACAATAATTCGGTATAGTGCAATACCTCGTAATTGCCGCCTAGCGCTGCATATTCGTTGCGTAACGCATTCAGGCTGTGCGGATCGGTCGTCACGATAGTTTTGAAGGTCGCCTTGCCCAGCATCTTGATGTTATGCTCGGCAAGCATCTGGAACAAACCCTCTTCACCTACGCGGCGCACATCGTTGCCAGCATTGCGCTCACCCTCATAGAGAATGCCAAAGTTCAGGTTGGTCTGCTGAAACACCTTCGCCACCGTGCGCGTAATCTCCTGCACACGCTGATCATAGGACGCGAAATCACCGACAAACCACAAATAATCCACTGGCTCCTTGCGCGCATCCTTGATCTTAAACGGCAGCGTCCTCGTCCATTTTGCCCGCAAACGGTCAGAAGCCCCAAAGGAATTGCCATATTTGGCCAGATTTGTCAGAGTTTCTTGCAGCTTGGGGTCCACCTCACCCGCATCCAGCAAACTGCGGCGCATCTCCACAATCACGGGCACATGCTCAATGCCCACCGGACACGCCTCGACGCAGGCACGACACGTTGTACAGGCCCACAACGTCTCCGGCTTGATCACGCCGCCCGCAACAACTGTAAGAACATCTTGTGAGCCTTTCTTCGCATGTCCGTCAACTGCAACCGGTAGCGTGCGCTGACTCAACCATGCTTTGGTGCTCAGTTGCTCATCCGCGTGGTCGCGTAAATCCAGAATTAGATCACGCGGCGAGAGCGGCGCTCCTGATGCACCGGCAGGGCAGGCCATGTGGCAACGCCCACATTTGGTACAGGCATCCAGATCAAGCAGATGTTTCCAGGTAAAGTCGCGGATCTCACGGTAGCCGGGATGAGCCGGTACGGGGTCTTCCGCCACCGGCGGCAGCACAACCCCAGCACGCTCATCGCGGAACGAGAGGCTAAAGAAATCAGTCAGCATGTGAACAGCTTTGGAAAACGGCACATAGGATACGAAGGCCAGCGCCAGCAATACATGTGTCCACCAGAGGATTAATCGCCCATCCACCAGTTGCGGTGGCCGCATACCTAGCCAGAGATAGATGTGCGCGACGGCAGAGCCAATAGGCGACCAGACAGCGTTGAGCGGCTGATCATGCGCAATGCGCATACCTTCCAGCAAATATCCGGTGATGCCGATCACCAGTAGCCCGCCGAGAAAGATAGCATCTCCGACCTTGAATGTGCGACGATCATACGTCTCCGGCGCACGATCCACACGTCTGTAATTCAACTGGGGTGGGTGCAACAGCCAGCGACGCACGGCCATCGCCAGCAAACCAGCGAGAAAGGCGATGCCCATGATGTCTAGCACGATCTTGTAGCCATCATAGAAATCGCCACGATAAAATTGCCAGTTCGCGTTGATGTTGCGCACAAGGTCATAATCGATGGCGAGAACGACGGTTCCCAGGAAGAGGGTGATGAACCCCCACATCAGCAGGAAATGGCCAATTCCAGCATAGCGGTCGCGCTTCGCAATCGTGGCATTGCGCGCAATCAGCCGTACCGCCCTCCCAACCCGCCTGAACAGGTGATCAAAGCGATTATCCGGCTTACCACGCAGATATTTGCGCACCTTGAGAAAGACCCCCAGCGCGAAGATCAGAGTGGAAATGGCGGCCAGACTATAGAAGGTTACTTCCATCGCGGGTGTAAAGAACTCGAAGATTGGCCGTCCCAGTTGTACCGGAGCGCCTCCTGAAGGAAGTGACCAGAATGTAAGCAGCATCGCAAACCTCTCCCTGGCGAACGCCTTCATTTACTCCGAGCGCACAGCAGCGATCTGTTCTGTCAGTGCGGGTACAATATCAAACAAATCGCCAACAATACCATAATGAGCCACCTCGAAGATTGGCGCGCTCGCATCGCTATTGATGGCAATAATCAGTTCGGCATCCTTCATGCCTTGCAGGTGTTCCGGTGCACCGCTAATGCCCACTGCCAGATACAGCTTCGGCTTTACCGTCAAACCCGATTTGCCAACCTGCCGTAGCTTGGGCAACCAGCCACTATCGATAATAGGCCGTGAAGCGGCCAGTTCTGCGCCCAGTGCCCCGGCCAGTTCCTCCACCAGTTCGATATTATCTTTGCTACCGATGCCGCGTCCAACGCTCACCAGCAACGGCGCGCGCGTGATATCCACATCGCCCGCCTCTGGCATACTCAGCCCCTTGAAACGCATTCGTGCCGCTCCGGCTACGTCACCACTCACCGTTTGTATCGATGTAGCGGGAGCCGATGATTGCCCCTCTGCGGCAGGAAAAACTCCCGCAATAATAGAAAGAATGGTATGTTGCCCCTCACTCACCGTTTCCACTGCGATCTTGCCGCCATACATCTGGCTGGTGGCAACAACACGCCCGTCTTCAAGACGCACATCATTGCAATAAGCCACCAGCGGCCAGTCTAACGCGGCTGAAAGCGCAGCCGCCAGATCCATGCCCATCGACGTGCTGGCAATCATCGTCAGTGCCGGTTGCTCCTGCTGGAGCAGAGTTCGCAACACACGCTCCGCTCGTTCTGGCACGAAATGTTGCAGGGCCGGGTCATCGACAACCAGCACGTGATCGGCAACTCCCAGTTTTGTTGCCATGTCCTGTACACCAGAACCGAGCAGAACTGCAACCACGCGCCCCCCAGCTAATGGAGCAAGCGCCCGCGCTTTGCCCAGCATCTCAAACGTTACATCGCTCAACTGACCTTCCAACTGCTCGGCAACCACATAGATATCGTGTTCAGCCATCGCTTATGCCCTCCAGATTCCGCGCTCGCGGAGAATCTCGATCACCTGCTCAACCACTTTGTCGGTATCGCCCTCAAGCATCTCAGCATGCCCGCTCGCTTCAGGTTTGTACATTCGGCGTACCGTGAGGCCCGCACCGACTTCCACCGGTACCGCCAGTTCAACCTCTTCAATACTCGCTGTCTTCATGGCCTGACGCACACGACTCACCGGCGCATAACGCGGCACGGCGCGCGCCGCCTGCACACCCAGCACCGCTGGCAGGTCAACCTCAAATATAGCCATCACGCCACCGGCATATTCCTGGTGAACGGTCGCCACGCGCGCCGCCGGGTCAACCTCAATGCCGCTCACCACGCTCACATGCGGCAGGCCAAGATAGGTAGCCAGCAAAACACCTGTCTGACCATCCAGATCATCGGCGGCCTGCACCCCCACGAGAATCAGGTCATACGGCAGCCCCCGGATAACCTCCGCCAAAGCACGCGCCAGCATATGGCTATTGAGCCGTCCTTCAAATTCACCAACAATCCTCACCGCCTTATCGGCTCCCTTTGCGATACAGGTATAGAGCATCTCATCAACATCGCCATCCGCCAGCGTCATCACCGTTACTGTTCCACCATGCGCCTCTTTCAGTTGTAGCGCCTCCTCCAATGCGTTCTCATCCCACTCGTTCATCTTGTATTTGAGCCATTCTCGCTCAAGGTCCGTGCCTTCGCTGTTAATCTCTAACTCTTCAACAAGATCGGGAACCTGCTTCACGGGAACAATTATGTTGAGACCCATATTTTTCCAACTCCTATCTATCCGCGCATCGACTCATCGATCAGTTCGATGATGTCGCGCACAATGATTTTGCCCTCATTGCCTGTCGATTTCACGGCATCCTCAAAGCGCGAGATTTCGTAAGGACAGCAAACAGCCAGCACATCTGCTCCGGTGCTGACGGCCTCGCGCACGCGCCGCTCCGAGAGTCGTTCGGACATATGGTTGCGCGAGAAGCTGTCAAGCCACATCCCACCGCCCCCACCGCCACAGCAATAACCGTTTGCCTTGCAGCGCACCATCTCAGTCAATTCGATACCGGGGATCGCTTCCAGCAGGCGGCGTGGCGCTTCATATTCACCGTTGTGCCGCCCTAGATAGCAGGGATCGTGGAAGGTGACACGGTACGGCAGGCTCTTACGAAACGGAATGCGATCGATCAGCGGGGCCAGAAATTGCGTGTAGTGCAGCACATGGTAGTTACCGCCATATTTAGGATACTCTTTCTTGAAGGCGTTCAAGGCATGGGGGTCTGCCGTCACAAGCGTGTTGAACTGGTATTTGCTGAAGGTCTTGATATTGTATTCAGTAAATGCCTCAAACAGGCCCTTCTCACCAGCCAGACGCTGAGAGTCACAACTACACTTCTCTTCCACGCCCAGAATGCCGTAATCCACACCGAGCGCATGGAAAATGCGTGCCAGACCACGCGCCGCGTCTTTGCCGCGTGGATGATAGGCCGGGTAGCACTCCACAAACCACAGCACATCAACCGGGCGGCGAATCTGCGCCATGATCGGCACCGGCACACCGGCATCCTTCGTCCAATCGGCCCGTTTGCGCTGTGGCTCACCGAGAGGATTGCCGTAACGAAATGTGTTCTCGAACGCCTGCGAGAGTTCTGTAGGAGCGTTCCCTTCCAGCACAGCCTGCTCGCGCACCGCAGGCATGATATTAATCATGTTGACTTCTTTGGGGCACACACGCAGACAATTCATACAGGTCGTGCAGAGCCACAGATCAGGGCTTTCGAGTAGATTAGTACCCGTCTGCACCTTACGAAATATCTTGCGCGGGCTATAATCGCCGACGTGATCGACCGGACAAACCGGCGTGCATTTGCCGCACTGGTAGCAAGCGCCCAGCGACTCCGCACCCGCAATGCTGGTAATCTGATCAAGCTTCGAGGTGTCGTAATCCCAGATCACGCGCTGCTCAAACATGCGATTCCAGTGGCCAGAAATATCGACACCCTCGACAATGGCTACCTTTTTCTCATGGACACGCTCAGGTTCAACGGGCATAGCTCATACCTCCATCTTGTAGACGCCGAGCAGTCGGCGGACGAGTTCGGGCAACTGAGGAATAACCTTGTTAAATTCTTTCGTCATACGCATGCGCGTGATCGTGTACATGTAGATCGTGTAGACGCAGGCAAGATAGACATCCGTGCCAAGCAGGCCGCGCCCGCCGCGCTGAAAACCCGCCGCTTCGCCTACCGAATTGACATAAATCATAGCCTCTCCCACCTTCATGTAAGTCGTCCCTGGCGTCTTCCCGTGCAGGTCATATTCCTGGATGGTCACGAGTGGAAGCGCGCCGGTATTGCGCTGCGGGTCCCATATCCAGCGCGTCCACAACCAGTACTGCTCAGCATCCCAATAGTGCAGGCATTCACCGGCCAGATCGCAGCAGAGCGATTGATCGAGCGGAGCAAATTGATTACAGAAGTAATCAAATCGCTCCGCAAGCGGCTCTGAGCTATGCAGCAGCGCGCCCACCACCTCGCGGAAACGCCCGGCCTCAACAACCCTTAGCACCTCATCGACACGGCGGCGCGTCGAGAACACTGAACGTAAGAGCGCCCGCAATGTCGCCTCATCAAAAGTCGGCAGATTTTCCGGCGCGAGCAGCCGCCGAAAACGACGGCTCTTCTCGCTCAACTCCTCAATCACTGCGGCGAGTTCCGCCTCACTGACCTTCTCAAGTGCCTCGCGCATGAATTCGAGCGCGCTGGGCGTATCGACAATTTGCCCGATGACCTCGCCATCCCTGGGTGATGAGGCAGACATAGCAACACCTTTGCCTCTCTATCTCTCCTGCCGCTAACTCGTGGTCGCAGCAGCACTCTTACGCAGCCGCCGCACTGTGCTAACCGCCTTCATAGCAGCCGCACCGGCCATCGAGATGGAATCTTCCAGATCCTTTGGCCCGGCAGCAGCACCAGCCACGAAAATACCCGCTACCGGCGTGGAGACGGTATCCAGCGGGCCGCCGACCGTCTCCAGGAAACCGTGCGACTCGCGCGGCAGATTCAGCACCTTCGCTATCTCAAGCGTGCCTACACTGGGCACCATGCCGACCGAGAGAATCACCACGTCCATCGGTATCTCCATCGGACGCCCCATCGTTGTATCCTCACCCTTAATCACCAGCGAGTCGCCGCGTCGCACCACCTCGGTAATTATGCCCTTAATGTAGTTCACTTTATGCTCTTCTTGCGCCTTCCAGTAAATCTGGTCCTCCCAAAAACCGTACATACGCATGTCGATGTAGAAAATGAAGACTTTTGCATCGGGAAGCTGTTCCTTGATCTCGATAGCTTCCTTTGAGGCAATACCGCAGCAAACCTTCGAGCAATAGGTGTTGCCCAGACGGCGGTCGCGCGAGCCAACACACTGGATAAAGCAAACCCGCTTTGGCGGCAGGCCGGTAGACGGGCGGACGAAGTTTTTCTCCTTCAACATCTTCTCGGCATCCACCAGCGTCAGCACATCTTCGTACTCGTAATAGCCGTACATCTGCGTCTCACGGCCTGGATCGAAGTGATCGAAACCCGTCGCAACGATGATCGAGCCAATGGCAACGTCGCGCTGTTCGCCGCCCTTGCTGGTGAGCGTGACCTGGAAGTGACCTGCTTCGCCCTGGCAGGCCGTCACGCGCGTCTGAAGCAAAACTTCAATCAGCGGGTCGTTGCTCACATCAGCGATCATACGATTAATGGCCGTCTCAGCATCTTCCAGATGTGGTGTAAGTGAGGCATAATGGGCTGCCTGTGGCGTACCACCAAGTCTATCGCGTTTCTCCACAAGCATGACAGGTGCGCCAAGATCGGCCACCCCACGCGCTGCGTACAGGCCGGCGGGGCCACCACCAATTACCAGAACAGTATCATCGGGCATCAGCATCCTCCCAGGTCAAAAATTCT
>DAOTVZ010000180.1:0-9043 GCA_034436045.1 Ktedonobacteraceae bacterium | reverse complement strand
CAATGGCAAATATTGTGCTGACCCCTGGTGGACTGAACATGATTGACCTGTTGTTGTATGGCCTGCTAGTCCTGCCACTGGTATGTGCAGTATCATTTCTACCCCCCATCTGGGTATTTGTGGTAGCCGGAGTGAACAGTGTATTTACGATTGCTTCTCTGCTGCTTTTACCGCAGACAGCAGAATTGAATGCGCTTCTCACCGTGAATTTTACCGGAGTAGTGACGCCGATTATTCTGAGTCAATTGATTGTATCGATTATGGCCTATCTCTGGGTACGAGGTACAACACAAGCTTTGCAGAGAGCCGACCGAGCTGAGGAACTGGCCAAACTTGAGCATGACTTAGCACTCCAGGCCGAGATGGCTGCACAACAAAAGCAACAACTAGAGATGAGCATCCGCCAGATTATAGAAACTCATAGACGGGTCGCAAATGGAGACTACGACGCACGCGTCCCTCTCTCCTCGGACAATATCCTCTGGGAGATTTCAGGCTCGCTGAATAACCTGCTAGCCCGTGTGCAAGGCTGGCGGCGGGACTCGGCTGAGTTGCAACAGGTGAAATTCGCACTCCAGCAGGCCTATGAAGAGAATAGGAGACTCCAGCGCGCTTTGCATCAGCAGTAATCGATTGCAAGTACCACAGTTTGGTACGCTCGACAGTAAGAGGTATTCATAATTATGAAAAAACGTTTTTGTATCCTTGCATTCTGGATAGAGGAACGTAAAACAGATCGCGTATGCACAACATAGAAGGAGGATGAGATGGCCGCGATTATTCGCATAGAACAATTGAGCAAAACCTTTATTCGCGGCGAACGGGAAGTAACTGTTCTGACCAGTGTGAATCTGGAGATTGAGCAAGGTAGCTTTGTTGTTATAGTAGGGCCAAGTGGTTGCGGTAAATCGACATTGTTAAATATTGTTGCTGGTCTGCTGCCAGCAACAAGTGGACATGTGTTCTATCGGGACAATCTCATGGGTGAACCGCACCCAGAGATCGGCTATCTGACCCAGAAGGATACGCTAATGCCCTGGCGTAACGTTGAGAGCAATATTAAGATGCCACTGGAGATTCAGGGCCGCAGCAAGGCGGAACGCACACGCCTGGCACAGGAATTGATCGCGCGCGTGGGTTTGAAAGGCTTTGAGAAGCATTATCCACATGAGCTATCAGGCGGTATGTTACGACGCGCCTGCTTGGCACGCATGCTCAGCGCCGATCCTGAAACCCTGCTCATGGACGAGCCGTTTGGGGCTCTCGACGCGCAGCTTCGTCTGGAATTACAGGCTGAGCTACTCAACTTATGGTCAGACAGCAATAAGACTGTTCTCTTTATTACACACGATATCGAGGAAGCAATTGTCCTGGGAGATCGGGTCGTGGTACTTGGCTTAGGCGGGCGCGTAGTGCTTGATACACCTGTTCATCTGCCTCGCCCCCGCGATGCTGCCAAAACACGGTTTCAGCCAGAGTTTGTCGCTCTACATGAGCGTTTATGGCAGGCTCTTTTTGAGGCACGTGTACGACAGGAGGTAACAATATGAGCACAACAGCCTCATCAGATGAAATTGTCCGGTCGGTACGTAATGCGGCTTCTCCTTCGTTGGCCAGTCTACAAGCACGGCGTCTGCGTCTACAGCATCGCCTACTGGTAATCGGAGGACGTATTCTTTTCTTTCTTCTGTTTGTGCTGGCGTGGCAAATTGCCTCCAACCTGAGCGGGCCGCTGTTTCTCTGTAGCCCACTCACGGTACTCCAGCAACTGATAGCCTGGACGAAAGATGGTACACTGTGGTTCAACACACAGATTACGTTAGAGGAGACCACCCTCGGATTGATCTTCGGCGTGCTGGCCGGTATCGTGGTCGGATTCCTGCTGGGCCTCCAGCAAGTCCTGGGAGAGATACTTGATCCATTTGTGGTGGCTCTATACAGCATTCCCAAAGTGGCACTGGCCCCACTCTTTATCCTATGGTTTGGTTTCGGCCTGGAGATGAAGGTGATGGTTGCCGCTGTGACCGTCTTCTTTATCGTCTTTTTCAATACCTTGACCGGTGTGCGTAACGTTGATCAAAATCTCATCGACGCTGTTCGTCTGATGGGCGGCAAGCCGCGCGATATCATGTTCAAGGTCGTCATCCCTTCGACCACTGGCTACGTCTTCACCGGTTTGCATATGGCTGTGCCTTACGCCTTAATCGGGGCCGTCATCGGCGAGGTCATCTCCGAGAATCGTGGCCTCGGCTATCTCATCAATAATTCAGCCAGTCAGTTTAATCCCGCTGGCGTTTTCGCAGCGCTCGTCGTTTTAACGATTATCGCCTGCATCTTGAACGCCATTGTTGATTTCATGGATGCCCGCACCTCGCGCTGGAAGGCGGGGATGCGCATGGCAGGTAAGATTATTCCTCAGTAGATATAGGATGTATCTACTGTTTACAAATATACCAGGAGGATAACAGTGTCTTTGTTCACACAACGTAAGTCGTTTCTGCTAGTACCCCTGTTGCTTCTTTGTCTGTGCATCTCCGCATGCGGAAACGCTTCTGCCTCACCTGCATCTACATCTACGCAGACTGCAACCAGGAATCTCTCATTGCGCATCTGCCAGATTAACACCTCCATCAACTTTTTCCCGTTCTACGTGGCTCAACAAAAGGGCTATTTCGCCGCTCAGAGACTGACGGTCAACAACCCACCGCTGCTCCAGACCGGCTCAAAGGTGGTTGATGCGATTGAGGGCGGTAACTGTGATATTGGTAACGGTGTTATGACCGATGCCTTTACCTGGGCCAAAGTCGATCCCGCAGCCAGAATTCTGGGCGCGTTTATGAACGGGTTCGTCGTAGATATCGTTGTTAGCAAAAAGTTTGAGCAGGAGATGCACGTTTCAGCCAGCAGCCCACTGGCTAATAAGATCAAAGCTCTGCGCGGCAAAACGATTGCGATCACTGGCCCGAATACAGGTACCTCAGCATTGGTGACGTACCTGTTTCGTCTGGAAGGTATGGATGCCGCGAAGGATGTCACAGAGGTCAGTCTGGGTTCAAATAACGCAGCGGCGCTGGCAGCGCTGGCGGCTGGTCGTGTAGACGCCCTATCCTTTTTCATGCCGATTGGGCAGGCCGCCGAAGCACGCGGCGTTGGCGACATTTTCATCAGTCCGGTACGTGGTGACATTCCCGGCTTACGTGGTGATGTTCACGGCGTCTTCTATACAACACAGAGCATCATCAATGCCAAGCCGCAAGCCATCGCAGCCTACATCCGTGCTATCAATCAGGCAGAGCAGTTCATTCAAAGCAATCCGAGCGAGGCGAAAACGCTCCTTAACCAGTACCTGGGACTTGGGCAGAGTGTAACTGATGCAGTGTACACGGCGGCATCGGCAGGCATCGCCACCAGTCCAACGATTAGCCAGGCAGCATATAACGTTGCCGGGCAGTTTCATGTTCAGGCCGGCCTGATCAAGAGTATTCCGCCTTATTGCCAGCTTGTCGCGACCAGCACGACAGATAACGCTCTGGGAATCAAAACAAATCCCTGCCAATCTTAGTCCAGTATCCACATCTGAACGATGAAGCTGGCTAAACAGTCGCATCATTCAGATACGGGATTTATTGGGGCCAGGACGTACACAAAGTATCGTCGGTGGCCCCACGTAATGACACATCTTTTGAGAAATGGTGAGAGATATGATTACATCGCAAACAATAACGCAAAACAGCGCTCGAATCCCTGACACAATGCGCGCTGCAGTTCTTTTTGGCCCGGAAGATATACAGGTTGTGGAACGTCCAGTGCCTGCACCCCAGGCAGGAGAGGTGCTGGTGAAAGTGGCACTCTGCGGTACCTGTGGCACCGACCTCAAAATTTTCGCGGGACATTTTCCACAAACACCTCCCTTCGGGCAATTTACTCCTGGCCACGAATGGACGGGAAGCGTAGTCGCGCTCGGCGAAGGGGTCGATGAATTTGCCATCGGTGATCGGGTGGCAATTGAGGCCCATCATGGCTGTGGACGTTGTGATAACTGTCTGATAGGAAAATATACAGCTTGCTTGAATTATGGCAACCAGGCGAAAGGACATCGTGCCAGCGGCATGACAACTGATGGCGGTTTTGCCGAATATGCCATCCACCACGTCAGTTCACTCTATAAGTTACCTGAGCCTCTTTCTTATAAGGATGCTGTGTTGATCACCACAGCAGGAACCGGATTATACGGTCTGGCGGCAACAGGAGGCTATATCGCAGGTCAGGATGTTGTTATTTTCGGTCCCGGCCCCGTCGGCTTAATGACGGTTCAGGCATGCAAACAATTAGGCGCATCCCAGGTGATCCTTGTCGGCACACGCGAAAAGCGTCTGGAGATAGGACGCCAGTTGGGTGCTGACGTGATCATTGACGCACGCAAGACCGACCCGGTGGCAGCGATTCGACAACTAACCGCCGGGCAGGGCGTTGACCTGACGATTGAATGCTCAGGCAATGTCAATACGCCACAACAGTGCGTACAGGTGACAAAACGCGGTGGCAAGATACTCTTCCTGGCCTTTTATCCATCTCCGATCACATTCGATTTGAGCGCAGTGGTCAGAAATGATATTACAATGTATACCACGCGCGGCGAAGGTGGCAATAACGTCAAGCGAGCAATTGCGCTCGCCGCACAGGGAAAACTCAAAGGCGAAGCTCTCGTAACACACGAATTTCCCCTGGAGAGAATCGCAGAAGCCTTCCACATGCTGCAGGCGCGCGTAGATGACCCGATCAAAGTAGTCATTGTACCTTAGTAGAAGAAAAGCTGCCTTCTTACCTCCACACTGAAAAATACCAGGGTATGCTTATGAGGAATAAAACAAGATACGAGGAGGATATTCCATGCAAATGAACCAGCAATCAGTACCTGCACCTGGCCCTAATAACTCATTTTGGCAGAGCTTAGAGCAACAGCAAGCATATTTGAGAAAGCGCTCACGACGGCAATTCTTCATGGTAGCGGGGGGATGCCTGGGAGGGGCTGCCGCTCTGGTAGGAGGCGCAGCCCTCCTTAATCACACAAATCTTTCCTTTTCGCTAAAAAACGCAAATTGCACGAATACTGCTATGGCCTCGTTATCAGAAGACGCACTGACAACACAGAAAAGTCCTACCGTGCTAAACGTATGTCAACTGAATACCTCGATCAACTTCTTCCCATTCTACGTGGCCCAGCAGCAGGGTTTTTTCACAGCCCAAGGATTAGTGATTCCCAAACCTCCACTGATGCAGGTGGGTACAAAGATCATAAGTGCCTTGGAAAGCGGTCATTATGATATTGGCAACGGTGTAATCACCGACGCCTTTGGCTGGGCAAGAACCGATGCTTCGGCCAGAATTCTGGGCTCATTTATGAATGGTTATGTAGTAGATATTGTAGTTAGTACGCAGTTCGAGCAACAGATGCATGTTTCCGCCAGTAGTCCATTGTCCGCTAAAATTAATGCCTTGCGTGGCAAAAAGATCGGTATTACCGGCCCAAATACCGGCACACAGGCTTTATTGATCTATCTGTTCCGCTTACAAGGGCTGGATGCGCTAAAAGATACTATTCAAATCAGCCTGGGGTCAAATAACGCAAAGGCGTTGGCAGCTTTGCAGGCGGGTGAGGTAGACGCACTATCGTTCTTCTCGCCCATTGGACAGACGGCACAGGCACAAGGTATCGGTGATATTTTCATTAGTCCAGTGCGTGGTGATGTCCCCGGCCTGCGTGGCGACGTCCACGGTGTTTTTTATGCCCGACAAAGTGTCATCAATGCTAAATCACAGGCTATCGCGGCCTATATTCGTGCCATCAATCAAGCCGAACAGTTCATTCAGAGCAATCCGGCAGAAGCAAAGGTACTACTCAATAAGTATCTGGGGCTTGGACAAAGCATCTCGGACGCGGTCTATGAGGCCACAGCAGCAGATATCGCGAAGAGTCCGCAGATCAGCCAGGCATCCTATAACGTCGCGGGACAGTTCCACGTGCAGGCCGGTCTAGTGAGCTTCATTCCCTCCTACAATCAACTGGTTGACAGCAACTTCACTAATAGCGCGCTAGGACTGAACAAGTCACCCTGTCCGTGATCTCACCCATACTGCAAACTGGCCTCCACGACTCCCGTGATCCTCACACACCCCGTCGGGGGAACAAGTCGGGATAGGCGATCTCACATCGGCCACCGTCCCACTCAAAGCCACCGGTGGCCACCGACCCAGCTGGTCGCGCAGGTTTGAGTAATCCGTCCTGCGCGACCAGAAACAGTAATCAACTGGAACAGCCGAACGCCCCCTGGGCAGGTGGTCTTTCTGTATGGGATCGAGTACACTATCAGGTCACTCCCACCGCAGATGGGGCACACCTATCAGTACAAAGAAGCCAGCGAACCTCAAACTAGCGACTGGTTAAAGGTATTCAACACCTTCATGTAGTTCGCACGCTCAAATGCCGCCGTATCAGCTACCGCCTGCTGACTCATACTGCCACGCATCAACCTGATCGACTCGTACTCGTGTTCCTCCATCCAATCCTTAAGATCAGTCAGTAACGTGGTAACGTACTGAGGCCCATGCATCAGCAACGCAGATGCCATCATTGCCACATTAGCACCCGCCATCATCGCCTTGAGTACATCTGTAGCACGATGCACCCCTCCGGTCAATGCAAAATCAGCCTGAATCCTCCCATAGAGAATCGCAATCCAGCGTAGAGGCAACCGTAACTCATGTGAGCTACTCAACTCCAGATTTGGCACCACTTCTAACGCTTCCAGATCCAGATCAGGCTGATAAAAACGATTGAAGAGTACCAGACCAGCCGCTCCCGCTTCGACAAAGCGCTTGGCAAGTGCAGGCAACGCCGTAAAAAAAGGACTGAGCTTCAACGCCACGGGAATAGTGACCGTTGCACACACATCACGCACCAGACGGACATACGTGTCTTCCAGCTCCGCGCTGCTAAGATCAGGGTCTGTCGGCACATAGTAAATGTTTAGCTCCAGTGCATCCGCTCCCGCTTGCTCAACCTTACGCGCATACTCAATCCATCCACCCGACGAGATGCCATTTAAGCTACCAATCACAGGTATATCTACCGCCTGCTTGACACGTTGAAGATGCTCCAGATATCGTTCCGGTTCCAGATTATAATGATCAAGATCTGGAAAATAGCTCAGCGATTCCGCATACGAATGAGTGCCCCGCTCTAGAAAATGATCCAGTTCATGACTTTCATGCGTAATTTGCTCCTCAAATAGTGAATACATCACTATCGCTGCTATACCAGCATCTTCTAACTGGCGTACCACCGACACCTTTTTCGACAATGGTGAAGCCGACGCCACGAGTGGGTTCTTCAGTGCTAAACCGAGGTAGGTCGTAGTCAAATCAGACATCATATTCCTCCTTCTATCCCCTACTTATTTTCCGTCACCACCGACATTGCTGCCATCTGCCGATACCGTTCCCACTGGGCCTCCACATCCTGTTGAGCCTCGCGCAACAACTGCTCCGCCCGTTCCTCACTACTCTGTTGCAACATCCTAAAACGCACCTCGTTATAAGCATACCTCTCCAGCGGAATTAAGGGACCTTTTGAATCAAGAATCAGGGGATTCTTGCCCTCACTCAGCAGATCAGGGTTATAGCGATAAAGTGGCCAGTAGCCCGATTGCACCGCTAACCTCTGCTGCTCCAGCCCCTTCACCATGTCAATGCCATGTGCTATACAATGGCTATAGGCAATAATCAACGAAGGCCCATCATAGGCTTCAGCTTCAATCATCGCACGCAGCGTCTGTTGATCATTCGCACCCATCGCCACACGTGCCACATACACATACCCATAAGACATCGCCAGCATCCCTAAGTCCTTTTTTGGTAAGGACTTCCCACGCGCAGCAAACTTGGCAACCGCCCCACGTGGCGTGGCCTTCGATGCCTGCCCTCCTGTATTGGAGTAAACCTCAGTATCGAGCACTAGTACATTGACATTGCGTCCTGAAGCCAACACATGATCTAGGCCTCCGTACCCTATATCATAGGCCCAACCATCCCCACCGATAATCCATACACTCTTGCGTACCAGTACATCGGCCAGACTCAACAGATTCTGAATACGGGCGTCTGTACTCTGCATATCTTGCAGGCGCTGCTTCAACTGAGCAACATGCACACGCTGCTGCTGAATGCCCTCCTCGCTCGATTGATCAGCGCTCAACAGAGCCTGCACAAGCTCCTCACCCACCACATCATGCAACTGAACAAGCAACTCACGTGCATACTCCTCCTGCTTGTCTAGCGTCAGGCGCATCCCCAAACCAAACTCAGCGTTATCTTCAAACAACGAGTTAGACCATGCCGGGCCACGCCCCTCAGCATCACAACTCCACGGTGTCGTAGGCAAGTTGCCCCCGTAAATCGACGAACAACCGGTCGCATTCGCCACTAACATGCGATCCCCAAAGAGTTGCGTCACCAGCTTGATATAAGGCGTCTCTCCACAACCAGAACAGGCACCTGAAAACTCAAAGAGTGGCGTCAGCAGTTGCGAATTTTTGATCGCCGCCACGTTCAGCCCTTTGCGACTTACATCCGGCAATGTCAGGAAGAATTCCCAGTTGGTTTTCTCCTGTTCGCGCAACGGCAATTGCGGAGCCATATTGATGGCCTTGCGCCCCACATTCCGTTTATCCTTGACCGGGCAAGCTTCAACACATAACCCGCAACCAGTACAATCCTCCGGCGCTACCTGTAAGCTATACCGCATACCAGGAAACTCTTTGAAACGCGCCTCCGTCGAGAGAAAGGTGGCTGGCGCTTTCTCAAGGTAGGCCGGATCAAAAACTTTCATGCGAATAACAGCATGTGGGCAAACCATTGTGCATTTACCACATTGAATGCAAATACTAGGATCCCACGTCGGTATCTCCTCCGCAATGTTACGCTTCTCCCAACGAGCCGTATTAGAAGGATATGTGCCATCAGCAGGCAAAGCACTTACCGGCAA
>DAOTVZ010000179.1:0-8354 GCA_034436045.1 Ktedonobacteraceae bacterium | reverse complement strand
CGACGGTAGCGGCGGTGAGCGCTTCGACATCTACTCCGGTTTTGTAGTGGGTGCGGGTGCGTGCCTCGATGAAGATCAGGCCCTCGGTCGTGTCGAGCGTGAAGTGCAGATCGATGTGTGTCATGGGTAGTGGATGGCAGAGCGGGATAAGCTGTGGCGTCTGCTTGGCCGCCATGATGCCCGCGATCTTTGCCACTTCCAGCACGCTCCCCTTAGCTACTTGATTCTGCTCAATGAGTTGTACGGTAGAGGGTTGTAGACGCACGCGCGCTTTCGCTACCGCCTCGCGCGCCGTCTCTGCGCGTTCGGTCACATCGACCATGTGTATATTGCCGCTCTCGTCGAGATGCGTCAGGTGTGTTGTCGTCTCATTCTGGTGAGCCATGCTCTTTATCCTCTCATGTTGATACTTGCGTTCCGAAATCAGGAAGCCTGTAGGGATGGGAGCAATCCCATCCCTACAGCGTGGGATCATGACCAGCTTCGATTGGAAAAATTTATGCTAGCATTCACTATAGCCACAGCTATAGCACTTCTTACAACCCTCCTCATTGACCAGCGTATTGCAGCCGCATTGTGGGCAGAGATTGCCGGTGACATTCAACATGTTCATGCTGAGCGGCGTGCTGCTTTTGCCTTCGTGGATGCCGTTGTGTTGTGATACCTGTGAAACCTGTGGTGCTGGATCGGCCTTCTGCTCACCCTCCTTCGCTGCCTGGAGCGACTCCATGTGCAGTTCGAGTGCGCGGGCCACAGCGTCAGGCAGCGAGCGTATCTGCTGGCTACCGAAGCCGACCGAGCGGCTACCTCCGATGCCGCGTAGTTGGTCAGCGATCTCCTGGGCGCGGTCGGTCTGTGAGAGCGGGCTGAGGATGCGCAGGTTGAGCGAGATCAGGCGACCGAGCGCTTCGGCCAGTGCAGCGATGTCGCTACCGGCCTTGCCCACGTTGACGAAAACCTCCAATGGCCCCTGTTCGTCACTGTTGATGGTGACGTTGATCTTGCCCTCCGGCGCGTTGATCTGGCGCGTATAGCCCTGCACAACCGGCGGACGCGGCTTGACGCCCTGCTGAATGGAGGTCACAGGTTCCATCATCAACGGGTGTTTGGCCTCGGCCTGCTCGGCGGATTCAGCCGATTTTTTCTTCTTCTCATCTTCAATGCGCGTCAGCACCGCGTCGCGTGAGCCATCACGGTAGTAGGTGATGCCCTTGCAGCCCATCTCGTAAGCCAGTCGATAGAGCTTCTGCACCTGCTCAACGGTATGGTCGTGTGGGGCGTTGACCGTCTTGCTGATGCTGGAGTCGGTATAACGCTGGATGGTGGCCTGCACGCGCACATGCTCTTCCGGTGTGAGGTCTTTGGACGAGACAAAGTAGTGTGGCGTTGGCTCGTTGGGATGCTTGTCGCGCCACTCTTGCAGCAGTGGATGATACAGGATATGTTCGCCGGTGCGGTCGCGGCGCACCATTGCGAAGTCGTAGACTGGCTCAATACCGGAACTGACGCCTGCGAAGAGACTGGTAGTGCCGGTGGGGGCCTGTGTTAGCAACACCGCGTTGCGAATGCCTTGCCGCCTGATCTTTTCCTGTATTGCCTGTGGCAAGCGCTGGATGAAACGTCCTTGCATATATTTTTCGCGGTCGAAGCGAGGGAAGGCCCCCTTTTCGGCGGCGATATCCGAAGATGCCTCATAAGCTGCATCGCGGATCGTCTGGTAGATGCGCTCGATGATCGGCAGCGACTCATCGCTCCCGTAGGCCACTTTCATCTTGATGAGCGCGTCGGCCAGTCCCATCGTGCCCAGGCCGGTGCGGCGCGTGCCCATCTGCGCTTCACGGTTCTCCTCGAGGAAGTACTCGTTGGCATCGATGACGTTATCCAGGAAGCGCATGGCAACCTTGCTGATCTCCGCCAGCCGTTCATAGTTCATCTGCCCATTTTCCACAAATGCTGAAAGGTTGATGGCACCCAGATTACAAACGTTCCAGGGGGGCAGACCCTGCTCACCACAGGGGTTCACACATCTTATGTTCTCATAGTACCATGTGTTTGATTCTGCATTATAGCGATCCATGAAGACCATGCCGGGTTCGGCGGACTCCCAGGCGGAGGTGCAGATCAGGTCCCATAACTGGCGGGCGCGGATGGTTTTCATGACCTTGCCCTGCCAGACCAGATGCCAGTCGGCATCGTCCTTGACGGCCTGCATGAACTTGTCCGAGATGCACACGGACAGATTCGCATGCTCAATCTTCCCCGGCGTGCGCTTGACAGTGATGAACTCCTCAATGTCGGGATGGTTGTCATCGAGCATGAGCATTAAGGCCCCGCGCCGTGAATTGGAGGTATAGAGGCCATTACCGGCCAGCAGGTGTACTTCGTCAACCTCGAAATCGTACACATCAGAGGTGCCGACTGGCGTGATAGAGGTGATAGTGTCGGGAAGCACGTTGAGCAGATCATCGATGCTCTCTAGTAGCGCAACGTGTCCGGCTGTCGCAACGCGCTCATGTACACGGCTTAATGCGTAGTGCGAAACATGTTCTTTGGTGGAATTGCCGTGACTGCGATATCCTTGATGCTGCTGATCCTTCTGACAAGCAATAAAGTTGCTGAAACGTTCGCAGAACTGTGCCTCTGTAATCAGCAGACGATAGATAGGCAACCTGCCTTGCGCGCTGCGATCTTGAACGGCGATGTGAGAAACGATGCCATTGGCAAGCAACAACTGCTGAATATCCTCTAGCATGGCGCGGCTCACGCTGTCGAAGCCATAGCCGTCCTTATTGTGTCGATCACCGCCGTCGGCATCGAAGTAGCCACCGATGAAGGCTGCGACGACTGTTGTGGGTGAGCGGAAGATAGCCTCCGGCACACGCACCTCTGCTGCTTTCTGCTTGAGCAGGCCATTTTCTTGCAGCCATTCGAGCAGCACGCGCGAGTAGACATTGATATTCGAGCTGGCACCATCACCGTTATAGACCCTGGCTTCTAGCCCGAAGAGTTGTTTTATCAGCGTAATGAGGCGCTGCTGAATGTCCAGGCGGCTGTTTTCGACGCTGCATGAGATGCCCTTTTCATCCTGAAGAACATGGCCCTCACCATAGAAGAAGCCGAGCAGATAGGCCAGTTCAGGCGTGAGATGAGTTGGCAATGTGACCTGCTCGTTGAGTGTGGTGCTCATTTTCGAGCGTATAGAGGGACTGCTTCTGAGTGGTACGAGCGGTGCGTCAGCCATATGTTCACCAGGGAGCAGCAAAATCTCATCACCTTCATGGAGATTGCGCAGAGGGATTGTGACAATCTCTCCGTTGCGCAGCACGCCCATCTTGTGATCAAGTGTCACTTTGACGCCATAGCCCCGGCGTGTCTTGACCTCGTAAAGCTCCTTGACGCCGTTGCGGAAAACGTGGGTGAAGGGGCGCAATCCCTTATGTGTGATAGCCTGAATCTGCTCGCCAGCTTCCAGGCGATCCGCGAGTTCTTTAGCCGGAATCAAGCCATGATCGGTCACAATGCGCTCATTGGGGCCAAAGCAGCCCCCCTGCTGAATGACATCGCCGGTTGCCACTGAATACAACTGTGCCCAGGAACAAGGGCCGGACGCGGTACCATTGACCGTTCTGATATAAGAGCCACGCGGACGCAACGTCGAGAGATTGATGCCGACACCGCCGCCGCGTGCCATGATCTCGGTCATAATCTTGAGATTATCAAGAATACCCTGACGACTATCCTCCGGGCTTGGTATCACGAAGCAGTTCGAGACAACAACTCCGGCTGAAACAAACGAATGGTCTTCCTCAACCTCAATATCCAGCACGCTACCGGCATAATCCTCTATAACAATCTCATCGATCCGTACCCATTTGAGATTATCATATTCAAAGTAGTATTTTAGGTCGATGTTGTGTTCAGGTGCTTCTATGCCGAAGAAGCGCTCAAACAATGGCCCACACTCATTGGCTGTTGCTTGAAGGCGGTAAGCTGGCATACGCCCTAAGCGATGGGTGTTCTCTCGAATTGAGAATAAATATCCCATTCGTAACAGAAGCTGGTGAGTCTGAACAGTGAGCGTACGATTAGCCAATACAATGCCAAGTTTGTTACCAGAGATGTAGCCATCAGCACTGAATAATCCGCGCAATAGCTCCAATGTAAGGTCGGAAGATAAATGCATTAATTGATCGGGAATTCGCTTGTTGTAGCTATAACAGCCGAGAAATGCCTTAAAGAATTCCCCGATGGGCATAGAGTTGATCCACAAGTCGTACCAGCGTTCCGTACTGCTCAGCTTGATGGTGGGTTCTATGCCAAACTTCGCTTCGATAATGCGAGCAATCTCTTCAGCTTCTTTTTGCTCATCCAGAGCAAAGACGATTTTGATTCCAGATGGGATGTCTGTGCCGCTACGATGAGTTATACAGCCATCGCCAAGCCAGCGTCCAAACAAGTAGCATAAATCGCCATCGAGTTCCAGACGATCCTGAAGCTTGTAATGTGTTCCCCAATCCGATACATAACCATGATAACCTCGTGTCGTAGCTTTGAAGAGCTTTCCGCCCTCCGTTTGATAGCCTGATAGGTAGTCGTGGAGATAGATAGCATCTGGGGTGCTTTCTTCGTCATTGTATGCGACGGCGAGATAATCACCCGGTTTAATGTCTTTGGCGGGAATCCAGTCTGGCTCGTGTTGCAGGCGTAGCCCGTCGCGGGATTTGTGTGTGTTGACCCACTCTGAGCGGATTACATATATTTTATGCTCGCCTGTTACGCGCAGGTCGTCGTAGCCTATTTTCTTGGGACGGATGATGTAGAGCTGCTCTTCAGTTTCGCGCTCAAAGCGGTGCAGCACCGGACGAAGACGGTTGCGATGGGTGACTACGAGATCGCCGATGGCGATTTGAGAGATCGGTCGATAGCCCTTGGCTGTAAGTACCTCCTGGTCTGGCGGCATGCAGTTGTAGAATGTTACCTGGTGGCCAGAACCGGCACCGGTCAGGATACGTCCGCCGGGGACAAATTGGAAACCTGAGAGCGCCTCGTAGAAGCGGCGTTCCCAGTAGGCTCGCTGCTCCTCGGTCTGCTCGACGGCGGCGATGCCACGAGCAACGCGCGCCCAGAGTTGCTCCGGGTAGTCCTCAAGAGGCTTGCCGGAAGGGTCTTTGAGCGAATAGCGATCCAGGAAGACCTTCTCACGAATGCCTTCTAACTTTGTATAATGCTGTGTATTGGTGTCAGCCTGGGCGGCGGTGGTAGGTGACTGCTGTTCTAACATCCTTGACTACTCCTCTTTTCAAGAAATACAATAATTGTTGGAAAAGTATTTCAAATAGGATCAACATCGATGTTGCCTGTGGCTCTTTTACCTTCCGCAACTCAGTATACTCGCAAAAGCTCCTGATTTCAAGTCCCTGACACAAGATATTGGACTTTTTTATAGATGCGACACAATATATTGATTTCGCCGCCTGATGTGGTATGATGTTAAAGACTATCTGCAATGAGGAACGAAAACCGTTCCCGATTTTACACGAACGATGAGATCAGGGTGGTCTCAGCGTTGGAGGGCATATGCGCGCGGAAATTTTATCATGTGGTACTGAATTGCTATTAGGGCACATCACCGACACTAATGCGACTTTCCTGGCCCAGAGCCTGGCGGCGCTCGGTATCGACCTTTATTTTGTTTCACAGGTGGGTGATAACCTGGGACGTATCGTTGAGACGTTGCAACGCGCCTGGCAACGCTCTGATCTGATTATCATGACGGGTGGCCTGGGACCAACCGAGGATGATCTGGCGCGCGAGGCGATTAGCACGCTGCTGGGTGAGACGATGCAGGTTGATCTGCAGTTGGAGGCTGAGTTGCGAACCATGTTTGCGAAATTTGGATCTCCCATGCCGGAGAGCAATATCAAGCAGGCCACGCTCATTCCCTCGGCCCGCGCGCTTCCCAACCCATTGGGTACTGCGCCCGGCTGGTGGGTGGAGAAAGATAAGCATATCATTATAGCTATGCCGGGTGTGCCGCGTGAGATGTACCGCATGTGGGAATATGAAGCTATTCCTCGCCTGACTCCCTATACCGGTGGCGTTATCTTCACACGTATCTTGCGCGTAGCTGGTCTGGGCGAGTCCTCGGTTGAGCAGCAACTTGGTTCACTCATCCATAATACCAATCCAACGGTAGCGACATATGCTAAAACCGACGGAATAGATGTGCGTATTACTGCTAAGGCAGCTACACGCGAGGAGGCTGAGGCGCTGGTGAGAGCGACAGAGGCCCAGGCGCGACAGTTGCTAGGCCATCACGTCTTTGGCATAGATCGTGACACCTTGCAGAGCGTGGTGGGCCGGATGCTCAAAGAGCAAGGATTGAAGCTAGCAGTGATGGAGTCTTTGACGGGTGGCCTGCTCGCCAGCACGATTACGGATGTGGCGGGTAGCTCCGAGTATTTTGTTGGAGGCATCGTCAGCTATAGTACCGAACTCAAGGCGCAGATGGGTGTGCCGCGCGAGATACTGGAGCAGTATGGTGCGGTAAGCGAACAGACGGCACGGACGATGGCACACGCGGTACGTCAGCAGTTGAGAACCGACATCGGTCTGGGCATTACTGGCGTTGCTGGCCCCGACTTGCAGGAAGGTAAACCGGTTGGCACCGTGCATATTGCGGTCGAGGGGCCGAGTGGTGTGGCAATCGGCAAGGGGCCGGGCTGGCGTGCCAGCCGCGAGGATCAGAAGCGCATCTCGGTCATGTCTGCGCTCAACCTGTTGCGCCGCTACCTGGAAGGCACGATTACGTTGCAATAAGTATGGCAGGGTTGTGATATGATATGGCTGGTAATATGCTTTTGCTAAAGAATCGAGGCTAACGTGTACGAAAATCCCGAAGATTCTTCACGATATTATAGCTCACCGGTTGGAGGGGGGTATACTGATCCTCGCTACTATCAACAGGATGGTGTCGGTGAGCAATATCCGCCGTTTATTCTATCACCAGAATCATCATATCCCGATCCCTATAGCGATTATGGCATTCATCAGCCTGAAATATCATATAGAGGCATCGTGCCAACTGAGGCACCTGTGCTGCCAGCAGAGTATCGTGGCCCGCAGCAGTTGCACGAGTATACTGCTGGCGAAAATGCTGATACGGCATCTACACCCGAAAGTGGGGCGAAGCGCAAGAAGCGTGGACTGGCGAAGCTGGGCGGGCTTGGTGCAGCCCTCGCGGCCTTGTTACTCAAATTGCAGAGTCTGGCCTTTCTGCTCAAGTTCGGGCTGGCAGGTATTACCGCGCTGATCTCTGTTGGTATCTACGCATTTTTCCTGGGCTGGCCCTTCGCTATCGGGTTGGTGCTGCTGCTCTTCATCCATGAGATGGGTCACGCGCTGGTTATGAAGCTGAAGGGTATTCCGATGGGAGGTTTGATCTTCGTGCCTATGTTGGGCGCAGCCGTCACCATGCGCCGTATGCCGCAGAATGCGCGTGACGAGGCCGAGGTGGGGATCGCCGGCCCGATAGCGGGCGCTCTAGCTGCTTCTGTTTGCTTGCTGCTGGCGCAGATGCACACATCGGCACAGGCTTTGTGGGCCTCGCTGGCTTACTTTGGCTTCTTCATGAACCTGTTCAACCTCATCCCCATTGTGCCGTTTGATGGTGGGCGTGTGCTGGCGGCGATTGACCGGCGCATCTGGATTCTCGGTTTTGTGGGCCTGCTGGCCTTCGAGGTCTGGTCATGGTTGCAGGGCAACTTCTCTGTCTGGCTGCTCTTCTTCCTCATTATGGCGGCGACACAACTCTTCACGCGCGGCATGGTTCCCAATACGCCGCAAGCAAAGGCATATTATAACGTACCCATTGGCACGCGCATCATCCTCAGCCTGGCCTACTTTGGCCTCGCCGCCGTGCTAGTGCTGGGCATGTCCATCTCGCATGGGCTGATACCGATGTTGGGAACAAATTAGCCTGCCTGCCTTTACCTCTGTCCTTTGGGGCGCGCTGCTAGCCTCTGCATAAGCTAGAGCGCGTCACCTACTTTTTATCTTCCTCTTTCGTCTCGCGCTGAGCAACGATGATAATGAATTTTCACCAGCAACGTCGGCGATCTCGCAGGGGCGTGATTGATCACGCCCTGCTCGCCTATTGCTCCGCTTTCAGCGCGTGATGATGAATTTTTTCACCCGAAACCAACAATGGTACCATCCCGTCGGGGCGTGATGCCATTGCCGGTTTCGGGTGAAAAATTCATCATCATCGTGACGGTGTCGATGTACATTCAGCGAAAATTCAGCAAACATTCAGCGAAAATTCACATTTTTGCGGATATAACTTGTTTAGAAAA
>DAOTVZ010000178.1:0-3156 GCA_034436045.1 Ktedonobacteraceae bacterium | reverse complement strand
GGCGGGATCAATCTCCGTTCCTACAGTTCCTGGCTCTTCGTCTTAACGATGTTTGTAACACGCTCGATAAATTGCGAGAGCGGCATGGACTTGAGGTCTACATTCGTGCGCAAGCGTACCGAAACCGCTTCGGATGATGCCTCTTTGTCGCCCACCACCAGCATGTAAGGAATCTTTTGCAGTTGCGCCTCGCGGATTTTGGCGTTCATGCGCTCACCGCGCGCATCAACCTCGGCGCGAATACCCTCGGCCTTGAGTGCCATCTGCACGACGTTGGCGTATTCGTTATGTCGGTCGGCGATAGGAATGATCATGGCCTGCACGGGCGAGAGCCAGACTGGGAACGCGCCGCCAAAATGCTCGATCAGCATCGCCATGAAACGCTCCGTAGAACCCGTCACAGCGCGGTGAATCATCACCGGACGATGCATCTGCCCATCCTCGCCCACGTATTCAAGCTCGAAATTCTCCGGCTGTACGAAATCAAGCTGGATCGTGGAGCATTGCCACTCGCGGCCAAGCACGTCGCGCACCATGAAGTCCACTTTCGGGCCATAGAAGGCGGCCTCGCCGATACCGACCTCGTACTGAATACCTTTACTCTCCGTTGCAGCGCGTAACGCCGACTCCGCCGCCCGCCAGACCTCGTCGCTGCCCACATACTCCTCCGGCTTCTGCGGATCGCGCAAGGACAGGCGTACCCAGTAGTCCGTCAAGCCATACGTCTGAAAGACTTCGTGCGTCAGGTTAACGGCGCGGTTGAACTCCTCCTGAATCTGGTCGGGCCGCAAGAAGACGTGCGCGTCATCTTGCGTCAGGCTGCGCACGCGCGCCAGTCCCGTCAACGTGCCGGCCTTCTCATAGCGGTAGAGCGTGGCGAACTCTGCGTAGCGAATGGGCAAGTCGCGGTAGCTGTGCATCTGCGATTTGTACAGCAGGATATGATGCGGACAGTTCATTGGCTTGAGGATATAGGAGTCATCCTCTGACAGTTCCTGTTCGCCCTTCATCACCGGAAACATGTTTTCGCGGTACGTATACCAGTGCTTGGACGTTTTGTAGAGACGCACTTTGCCGAGATGCGACGTCCAGACGTGCTGATAGCCGTAGCGTTCCTGCGTCTCGCGCACGTACTCTTCCATCAAGTGGCGCAGCATCTCGCCACGTGGCAAGAACATGGGCACGCCGGCGGGCAGGTCTTCGCTCATGACGAACAGTTTGAGTTCGCGCCCAAGCTTACGATGATCGCGCTTTTGTGCCTCTTCTAGACGCCACAGGTACTGATCGAGTTCCTCCTGCGTGAACCAGGCCGTGCCGTAGATGCGTTGCAGCATCGGGCGACGCTCGTCACCACGCCAGTAGGCCCCGGCTACGCGCATCAGCTTGAAAGGTCCTATCTGCCCCGTATGTTCTACATGCGGCCCTCGACACAGATCGAGGAAGTTGTGTTGCTGGTAGATGCCCACCTCCTCGTCTGGCAGATTCTCGATGATCTCGACCTTGTAGATCTGCCCCTTGTTCCTGAAGTACTCCAGCGCCTTCTCGCGTGGCCAGCGATCTCGCAGGAAGGGGTATTTCCCGTCGATAATGCGCTGCATGCGCCTCTCGATCTCCGGCAGGTCGTCCGGCGTTAGCGCGCGCGGCAGGTCGAAGTCGTAGTAAAAGCCGTTCTCGATGGCGGGACCGATGGCGAAACGCACATCGGGAAACATCTCCTGCACCGCCTCGGCCATCACGTGTGCGGCCGAGTGGCGCATGCGTTGAAGCGGCGTATAATTCACCGACTCCATTTCTTGCATTTCAACTGACATAGTTTTCAAACCCTCCTTTAAATTTGTTTGCGAGCAGACGACACACGCAAGGCAATAAAAAAACCCTTTCATCCGCACATGGGACGAAAAGGTTACGACTTTCGTGGTTCCACCCACCTTCCGCGCTCTTCCTATAAGACAGACAACAGCGTCATAGCCTGACATCCGCGAAGACTATCAAGCTCTGTCTTGTCGGGCGTTCCCTTGTTAGTCAAGAGAAAGAACGCGCTCGTGCGACCGGTAACGTGGTCGATGCGTGTACTTTACTGCCTCAGTACAGGCTGGCGAGGGGTATCGCTCTTCTTACTGGCAGGAACACTTGCAGCCTTCGGTGTTTCCTCTCTGCATGCCCCTGGGAAGGGATATGTCTCGCGTATCTTGCCATGCTCTGTTCGTTTTTCAGATTACCCTCTAGGATACCACAAGCGCGGACAAAAGTAAATAACTTTCTTGTGTATATGAAAAATGGCGGAGCGTCTGTTGCGGTATAATATACTTGCGCGGATGCAGTACAAGGTACCTGTCGTATCCTGCATTATTCATCTGCTGGACGATACGCCGATGAAACCGTAGCAGGTTTTTTGCATTAAGAGAGTCGCAAGGTACATCATGCTTACACGCCGTTGGTATTCATTGTTGGGGCTATTCATACTATTGTTGACCGGATGCGGGAGCATCAATAGTCCGACCCCGCCTGCTCAAGTAGTGGGAACGACAGTCTATCTCAACAAACAGGCGGATAGTCAACATAGCAGTATCGTCAGTTTTACGTTAGAGGGTGCTGCCACTGGTAACTATACTATTCAGGCGACGACGGCGCTCTCAATGCTGCGTCATGGTCATAAAGAGTTCACCATTGATATAGCGGAGCCGAACGAAGTGTTTTTCCTGGCCTTTTATGGTTATCAGGGGCCGGGAAACTATCACCTGGCCGAAGACATCAATGGCGGTGACGTTCATCTCGCACTTGGTACCCAGGCATCCTGGGATTTAGCGTCTCAGGCAGGCGCGCAATGCCTTCTCACCGTGACCCAGGATGCACCTACCTCCACTATCGGCGTCGATCATATGACCGGTTCTTTCTCCTGCCCCCAGCTTGTGAGCAACGGCCCACACAAACTACCTCCTGTGCGCATTGTACATGGCACCTTCACCATCGCCATGCTGGTGGTCAGTTAAGCAAGCTTCATGGTGCATGCAATGTGCGCTTGATATGCTGTTGCGCCCCACACGATTCGCGAATAATCAGGTTAGTTGGCAACTCGATATGTTTGGGGGGGCTATCCAGCCCCTCAAGCCGACTGAGCAGTAAGGTTGCGGCGCGCATTCCGATATCCATAAACGG
>DAOTVZ010000177.1:0-11707 GCA_034436045.1 Ktedonobacteraceae bacterium | reverse complement strand
GCGCAACTGGCTTTGGGGAACCTCGCTCAATCTCGGCAGAGCTATCAGCGCGCTATCCAGGAAACGCGGCATGTCACTACCTTTGATGGAGTCCTCGATAACCTGTATATGTTGCAGCAGGCTCCGCAAGCTATGCCAGGTCTGAATGAGATAATATGTTTAGTTGAGGAGGCGCGTGGCAAACTATGAGATATATTATATTGCCATTGCCTGTTGCTACAAACGAAGGAGCAAATCATGCCTATAACCTCCTTTTAGACATTGGTGAAATGCAAATCGGCTCATACAGGTATTTTTTTCCTACTTCAGCGTATTTCAAATTGCTACGCACTGTTGAGTACTGTATAATGTCGAGTAATGTTGAGTGTATATTCTAGCTCTGAAAAAAGAGGAAGCAAATGGCTCAAGGGCCTGTACCAACTATAAATCTCTTCTGTAGCTATGCGCATGCTGATAAGCAGTTTCGCGATGCGTTAGGGAAGATACTCGATGCATTGCAGCACGAGGGATATATCAACTATTGGTACGATGGTATGATTGTGCCCGGACAAACATGGATGCAAGAGATAGAAGAGCATCTCGTCCAGGCACAGGTCATTCTATTGTTAGTAAGTCCTGACTTCATGGCCTCAGCATGTTGCCAGAGAGAGATGAGGATCGCGTTAGCGAGACGGCAAGCAAAGGAAGCGTGTGTGATTCCTATCATTGTTCGAGCGGTTGATTGGCAGGGAAGTCCATTAAGTGCGTTGCAGGTTCTTCAAGCGGATACCAGGTCACTTAAACGTCAGGCGGACTGCGACCGATTCTTTGCGGAGGTATCTGCTAGTATCCGCACCGCGATTAACAATTTCACGAATAAACGGTATGGGAAGGAAGGAGTTGAGACGAGAGACGCCGACAAAGATGGAGAAATGCAGTGTTTTGAACCGTTGGCGCGACGCGCAGAAACATATCATATCAATGCACATATCATACAAGGCTCTGTTCTAGGTGCTAATCGTGGGACACTACTCAATAACTTCGATTCCTCAGCGCTGGCGAAATTTTCACGTGCTGCGCTAAAAGATAACAATGTCCAGGATAAGTAAATTCACTATCTGGTGAGGGATTATGGGAGAAGAGAACTCTGAAACAGTCGGTGAGGATGGGGGGCAGGGCCGTGAACGGAGAGGATACCCGGCAACAAGCTGAGGGATACAACGTCTATGGACGGCAAATTGCTGGTTCCGTGCTGGGTACAAATCAAGGTATGATCTACAACGGCTTTAGCCTGAAGGATCTGGTACAGCTTTTCAACGATATAGGCATCACATTCACGCTCCAAAAAGAGAATCCACCTGCGGAAGCTATGGCCAGTTTTGTTGATGCCCGCAAACGTCAGGTTGCAGAGATGGTCAGAAATGGGCTGTGGGATGCAGCTTTAGCGAATGAAAGTATTAGGGACGAGCCTGCGGATAGAACCGATGTTGCCGCAATGCCCTCTACTATTGATGAGTGGTACTACCAACTGGATGCCTACGAGCGCTGTTACGTGATTGCCGCGACGATGTTGCAAGGGGCACCTGTTGATGTGGTGTCGCAGAAAGCGAAGGAACTCTGTCAGAGCAATCATACTTCTCTGCAAGAACTACAAACAGCGAGTTCATCTTTAGTAGGCGATGGAATATTGGGCAGATCAGCGTCAAAGTTCAAACGACGAACCTATACGACGACACGACAAATTGGAGGAACATCCCGGCTGCAATTGAAAGTAGCTTTAAGTCCTATGCAAGAAGCACGTTGCATGATAAGCTCAATGAAAAGAAGCTCATCTATATCGCCTCCAGTCGGCGTGAACTCCAGGAGGTTGGTATTGCGCTTGGTCAGATTCCTTTCCCAGAGATTTTCTGGGATCGAAACCGCCAGCAGATACGCGATATCGAGAAACAGACAGAAATTGCTAAAGCGAGGGAGCGTACAAATGCTGCTGTAGCGAGGGTAAAGACGGAGGCGTAGCTACAGGAGGAAGCGAGACGAAGAGAGTATAACCGCAGGGAGAAGGCACGGGATAATGATTTTGAACTGCGCGAACAAGCGAAAAAGCAGTCATATCAATATAGCCAGAAGATTCGTGAGCAGTTGATGGAGATCGTTGGGGCCAGAGGGGCAGAATTTATCATCAGAGAACTCGACACTGTGGAGACATTTTCGGAGTTGTTCAACAAGTATCCACAACTGCTGCAAAACTACCCGGCCCTATCACAGTTTTACTATCTGCCGTACTCACCACCTGTGTTAGAACCACCGAGACCAGATTCACAGCGAAATTCGGCGAACAATAATGCACATCCCAGTTAGTGAAAGTGTATTCAGATGTTTTTGCGCTCTACTAGTATTTGATATAGCAGACTGTAAAAACATCATTAGTAGTGATTCAGGAGATTAGTAATGTCCAATCATATTGATCAGCTTAATGGGCCTGTGAGGAAGTGGAATCAATGGCGACGGAAGCATCCTGAAATTCTGCCAGATTTAAGTAATGCCGACTTGAGAGGAAAGAGACTCAGCGGTATCAACTTTCGCGGAGTCAATCTGAGGGGAGCAAATCTCTGTGGAGTTGCCCTGGATTCAGCCGATCTAAGCTATGCGAATCTGGCTATGGCAGATTTGACAGGGGCGAATCTGTGCCATGCAAACTTGCATGGCACAATCTTCAGAAAAACAACTCTTTGTGAAGTACGGTGTCGAAAGGCTACGATGCATGAGACGCAGTTGCTAAATGTGGATATGAGAACTGTCAAAGGGCTTGATACAATACAGCACCTGGGGCCTTCCACGATTGATGTTACCACAATAGGTCGTTTCGCAGGTTCGATCCCACAGAAATTTCTTCAAGGAGTGGGACTAACAGGACATTTGTTAGAAGCGATACTTGAGCAGAGTAAAAACCCTTTGAGCTACTTTACATGCTTTATTAGCTATGCCAGTGAAGATCAGCATTTTGTTGAAGTACTTTATCAAAGTTTGCAGCAGAGAGGGGTACGTTGCTGGTTTGCGCCAATGAATTTACGGCCAGGCGATAAATTTCCAGAGAAGATTACCGAAGCTATCCAGCATCATGATAAGTTGTTACTTGTTCTCTCAAAAGATGCACTAGCCAGTGATTGGGTAAAGAAAGAGGTAGAGATAGCGCGAAATAAGGAACGTGGCGGCAAGGTGGATGTTCTCCTCCCTATTTGCCTGGATACTGCTATTCTCGATAGTCCTGGTTGGGCAGGTTTCATACCCAAAAAACGTCACATCGCAAACTTTGAAGGATGGAAACAGTCCCCTGTCTATCAAAAACAGCTAGGTGTTTTATTAAAGGCACTTCAGGGCAAACCAGTGTAAGAGTTTGCAGATTACGCCTCGTAATCGGGATAGGAGATGGCTTTTCTTGGAGCAGGTGTAAAAACATATCTGTCAGTAATGCTCATGTACTGGTATGGACATTGCTATTCTTCCTCATGCTTTCTATACTCAGATTGTGTTTTCCTCAACTAGCTGCATAGAGTTTCTCCGGTGCAGCGGGAGCAGTAGAGGTAATTGGTCTTATTGACGATTAGTGCTTTTGGGCTTGCTTAGTGGCCCGTAGAGCCGCTCGGCCATTGCCTCCATGACAGTCAAGACCTCTTTGATGACTGGTTTGCGTGGGAAGAACAGCACCTCGCTTGCCACATCGGCAAAGCTCTCTTGCGTGAGGTTGAGTCCCTGGTAGACCAGCAACAACAGGTGCCGACATTCTGCTGCGCGTACCTTGTCGATCTTGCGGCGCAGGTAGGTAGGTGTCCAATAGCCGACCAGTTCGATGAGGAGTTTGCGTGCAGGGTCTAGCGCGTGAGTGGCAACGAAATCGGGGATCATTACTGTGTCGTCCAGCAGCAGCACCTCGCGTTCTCGCTCAAGCCTCCACCCATTGCGCTCGGAACCGAATTTTTCCTGCAACTCCGTGAACTCCTGGGCAAATTCGCGTTCCAGGCGGCTATCATAGAGGCCACTGGCCTTGAAAGAACTCCGCAGCGGGCTGCTGTGGTCGAGATGGTAAATCAGGGCGTGCGAACACAGATGGGTATATACCTCTGCGGTCAACGACCAGCGTTCACAGAGCAGCACAGCGGGCAGGAAGGCAGCGAAGGCTCGTCCATAGCGCGTCGTACTGCGCACAAAGGGCGAGATCGGCCCGGCCAGGTCCAGTTGATAGCCTCCGCCCGCTAAGGGTTGACCCCAGAACATGAGTTGGAACAGTTTGAGATATTTCCAGAGGTCTTTGAAGCCATCGTAGACCTCAATGCGCACCGTTGTAGCTGTGTAGAGCACACCGCGCGCCAGTTCCAGGTTGTAGCGGGCCAACAATTGCCCAGGCGTCCAGCATGGCCCTGTGTCGATAAGGAGCTGTTCCTCGACCCGATCCGCAAATAGCGCCTGCTCCAGTTCTGCTTCACTTGTGCCTATCTCTGCGGCGAGTTGCTGCATCACCTCTGTGCGCGTGTGAGGATGACATACCTCCGGTGTGGCAAAGATCGGCCCTCGCTCGAAGAGTCGCCGACGCACCTCGCCGGGTGCATAGGGGGTAGCGCGAGGTGCAAACGTCGCTGCATCTGTCAGCACTTTCGCCAATCCTCGCACGATGAGATAATCCGTGCGGTTGCCCTCATAAGCCACTAACGCTGCCTCCCAGTCGGCCCTGGTCTGCCCACGCATGTGTTGGAAAAGTGTGATGAGATCGCTGGCGGTTTGCAGCCACAAGCTATTGCTTTCATCCAGCCATTGCACCTCTAACCTGTTGCCTGAACGCAGCAGGAAGGGACGCACCAGATCAGCCGTCAGCACGCTTCACCTCCTGCTGCTGTGCTTTGACTGCCTTTCGTCGTCGATGCGCCCGGCCCTCCTCCACCGTATCGCGGACAAGTATCTCATAGAGAACCGCCTGCCGGTTCTCTACTTTGCGCAACACACGTCCTAAGCGTTGCAAATACTCGCGCGCGCCAGCCGTCCCACCCAGGATGATCGCCACTTTCGCCTCCGGCACATCCACCCCTTCATTAAGAACTCGTGAGGTGATGATAGCGCGGTAGCGTCGCTCGGCAAAACCGTCGAGGATGTCCTTGCGCTCGGCTGCCCTTGTCTCGTGGCTGATGACCGGAATCAGCAAACGACGAGCCAGGGTGTAGGCAACGCTGTTGTTCTCGGTGAAGATGAGGCAGAGGTCGTTGCTATGCTCGTGCAAAAGGGACTCGACCGCCTGAAGCTTGCCCTGGCAGCCTGCCAGGAGGTGCAGCACGCGCTGGCGGGCCAGCAAGGCTGTCCGCGCTTCACGGTCGCTGGCTGAGAGGCGCATCAATTCGCGCAGCCAGCCTCCCCCAAAACGCCTGGGCAACTGCCGCGCTCGCACAAAACCCATGTAGAGGGCGTGGTCGCGTTCGTAAAGTTGGCGTTCCTGCGGCGTCAGGGAGACGCGCAGCCGCTGGGTGCGATAGTGAGCCAACTGCTCTCCTACCAGTTCCTCCATGCGTTGCACGAAGACCAGTGGCCCGATCAGTTCATCCAGGTTCCAGCGGCCCCGCGCCTCGCGTTGTTCCTCTTCCGTTGGATAGGTAGCGGTCAGGCCCAGGCGACAGGGAGCGGGAGCCATGAAAGCAGCTTCGCCCCAGGCTCTGGCGGGCAAGTGATGAACCTCGTCGAAGATAATCAACTTGTAGTGCGCGCCATACTCTGCCATGAGATCACCCAGCGAATGGTAGGTTGTGACCATGAGTGAATGCAGCAGCTTTTCTCCACCATAGTAGACGCCGACCTCGCAGGCAAAGGCCGAGCGCAGGCGGCTATACCACTGGTGCAGAAGGTCTACGGTGGGGCAGACGACGACTGCCGAGCGGTTGACGCGCAAGATGGCGTAGATGGCGACCAGTGTTTTGCCCGCTCCCGTTGGCAGTACCACGCTCCCGCGTCGCTGGGCCTGCTCCCAGGCAGCGAGGGCTGCTTGCTGATAGTCGTAGAGTTCTCGCGTATCCAGTAACATGATATGCAGCGGCTGCCAGCGTGGCACCTGATCGGTAATATGCTGCTGAGCCAGCCAGGGTAGCAGCGTGCCATAGACGTAGGCGGGACAGCGCCATCGGCCATTGATCCAGGCGAAAGGAGCAGGCATTGTCTCCTCGGCCATCCCTCCGTCGAGTACCAGGGTTCCCCCTTGAAAAAACAAACGTTTGTTCGTACTCATGGTATGAGCATACCAGAGAGGAAGGCATCTTGTCTAGCATCTGTTGTGCCTTTGTGGCTTGACAAGGCAGGCTACCATAGCATATCTCTACGGTAAGAATGGTCTGGTCATCTCAGGCTTTGCTATCTCTCCTGGCTCTTCGCTCAATTTCCTGCGGCACGCCTTAGCCGATGGCCGGTACTCCTGCCTCGCGTACTAATCTGTTGAAGGCTTGCACGTCTCTCTCGATGACCTCTTGCAAACGCCGGAGTTGAGCGTCAACGCGGGCTGACAGGTCGTCGAAGAGCGCGTACATTTGTTGGGTCGGAGCCGCATCAGCACTGGCAACCACGCCGCCAAGCGCCGCCAGTTTTACATTCAGCTTCGCTGGATGGTTCAACGTGTCCTGCCTGACTTTGGCCTTGACCTGAATCAGTTCCTCCTCAATCGAAGAGAACTGCTCCACGATGGACTTACCCATCTGTGCAATTGCCTGCTCTGCCTCTTGCTCATGCACGCGCTGCATCAAGGCTTCTACTTGCTGGCGCAGGTCTCTCAGCCTGCTGATGGCATCATGCGTCTCCGAGAGTTTGTCACGGATACGCAGTCGGAGCGCGAGTTGAGCTTCCAAATCTTCCTGTGTCGCTGTTACACGCTGATCTTTGCGAATCTCGAAGGACGCGCTCTGCTGTTCTTCTCCCACCACAAGGCGTACTTGATAGCGACCCGGTGCAACTACCGGCCCCAGCAGCGCCATGTCACCGCCAGCGAAACCATCTACCTTGCTCGCGCCAGGATAGCGCATATCCCAGACAAAACGATTCGTGCCAGCCTCTACCGGTACACGCCGCTCCTTTTTATCTTTATTATTCGAGTTTGATGCCTTCGTTGAACTTCCCTGCTTTGCCTGCTGCTCTATGCTCGAAAATGTTCGTATCTCGTTCCCCTGCGCGTCAAGAAAGACCAGCTTTACTTCCTCTGAAGGTTTCTGCTTGAGATAATAGGTCACAATCACGCCATCAGGCGGATTTTGCCCTGCATCCAGGTTGATATCAACCGTTTCACCATCGGCCTTCTGGATGCGGGTCGCGGTGATGGTAGTCACGCCGGTTTTGCGATAATATTTACCGGCGGTTGGCACTTGAGAGAAGCCGCCTACGGTCATATAGCGCACGGTCGGGCGTGGAGTAAACAGGTGAACGGAACGATTCTGAATCTCCTCGCTCATCTGGCGCAATGGCGTAATATCATCCAGTATCCAGAAAGAACGACCGTGCGTCGCGACGACGAGATCGTTGTCTTTGATGACCAGGTCGTGAATGGGAACGATGGGCAGGTTAAGTTGCCAGGATTGCCAATGTTCCCCTGCATCAAATGAGATATAGAGGCCAGTTTCCGTTCCCGCGAATAACAGGCCCTGTCGCAGCGGGTCTTCGCGTATCACGCGCGTGAAAGCGGTGCTGGGAATACCATCTGTAATCTTTGTCCAGGTTGCGCCGTAGTCGTTGGTCTTGAAAAGGTAGGGGTTGAAGTCGTCGCGTTTATAACAGGTTGCGGCAACGTAGGCGGTGGCCGGATCATGCGGTGAAGGCTCGATAATGGAAATGAGGCTCCATTCGGGCAATGCTGCGGGTGTTATGTTCTGCCATGTTGTGCCGTTATCGCGCGAGATATGGATCAAACCGTCATCGGAACCGGCCCAGAACAGGCCGCGTGCAAGCGGCGATTCGGCGAAGGCGAAAATTGTGCCGTAATATTCAGCGCCGGTATTATCTTTCGTAATGGGGCCGCCCGACGGTTCCAGCGTGGTCGGGTCATCGCGTGTAAGGTCGGGGCTGAGAATCTGCCAGCTCTTACCTTCGTCGGTTGAGCGAAACACATAGTTGCCGGTGGTATACAGGATGTTCGGGTCATGCGGCGAGAGCAGAATGGGGCAGGTCCACTGAAAGCGATATTTCTGATCTTTAGCACCCCAGCCTGATGCAAGTTCTGGCCAGACGGCGATATTGTGCGATTGCTGCGTGCGATGGTCATAGCGCGTGAGGTAACCCTGGTAGTTGCCCGCATACACGATATTCGGGTTGTCGGGGCGCACCGCGATATAGCCACTCTCGCCACCGCCCACATCGTACCAATCTATCTGTGTGATACCGGCTAGCGCCGAGCGACTGGGCAGACTGATGCTCGTGTTGTCTTGCTGGCTGCCGTATACGCGATAGGGTACTTGCGTATCAGTGGTCACGTGATAAAACTCTGCGGTGGGTTGATTATACTGGGTAGACCAGCTTGCACCACCATTGAAGGAGACACACGCGCCGCCGTCATTGCTCTCTATCATGCGCTGAGGATTCTGTGGGTCAACCCACAGATCGTGATTATCAGCGTGCGGGGTGGGAACATCAAAAAAGGTACGCCCGCCGTCAATGGACTTCCAGGCTTGCACGTTGAGAACCCAGAGCGTGTCCGCGTTTTGTGGATGAGCATAAATGTGCATATAATACCAGGCGCGATGGCGTAAGCCCCCCTCTTCGCTGAGGCGTGACCATGTTGCGCCGCCGTCATCGGAGCGGAACAGCGCGCCATCCTCGGCCTCGATCAGCGCCCAGACGCGGTTCGGTTGAGCCGGTGAGACGGTGATGCCTATTTTGCCCAGTAATCCTGTTGGTAGACCGGGATTGCGTGTGATCTCCGTCCAACTGTCGCCGCCGTCTGTCGATTTAAAGATACCGCTTCCTTCGCCGCCGCTGATAAGTGTGTGAGGAAAGCGCTGCGCTTCCCAGAAGGCGGCGTAGAGGATACGCGGATTGTGTGGGTCTATGACCAGGTCAATAGCTCCAGCTTTAGGGCTGCGAAAAAGCACCTGTTGCCAGTGTTGACCGCCATCCAGCGAGCGATAGATGCCACGTTCGTTGTTCGGGCCATATACATGACCAAAAGCGGCAACATATACCAGGTCAGGATTATGTGGGTGAATACGTATTTTTGCGATCTGCTGCGTCTCGGCCAGGCCGAGATGTGACCAGGTTTTGCCTCTGTCGGTGGATTTATAGACGCCATCGCCATGAGAAACGTTGCTGCGGATGGTCGTCTCGCCCATGCCAACATAGATCACATTGGGGTCTGAGGGAGCGACTGCCAGCGCCCCGACTGAGGCACGTTTGAAAAAGCCGTCCGAAATATTTTCCCACGAGAGGCCGCCATCGCTCGTCTTCCAGACACCACCGCCCGTCGAACCAAAATAGAAGACCTGTGCGTCTGTCGGATCACCGGCGACCGCAACCACGCGCCCGCCGCGATGAGGGCCAATCAATCGCCATTCAAGTGCGTGGAGCAGGCTGGCATCGATGCCCGACAGCGGTTTAGACGAGGTAGATGGCGCATGAGACGATTCTTCTGGTTCATACTGCATGGGAGTTGTTCTCTTTTCTAGGGTAGGAACCGGCACTGTTGCCCAATATGGATAAAAATCGCCCGCTCGCCAGGAAACAATTGAGTCTGCATACTGCTATGTAGACTTGCCCTGGTAGCAACTATAGACCAAGTATACCATAGAGTCAGGCGGTTTTGCTGATTGTTAAGCCTGGTGCCTGAGTTCCCCGGTTGTGGTTTTGTGATGAACTTGTGAGGATATCCTCGCCCTATGTGATAGTTTGATGATACCTGTAGAGTATCCTATGTGCCGGATGAATATATGTGAAAGAACGGGAGACAGCTAAGTCTTTCCATCTCTTGCCGCCAGAGAAAGCGAAGTATGGTTATGAATATGCTAGAAACTCAGATGTTTATTGAAAACCGAACCTTTGATGAAATAAAGATCGGGGAGAGCGCGAGCCTGGTGCGTACATTGAGCAGGAAGGATATCGAACTTTTCGCCGTCATGTCAGGTGATGTCAACCCCGCTCATGTCGATGAGGAATACGCACGTAGCGACATGTTTCATACAATTATTGCTCATGGTATGTGGGGAGCATCCCTGATCTCCACCGTGTTGGGGACTATGCTGCCAGGTCCAGGAACGATTTATCTGGGGCAAACACTTCGATTTCATCATCCGGTGATCATCGGTGATACGATTACCGTAACTGTCACCGTCACAGGTAAGGAAGCAGATGGGCATCGTGTTAGCTTTGACTGCCAGTGTAGCAATCAGCGAGGACAGGTGGTTATCGGTGGGAAAGCCGAGGTCATCGCTCCAACAGTTAAAGTGAAGCGCCCACGTGTTGCGTTGCCAGAGGTGCATCTACACGATCATGCTACCTGGTACCGGCATCTGCTTGAAATGGCGAAAGGGTACCCGCCGATTCGCACTGCTATCGTTCATCCTGTGGATGAGAATGCCTTGCTTGGAGCTATCGAAGCTGCCAGGGCCGGGCTGATCATTCCTGTCCTGATAGGGCCGCAAAAGAAGATTCAAGCGGCGGCGGCCTCCTTGAAAGTGGATATCTCACCCTACCCGGTGATTGCTACGGAGCATAGCCACGCTGCGGCAGAGCAAGCGGTTGCCCTGGCGCGCGCGGGTGACGTTGAGGCGCTGATGAAAGGCAGTCTGCATACCGATGAACTGATGCATGCTGTCCTTGCTCCCAAAATCGGTCTGGCGACGGAGCGCCGCATGAGCCATGTCTTTGTAATGGATGTGCCTACCTATCCGCGTCCGCTCTTCATCACTGATGCTGCTCTCAATATCGAACCAGACCTGGCTGCTAAGCGCGACATCGTGCAAAATGCCATCGATCTGGCCCATATCCTGGGTATCGAGCGTCCAAAGGTCGCACTGCTCTCAGCGGTGGAGACGGTTAATCCGGCCATACGTTCCACGCTGGAAGCGGCAGCGCTATGTAAGATGGCGGATCGTGGACAGATCACCGGTGGCGTTGTGGATGGTCCACTCGCCTTTGATAACGCCGTTTCACCGGCGGCGGCCCAGGCGAAAGGGATTACGTCTCCGGTCGCAGGGCAGGCTGATATCCTTGTTGTGCCAGACCTGGAAGCGGGCAACATGCTTGCCAAACAATTAGAGTATCTGGCCGAAGCGCAGACTACAGGGATTGTGCTGGGGGCGCGGGTGCCGATCATTTTGACCAGTCGTGCCGATAGTGCCCTGGCGCATATGGCCTCCTGCGCGCTCGCTGTGCTACTAGCACATGGCAAATGAAAGGGATAAGTAACAACGGGGAGAGGCAACCGCGATGATTGTCTCTCCCCGTTGTTGTTTCTTGCAGAGATAGCTTACGCTGTTGCAGTAACAGCGGCTTCTTCTGCTTCTGCTTCCTCTTCCTCTACCGGCACGCGGCGCTTGACGACGAAGAGCGCCGCAGTCGTGACCAGACTACCAATCACGATGGCGAGCAGGTACTGTGGCAGGTTGGAGACTACATTTGGAATGAAGACCACGAAGATGCCCCCATGCGGGACGCGCAGTTGACAGCCGAAGAACATCGACAAGGCTCCCGCCACTGCCGAGCCAACGATACAGGATGGGATGACCCG
>DAOTVZ010000176.1:0-2174 GCA_034436045.1 Ktedonobacteraceae bacterium | reverse complement strand
GTTGAGATGCCAGGATGATGCTAAGGCTTTCTGGTACGTGAGCGAGTTCAAGCAGAAAGGCTTGATTGACAACGACGAGGTCATATGAACGCCGTGTGAGTGCAGCTTTGAAAGCGGCTGCCGTACTAACCTCCACTGGCTACAAGCTCGACCGGGAGCGCCGCGAAGGTCGCATCGAGCGCCCACCGGCCTTCAAACGCCCGGCCCTGCGCCGCCAGGACGCCACCCTGGTGCCCGCCGAACTAATGCCCACCAGCCCGGTGGTGAAACGGGCGAAGAGGGATTAAAGAACAGGTAAGTAGTGATTAGTCACTATTACTGTTTATGCTTCTCTAAGTATTTCTAGTGCGTGCGCTAGCTGTAAGCCATCTTGATAGCGCATGGCCGGTGCTTTCTCCAAACAACGCAAAATAATCTTTTCCAGTGGTGGCGTAATACCTGGATTGAGTTGACCAGGGGGGACAGGTGCTTCATGAAAGTGGCGCATCGCCACTGCTGCAGGATTATCACCCTCAAACGGTGTGCGTCCTGTCAACAGCTTATACATCAGTATCCCAAGTGCATAGATATCAGTTGCAGGAGTAATAGCCTCATTTCGCAATTGTTCTGGTGCATAATAGTACCCTGGCGGCCCCCACGTGAGACTCATGGGGGTTATTTTTACTTGCCCGTTATCCCCCAGCAGCACATGGTCTGGATTTATCCTTGTATGTATGATGGCCTGTTCGTGAAGGACATGCAGCCCAAGAGCGACCTGGCGGGCAATGTCTCTAACCTGTTCAATCGCTACCTGGGGAGAGCGGCGCAATGCGGTGCCTTGTACCAGTTCCATAATGAGAGCATGGGTACCTTCGGTCGCCACATAATCATATACCTCTATAACATAGGGGCTGTGTAGAGCAAGGACCGCTCTCCCCTTTCGCTCAAAGCGGGCTACAATGTGTGGGTCATCACGATAGCTGTCCCGTAGCACTTTGATTGCCACATCGCGTCCCGCTTGCATATCTCGTCCTCGATAGACGATGCATGTGCCACGATAACGAACGATAGGGGTCTGTATCTGATATTTTTCTAAGAACATGCGATCACCTCCTTTTCTCTCTTATTGTAAATATTTCTGCTACATTTGGCAACAACGACAAAAAATACTACCATACAGGCTATTCCCTGTATGGTAGTATGCCTCTGATTGCTGGGCATCAACTTCCGTAAGTACAGGTATTTCCATATGCGTAGTCACAACTGTACAGAATGCCACCGTGATTCCCAGGTGCTGGAGTCGTATACCAATACATCTGAGGGGGATCGCCTAGAATATAGCCATCCTCTCCGCGTGACTGATACACAAAATTGTAATTGGAGTTCACATACGATGCGAGTGTCCACGCTGATCCCCATACGTGGTGATCAGTGAAGTTATCGGATATTTGTTCGTACAGTGTTTCTCTTGTATAGTAGGCTGTTTCCGTGTCAAGGCAGTATGATTGAAAGAAATGAGGCGACGAGATAGATATGAACATCTCGTCAACAGGTCCATCCAGTTCTCCTGCACAATCACTGGCAACGGCTGATACGGTCACAGTACTATTATAGTCAGCAGATGGAACTTCCTGGCAGAGAGTGTCAATGACCTGGCCAGTGAAATCCAAAGCATAGTAAAAGAAGGAGAGAACGCCGCCGTGATACGTCCCACAGTAGCCGCCATATCCGCCTCCCTTAGACTCTGCTATGCCTATATCGAGGCGTGGGTAGGGATCATTTGAATATGCAGGATCATTCGGTTGCAGGCGTAGCATTCTATAAAAAAACGACGGAGAGCGGTTAAGACCGGGGTTGCTGATGGTAAAATTTACGGAACCGCCATAAGTATTCCCGTTCCACCAGTACTCCGAGTAACAGGTAGTCGTACAGGTAAGCGCAGGGTGGGCTGTCTGAGCGAATGCACCTTCGATCGGCAAGAGTATGCAGGCGAACGAGAAGATGATCGCTAACAGGGTAAGGAGAGGGATTTTCCTGGTTTTTTTGGTTTGCATTGAAACCTCCTGGGGCATTACTAATGGCTTCCACGAAAAACAGAAGATCTGAAGGGAACTTCGTACCTGGGGTTTAGGCTATACTATACGCTGTTCCCTTCCTTCATGAGATATCTCACATCTATAATTCTGCTCTAAAAA
>DAOTVZ010000175.1:0-54238 GCA_034436045.1 Ktedonobacteraceae bacterium | reverse complement strand
GTTCTATCTTGCATGGAGAAACCTTTCGTTCGTCTGATGATCCTGTTTCAATCATTCATATCGTGCGAAAGGTTCTTTTTATTCCCATTCTTCTGATTTTATTCCCGACTTTGCAACAGCCCTGCTTCATTTCGACGGCGATAAAGCATAAGGTAGCGATACATAGAAGGTCGATCCCTTGCCTTCAACTGACTCAAACCAGATACGCCCTCCCAGTTGCTCCACCAGCCCACGACACAGATAAAGGCCCAACCCCGTGCCACCAATACCGAGTGCCTGTGCGTTATCTGCACGCATAAAACGTCCAAAGATACGCGCTTGCTGCTTTGCCGGAATGCCGATCCCGTAATCGCGCACACTCAACACCACACTGTTCGCCTCCGCATTTTCCACAACAGTCACTTCGATAGAACCACCACCAGGGCTATACTTGATAGCATTATTTACCAGATTTGTCAGTACCTGTTCCATCCGGCGCGAGTCCACATAGACAACCTGCGGTTGAGATGGACAGGTCACAGTAAGCGTATGTTGCGGAGCAGTCATCTGCAAACGGGCAATTACACGCTGCGTCAACTTGACCAGATCCACAGCTTCGATATGCAGCGCAAGGCTACCAGCCTGCAAACGGGTGACATCCAGCAAATCATCGGTCAATTCAGCCAGCCGCGTGGCCGCCTGGTCGATACTTTGCAGCGATTCCATTTGCCAGTCAGCTAGCTCCGGCCCGTGTCCACGCGCCGTCTGCACCAGTAGCGTCTGTGCATAACCCTTCAAAATCGCCAGCGGGTTGCGCAACTCGTGTGCCGCAATACCAATAAACTCGTCTTTTAAGCGCTCTGCCTCTTTCAACGTCGTCACATCCTGGTGGACAACAATCGCCGCTGGCTCGCTGCCATCCACGCCTTGCAGAGCCGAAATCGGTGCGATATTAAGGTCACGGGCCTTGAGCGCAACTGCATTGACCTGCGCAGGTAACGCAGTGCCATCAGCATGACGAATAATCTCCTGATGATGACGCACCGTCTCTCCTTTTTGCACAGCCCGATAGGTTGCCAGTGCCTCTACCGCCATCGGTTTGCCATCAACACCAAAGATACGAATGTTGTTCACACGAAGAAACTCGCGCATAGGCATCCCTTCAGGCCAGCGTGCTCCCCACACCTTCTCTACCGCGCGATTCGCCAGCACCAGCCGAGCATCCTCACCACGCACCAGGTACACGCTATCCGGCAACTCTTCTAGAATAAGTTGCAACAAAGCACGCCGCGCCTCCGTTTCGGCATGGATACGCCGTTCAATAAGCAAACGACGTGCTTCGGTGACATCACGCCAGGTAATCACCGCCCCCAGCATCGCCCCGCTCCACATATCCTGCTCCTCACCATCCCCATCAGGAACAAGAGGTCCGCTGGTACGATAGAGCGGTGCCGCATTCACTACATACTGCCTCTCATCAATAGTCACCTCTCCAGCCAGTATCGAGGTGCCTTGCGTAGCACCACTGGACAGCAAACGTTTCACTGACTCAACGAGCAGACGCTCTAATATGTCGGCACCGTCGGGCAAAGTCGCCAGGCGTTCGCGCAGGATACGCGCAGTGCGATTCTCTTTTAACACGTGACCCAGCTCATCAACCACCGTGACACCATCCGAGATACTTTCAAAAATTGCTCCAAGCTCCTGGGCACGCATCTCCAACGAACGATACAGGCGCGTATTCTCCAGCGCCACCGCTGCCTGCGCCGCCAGACCTACCAGCAACGTTTCATCCTCTCTGGTAAAACGTCCCGGCTCTACATGCCCAAGCAATAAGCCACCCATCACCTCTTGTGAACGCGCCAGCAGTGGCGCACCTAGAAAACTGCGTACCACCGGATGCCCCCGTGGCACCCCCAGCGCCTGCAACTCTTCAGAAGGTACCTGTCCATGCGCATAGGCAAAAGCAACATCACGGACAACGTCTCCTTTCCCCTCCGCTGACACTACACCTGCCCTCTCACGCATATGCGCCAGCGCATCATCCACCAGCACAGGTACTCCATAACGAAAAATCGGTGCCAGCAACCCCTCACCCCCCAGAGACATGCCCTTAAAGAGCCTCTCTTGCTCCGGCGACACGCCCACCACCGCCGCCAGATGGAATAGATTGCCCTGCGAAGGGACGGTCGGACGCCCCAACTCATCAGTTGGGCGCAATGTAAACGCGGCAAAACTCGCCCCTGTCAGATCACGTGCCGTCTCTGCAATCATTAAGAGCAGACGCCGTTCGTCCCGCTCGCTCATCAAAGCAACACCGATCTGACTCAAAGCTGCAAAGCGTTCCGCAATCGAACGTTGCTTACTTATCTCGTCAGACATTTATCCACATACTCCTACGCTATACATCTTCCCAGGCGGCGACACTCAGACAGCTATACAATGAACGAACTCCAAAAAAGTCCTCTCTAGATAGATAGCATTGATTATCCCCAAGAAGGAAGGATTTTTTACAACTTACCTCTCGATTGAGTTTTCTGTGATTGGATTGTGATAAAACATTTCGCTCTGTGCTTTCTTTGTGACCTCCTCCCCTTTATAATTGAGGCATGACTGATGACTACATACTGGCATCAGGCTTACACGTTTATTGATAGCTACACACCGACGAGACAATCACAAGTCTATTGTCTCGCCTCAAGTGTATTATACTTCTAAAAGTGAGGATAGAGATGGTAGCACAGGATGAAAAGGAGTTGAATCCCTCGCAAGATTTGATAATTCATACATTAATTGATCTGGCACATATTAGTCGCCTGGTAGGCTCTGTTCCGTCATCCCCCGCTCTATCCCAACATACGGTCACTAATGCCCTTCTTCATCGCTTACTATCAGCTTGCAACGCCCAGCAGGGGGCCATTTTGCAATTTCCCTCCATCCTTGTCGAGCGGGTTCAGCAGACACAACAGGCCACACAGCTACGCGGCACACGCGATATTCTTGCCCTTCACTACTTGAACGAACACGAGGCTATGGCACTCTTCATCCGGCTCATCTCGCAAAGCAATACCATCTATCAGCTATCAGAACACGAATACTGGTTACTCTGGTTCATTCCTCCCTTAGATGAGCCAGAAAGCCAATCGAGCACCTCAACCCACCCCTACCTGGAAAGAGATACTGACTACAAGCTCCTTACCTTCCTGCTCTTCGGATGGTCAGGGCCGCAGAGTCGCCAGCAGGCCACCAGCAGCCTGGCTCTGCTCCCCCAATTGAACGATGCTATCGCCGCCACCATCGCACATATCCTCCATACCCAGCGTATGCAAACGCTCGAAGCCCTCGCCGATCACCAGGCTATCCGCGAAATGGAGCTGCTCAAGGCAGAACTGCTAGCCACTGTGAGCCACGAGTTGCGCAGTCCACTGGCTTCCATTAAAGGCTACGCCGCTACCCTGTTACGACACGAGCATCGCATCTCACGCGAGGAACGCCACGAGTTTCTCCTGGCTATTAACCAGGCCAGCGACCGACTTAGCGTCGTCATCGATCGTCTGCTGGAAATGTCGCAACTGGATACTGATACCATTACCCTGGACTACACCGATGTTGACCTGGCCCATCTAGCCCATGAAGCCATCATTTCCATGCAACAACGCTTTCAAGGCCACAATACCACTCCTTTAGTGCAAAATACCGATGCCTCATCACTGAGTAGACACCACCCCACCTTTATGCTCTACGTAGAAGATCAACAAGGACGCGCTACCGAAAATGGCCTCATTATCTATGCCGACCGGCACCGCCTGCGCGAATTATTCGATAATCTTCTGGAAAATGCCGTTCTCTATTCCTCCGAAGAAGGACATATCGATGTAACTCTGCGCCCCCTAGCCGTCGATGACCCTCAGGCACAGCAACTATTGATGGAACGGGGAGCCACACCCCAGCACCCGCTACCAATACAACAATATAAACATCTCGTCCATATTCAGGTTCGTGATTACGGTATCGGCATCCCACCCGCACACCTCGAACGTATCTTTGAACGCTTCCATCGCGTCGATACCCGCCTGACCCGCGAAACAAATGGACTCGGATTGGGATTGGCTATCTGTAAACGCATCGTCTCTTTGCACAACGGCCTCATCTGGGCCACCAGCACATATGGTAAAGGCAGCACCTTCCATGTCCTGTTGCCTATCACCGAAAATGGGGTAGAATCTAATCAGAACAGCTCACATATCTAACAGAAGAGAAGGAGTTGATATATATGCCTGCCAGAAAAACTACCATTCTAACCGCCGACGATGATCCGCAGTTGCTACGCCTGATAGCTCGCAACTTGCAATTCGAAGGCTATGAAGTCCTTACCGCCAGCGACGGTAGACAGGCACTGGAACAAATTGAACGCAATACACTTGACCTCGTGCTATTGGATGTCATGATGCCTCACATGGATGGCTTTACCGTCACTCAGCGCGTGCGCGAGTTCTCATCTGTCCCCATTATCATTATCACCGCACGCGGCCAGGATCAAGACAAAGTTCGTGGCCTTGACCTGGGTGCCGATGATTACCTCACCAAGCCATTTAGCGTCGATGAACTGCTGGCTCGCGTGCGCGCCGTCCTGCGTCGCAGCAACTTCGCCACCAACGAGCAAAGCGCCATGCGCAACGTTTTCTCCATTGGCGAGCTAAGTATTGATTATGCGCAGCACATCGTAACCCTCAACGGCAAGGAAATCTCTCTCACCCCTATCGAATATCGCATCCTCGCTTACCTGGCCCAAAATGCCGGTCGCGTCGTCACACAAGACCTGCTGCTCGAACATGTCTGGGGCAGCGAATATATCGGCGAAAGCCACATGCTCCAGGTCAATGTGAACCGCTTACGCCGCAAAATAGAGCCAGACCCGGCTCATCCCCGCTATATTCTTACCAAAGTCGGCGTCGGCTACCAGCTCGCCATAGGACAACCACAATAAAATTTTCCATTGAGAACGACGGGCGACCACAAAGACACACCCGTCGTTCTCCTACTCACAACAGTCTATACCTTGCCACATAGGACCGTTGCATACTCATCCCAGGCCAACACCGGCAAATGCCGCACATCCTTATGAGCCAGCGCTTTCAGAAAGAGCGTAGCCTGCTTCATCTTCGTTACCAACTGAATATTGCTATCGACCATCATCCGACGCAACTTGTAAGCATCCTCATCTGTACGCAAACCAGCGTCAGTCACGATAATTGCCAGATCTATTAGACCTTCCCGCACACACGTTCTCACCTCCACCACACTAAGGCAACTTCCAATAACTCCTTGCTCATGCAATATCTGATAGGCCGTCGCTGTGGCATAGAGCGGCAAACCAGACGCGCGCAAGAATGGTAATACTTTCAGCAGAGCACGCTGCTTCTCTTCCCCCTCAACATGCAGGAAAATCCCTTTTTCCGGTATCGTTCCACCTGCCGCCAGCAGTGCCTTCACATACGCCTCTTCCACATCCCATCCAAAACAGGCCACCTCTCCAGTCGAAGCCATCTCCACCCGCAGTACCGGATCCGCACCAGTCAGACGTGCGAATGAGAACTGCGGGGCCTTCACAGCCGTGAATACCAGTGGCGGTATTGCCACCGTCGGCACATGCTCTTTGAACAGCGCGTCAACGAATATTTCCATAAAGTTCACGCCTGTCACTTTTGAGATGAATGGAAACGTGCGCGAGGCCCGCAGATTCATCTCAATCACCGCCACCTGACCATCTTTGACCAGAAACTGAATATTAAACGGGCCAGTGATGTCAAGAGTCAGCGCAATCTCGCGCCCAATCTCGACCATCCGTTCCTGCACCTCAGGCGCAAGCTGGTGCGGCGGCAACACAATCGTAGCATCGCCGGAATGTACACCGGCATTCTCGATATGCTCCGAGATCACAAACACTTTGATCTCCCCGCGTTGCGCCACCGCGTCAAACTCAACCTCTCTAGCTTTCTCGTAAAATTTTGACACCGCCACAGGATGCTCCGGCGAAACCGCTGCCGCCCGCTGTACATAATAGACCAGTTCTTCGGGCGTATAACAGACATTCATGGCACTGCCAGAAAGCACATAAGACGGACGCACCAGCACGGGATAACCCACCCGCTCGGCAAAGGCCAGCAGCGCATCCAGGTTCGAGAAGCTAGCCCACGCCGGTTGCGCAATATGCAGCGTATCCAGCAGGTGAGAGAACGCGCTACGATTTTCAGCTCGCTCAATCGCCATCGCGCCCGTTCCCAGGATATGACACCCATAGCTGGCAAGCGCTTGCGCCCGATTATTGGGCGTCTGGCCACCGACCGAGAGAATAATACCATACGGCTTCTCAAACTCGTAAATGTCCGCCATCCGCTCGAAGGTTAGTTCCTCGAAGTAGAGTCGGTCAGAAACATCGTAATCGGTCGAAACAGTTTCAGGATTGCAGTTAATCACAATTGCGCGCTTCTGATACTTCTTCAACGCCTCAACAGTGCTAACACACGTCCAATCAAACTCGACGGACGAACCAATGCGATAGGGGCCAGAGCCTGCCACGATCACTCCCTCAGCATTCAGCGGTGCAACATCATCATGCTGCCCGTGATAGGTCAGGTAAAGGTAGTTGGTTTCTGAAGGAAATTCGGCCCCCAGCGTATCAATCTGGAAGATAGCGGGCACAATGCCAAAGCGTTTACGCAAAGCCCGCACTTCACCCTCCTGCTTGCCCACTAACTCGGCAATCCGTCGATCAGCCAGACCAACCTGCTTGAGTTCCAACAGATGTTCCGGCGTTAGCAACACATCCTGCTGTAGCGCTTCTTCACACTCAACAATATGTTTGATGCGCGCCAGAAACCAGGGATCAATTCCCGTCAGTTCATAGATTTCGTCGATAGCTATGCCTTGCCGTAAAGCCTGCGCCAACGCAAACACACGCTTTGGCGTCGGCACACGCAGATACTGTACAATCTCTTCACGCGAAGCAAACAATTTCTCAGCCTTGCTAGAACAGACTCCATCGTACCCCTGGTCGAGCATGCGAATAGCTTTCTGGAACGCCTCTTCAAAGCCGCGCCCAATACCCATCACTTCGCCCACCGACTTCATGCCCGTGCCGATGCGCTCCTCAACGCCCTTAAACTTCTCTAAATCCCAGCGCGGTATCTTCACTACCAGATAGTCCAGGCTCGGCTCAAAGCAGGCACTCGTTACCCCCGTAACCTTGTTCTTCAGGTCAGTCAGGCTATAACCGAGCGCTAGTTTCGCGGCCACATACGCCAGTGGATAGCCGGTCGCCTTGCTCGCCAACGCCGAACTGCGTGACAGACGCGCATTGACCTCAATCACATAATACTCGGCTCTCATGGGATTGAGTGCGAACTGCACGTTACACTCGCCTACAATACCCAGACTTCTCACAATCTGAATCGAAGCCGTGCGCAACAAATGATATTCTTCGTTATTAAGCGTTTGACTGGGCGCTACCACAATAGATTCGCCAGTATGAATACCCAACGGATCCATGTTCTCCATATTACAAACTGTAATGCAGTTATCATACTGGTCACGCACCACCTCATATTCAACTTCTTTATAGTGGTGCAGGTATTGCTCAACCAGCACTTGAGGCGCAAAAGACAGCGCCCGCATAACAATCTGCTCCAGCTCTTGCAGATTATGAGCCACACCAGAACCTTGCCCGCCAAGCGCAAAACCCGCCCGCACCATCACCGGAAAACCGATCTCTTCACCAATCACCAGCGCCTCTTGCAACGTCAGCGCACTCCGGCTCAGCGGCGTGGGAATATCAATAGCATGCAAATGCTGTGCGAACTTCTCTCGATCCTCTGTCAGAATAATTGCAGAGACCGGCGTCCCTAAAATCTCAACATTATAACGCTCCAGTATGCCCTGTTCGCATAGGGCGATGCCACAGTTCAGCGCCGTCTGCCCACCGAACGAGAGCAAAATGCCATCGGGTCGCTCACGCTCTATGACCTGCTCTACATAAAAGGGCGTCACCGGCAAAAAGTAGACATGATCGGCCAGCAATTGCGAGGTCTGAATAGTCGCAATATTCGGGTTGATCAGCACAGTTTCAATGCCCTCTTCACGCAGAGCTTTGAGCGCCTGCGAACCAGAATAATCAAACTCACCCGCCTGACCGATCTTGAGCGCACCAGCACCCAACAGTAAGACTTTGCGTACCTCCTTCATGCCACCTGCTCCATCGTACCCGCTATCCGCTGCAGGAAGTAGTCAAAGACCCACTCGGTATCCTGTGGACCAGGATTGGCTTCAGGATGAAACTGCACTGACATGAAAGGCTGCGTAACATGCATGATGCCTTCATTGCTACCATCGTTGGCATTGGTAAACCAGGGTACGAAGTCCGGCGGCACTGTTCCAACTGCAAAACCGTGATTCTGCGTTGTGATGTAGCAGCGTTTGCTATCACGCATAACGCAAGGCTGATTCTGGCTACGATGCCCAAATTTGAGCTTATAGGTATCTCCGCCCGCCGCCAGTGCCAGTATCTGATTGCCCAGACAGATGCCCAGCGTCGGCACCTTGTATGCTAGCGCCTGCTTGACGGTGTTAATAGTCGCAGTCGCCATCTTGGGATCTCCAGGGCCATTAGAAATGACAATCGCATCAAAATCCAACCCGCTACTAAACAGGTCATAGTTCCAGGGTACCACCGTCACCTGCACGCCTCGCTTGAGTAGACAGCGCACGATATTCTGCTTCGCCCCACAATCGATCAGAATGACTCGTTTCTCCCCATGCCCAAAATGCATTACCTGCCTCACCGACGCCTTCGCCACCAGATTCTCTTTGTTGGGATCACGAAAGGGAATCTCCTCATCAAAAACGATCTTGCCAAGCATCGTGCCATACGTGCGCAGATGCTGAGTGAGTGCGCGTGTATCCTTTATCTCTAGCGCCGGCACTTGCTGCCGCTTGAGCCACGTCGCCAGCGTCATCTCGCTTTGCGCATGCGACGGCGTATCCACATAATTCGAGACCACCAGACCAGCAAGGTGAATGCGCTGACTCTCCCAATAGGACGACAACGGCACGCCATAATTACCAATCAGCGGATAGGTCATGACCAGTATCTGGCCAGAGTAAGATGCATCGGTAAATGCTTCGGGATAACCTACCATGCCGGTGCTAAAAACAACCTCACCGGCACATGCTCCCACATACCCAAAGCACGCCCCCTCAAAACTGGTGCCATCCTCCAACAGCAACGTCGCCTTTTGTGCTTTTAAAGCGTCATATACATGATCTTGTGACTCTTGCACTCCTGATTTTAGCTGTACATTCATGCGGTTCTCCTCATTTCCCTACAAAGAAACCCGATAACAAGTTTTCGTTGGGCAATCATGTATCGCCCCGTTGCCCGCACCCCGCCCTTTCAGGCGACGGACATGGCAAGGTAAACATGCAAGATGCTGCGCTGGAAGGAGAGAGCAATAAAAAATCCCGCCCCTTCCAGTGAAGGGACGAGAGTGTAGAGGCTTAATTGCCGATGCCTGACTGTGCGCGCTAGTTGTCGCACGTCTACACACCCGTGGTGCCACCCATCTTGTCGCCATCAACATCCCAGTTTTTCTTCGTTGCTCCATTGCAAGAAACGATGGTGACCGCTTATTTCTGGTTAGAGTTTGCGTGGGAACCACCCACCTGTACCTACTTGACCGTCTCCACGATCTTTCTTCGGACAGCCGCTCCCGAATGCGTTCTGAACCGGTATCTCTTCCGAACTCACACCAATCATCGGATCGCTGTCGAGTACCGCATCCATACTACTTTCGTTCGACACGGGCTACGCTATATTCTTGTCAAAAGAAATGATAACAGCAGATAAGCGCAATGTCAAGGAAAACCGCACCCAGATTCTGCATTGACAGCGTTTATCGCTACTGTTTACAATATTGAGGACGTAACAACCCCCACTAGAAGATACAGGAGTCCATAACACAACATCGTGAACGATAGAGAGATACAACAGGAACAATCTACTGAGGCTATTGCCGCTACCATCGCCTCAACCCGCATCGGCATCATCGGCGGCGGCCAACTGGGTCTGATGCTTTGCGAGGCGGCACAGCTAATGGGCTATCCAACCCCTACAGTCCTCGATCCTACACCCAATTGTCCAGCCTCGGCTGTCGCGCACCAGATCGTAGGCGACCTGAAAGACCCACAGGCCCTTCGGCAACTGGCGACACAGACCGACATTTTGACCTACGAGATCGAGCATATCAATACCTCCGCACTAAAAGCGTTGCAAAACGAAGGAGTACACATTTATCCCTCTCCTGACTCGCTGGCAATTATTCAGGATAAATACCGTCAGAAAGAGTTTCTGGCTCAGCATAACATACCCGTCGCCCCTTTCATCTCCGTTACCAGCACACGCGACATTGAGCGCGTGGCAGACGAATGGGGCTATCCCCTGGTGCTAAAGGCCAGACGCGATGCCTATGATGGACGCGGCAATGCCCGCATCAACAGCTCCGCCGATATCTCATCGGCTATGACAAAGCTAGCCGGACGTGAAATATATGTGGAAAAGTGTCTTTCGCTGGCAAAAGAGCTGGGCGTGATGATCGCTCGTAACCAGCGCGGCGAACTCATGGCCCATCCGGTAGTAGAGATGCTGCACGCACGCGACATCTGCCAGGTCGTCTTTGCACCCGCACCTATCAACCCGGCTTTGCAAGAACAGGCTCAACAGATCGCGCTGGAAGCCATCAGACACCTGCAAGGGGCCGGTATCTTCGGCGTAGAAATGTTTCTTGATACAGATGGGCGGCTCTGGCTCAATGAGATCGCGCCACGTCCGCATAACCTGGGACATTACTCCATCGAAGCCTGTGAAACCTCGCAGTTCACTCAGCACCTGCGCGCCATCACCAACCTGCCGCTCACCTCAACCGCCATGCGCTATCCCGCTGCCGTCATGATTAACATTCTCGGTACACGCAATGGGCCTGCCGAACCGCGCTGGCTGCACCCTATCGACCAGCACAACATCTTTGTGCATATCTACGGCAAACGCGAGACGAAATTTGACCGCAAGATGGGGCATATCACAGCCATTGGTGATAACCTTAACGAGGTCTATCAACGCGCACAGGCGGCACGGGCCTCCTTTTCGATATAAGAGGAAAATATGGAAAACGAAGAAACAACTATACACACACAGCTTACTGCCGACCATGGCGTGCTGGTCTCAGCCGAGGGCATCGGCTCCGCCGCTCGTGGCGAGCCAAAAGTGCTGGTCACGATGGGTAGTGACTCCGATCTCGCGTTGATGATGAAAACCATTAACACGCTCCGCTTCGAGTTCGCTATCCCCTGCCTGGTACAGATCAACTCCGTACACCGCGATCTAAGAACCATGATCCAGCATATCGACGCGCTCCCACCCTCCATACAGGTCATCATCGCCTGCGCTGGTGGCGCAGCCCATCTCCCAGGCAATATTGCCGATCTACGCGCAGACTTGCCCGTCATCGGCGTTCCCCGCGATCTCGGTGCCCTCAAAGGCATCGATGCGCTACTCTCAATGGTGCAAATGCCAGAAGGCGCGCCCGTCGCCGTCATGGCTATCGGAGAAGCCGGTGCAGTCAATGCCGCCATCCATGCCGCCAAAGAACTGGCCATTGCTGACCCTGCTCTTCGTGAGCGCCTGCGAGCCTACGCCGAGAAACGCAAGGCCCGTGTACGCAAGCAGAATGAAACGCTGGAAAACAAACTAAATATAGGGATATGATTTATCACATCCCTACAGATCTCTTTTACTATCACTTAGCGAGAAAGCATTACCTACACTTCTACCATGCTAACATTGCAAGAACAAATACAGGACGCCGCTGAACTTATTGAGCAGGCACAGCAGATTGTTGTTTTAAGCGGGGCAGGCATCAGCACCGAATCAGGTATTCCTGATTTTCGTAGCCCCGGCTCTATCTGGCTCAAGCACCCTCCTGTACTTTACCGCGATTTTCTAAATAGTGCTGAAGCGCGACAACGCTACTGGCAAACGCGCCGTGACCTTGCCCCCCATGTAGCCTCAGCCCGCCCCAATCCAGCCCACTACGCACTGGTAACATTAGAGCAACGCCAGCAATTAGCGGGCGTGATTACACAAAATTTTGATGGGCTGCACCAGGATGCCGGTTTGCCAACCGAGCGTGTGATTGAACTACACGGCACCTCACGAGAGGCCGCCTGTACACTGTGCGACAAACGCTCGTCGATCAGCGAACTACAGCATCGCGTGAACAATGGCGAGGTTGACCCGCGCTGCGATGAATGCGGCGGCTATCTCAAAGCAGCCACCATTCTCTTCGGGCAACGCATTCCAGAACCTGCACTCAGCCGCGCAAAAGCACTGGCGCATCAGTGCGATCTTTTCCTGGTCGTCGGCTCATCGCTCAAAGTTTCACCTGCCTCAACGCTACCTCGTATCGCCTTACGCCGCGAGGTGCCACTCATTATCATTAATCTACAACCCACCTCACTCGATAGTATGGCCGATGTCGCCATCCACCAACCTGCCGGTATTATCCTCCCTCAGATCATCCAGGCCATAACGACATCAAGGCAGGGCCATTGATTGAGCCATACCTTATTGATTGTCACCAGCATTCTCACTTGTATGTGTTATAGTGTAGTAGCATATCATCAACCCAACTATTGTATATAAAGGGGCAGTTTCCTGATGTCTACTGAACCAATACAAATCGCTTATGGCGTTGAAGCCTTACAATTCGGCCACCTCTACCTGCCGGATAAAGACGGCCCCCACCCCGTTGCTTTACTCATTCACGGCGGCTTCTGGCGCGCACGCTATGACCTTTCTCTCATGCATGGGCTGGCACAGGACCTGGCACAACGCGGGGTCGCCGCCTGGAATATCGAATATCGGCGTGTCGGCGACACAGGCGGTGGCTGGCCTGGCACGCTGCTCGATGTGGCAATGGCTGCCGACTACCTGCACACCCTTCATCTCACGTACCAGTTAGATATGCAGCGTGTTATCACCGTCGGACACTCAGCAGGGGGACACCTGGCGCTCTGGTTGGCCACGCGCCCACGCCTGCCAAAAGACAACCCGCTCACCTATACAACCACTCCCTTGCTACTCAAAGGCGTGGTTAGCCTGGCCGGCGTGGCCGATTTGCGACAGGCATGGGCATTAGATCTAGGCAGTGGCGCGACTGCCGCATTGCTCGGCGGTCCCCCCCAGGCTCTGCCAGAACGCTACGCCTCCGCCTCACCTGCCGAACTGTTGCCCTTGCACATCCCCCAGGTGCTTATTCACGGCGACCACGATGACCGCGTTCCCATCGTCGTCAGCCGCGATTACGCCAAAAAAGCTATAGCGGCAGGCGATCCGGTCACATTGCTTGAGTTGCCAGGAGCCAACCATTTCATCCTTATCGATCCCCATTCAGAAGCCTGGCATATCTGTGTCGAGCAGATACAACGTCTCTTAGCACCTGTCGTCTAAAGCAACACAATATCCCCTCACCGGGCGGGTTCAGCATAGAGACCTGTCTGCGATACCAGCACGTTATAGGTCTTGCCATCGGCGCGAATAAACGTGCTACTGCCGTAACCCGCCTCGATGACCGGAGAGAGCCACGCCTCTTCCTGCACCGTCGTGAAGAAATCCTCCAATCTACTTTACACCCCAACGTGGCCATACCTCTAAACGAGCATAACCAGTTTCGTGGTATAATTTCAACAACGCCCCATAAACGGGGAAGCTAGCTGACGAAAAAAAATTCTGGTGATAGATATGGCAGATTACAAAACAAAGCTTGGTCATGCGCACTTGAAGGTACGCGACCTGGATCGCTCTATCGCGTTCTACACTACCTACCTCGGTCTTCATCTGACTGAACGTGTTGGAAATGCTTACGCTTTTCTCACGACTGGCGCAATGCATCACGAAATCGCCTTACAACAGGTCGGCATGCAAGCTCCACAGCCACCCGCACGCGGCACCGGCCTCTATCATGTCGCATTTGAAGTACCGGATAAGCGAGCCTTTGCCACCGCTTACCAGAAACTACTACAAGCAGGCATTACAGTCGCGCCGGTCGATCACTATATCAGTTGGGCTATGTATTTCGATGATCCCGATGGCAACGGACTGGAGATTTATTGGGATACGCGCCATGAGCCAGGGGGACGCGACCTCTGGCGGGGCGAGAACGCACCGCTCGAAGATGAAACCATCCTTTCCGCACTGAAGGATTAGTCCTTCTTTTTTGATACCCTTGCGGCAACATGTTAGAATGACGGAAAGAAAAAAAACTCTCCGGCATACCTTATCGCTGTACACATCCTGGCCTTCGTGTACGTTTATGCATCGAGAGAGTTAGACCGGCACATATGCCCTTTACCGTCAGATAACCAGATAATGGAGCTTGAGACGATGCAACAACCACGTGCAATCATTTTTGACCTCGACGGCGTACTCACCGACACCTCTGAGTACCATTACCGCGCCTGGAAACGTCTCGCTGATGAGGAAGGTATCCCCTTTACCCGTGAAGAGAACGACGCTCACTTGCGCGGTGTCGGACGCCGCGAGTCGCTCCAATACTTGCTCAAGGGTCGCAAAGTTTCAGAGGAACAATTCGAAGAAATGATGGAGCGAAAAAATCGCTACTACAATGAACTGATCAACCAGATGACGCCCGCCGACATTGTCCCCGGTGGCGTCCAACTTCTGCAAGAAATTCGCAACGCCTCTATCAAAACGGCGGTCGCATCCGCCAGCAAAAATTGCATGACTGTGCTTGAACGACTCGGCATTGTCTCCTTGTTCGACGGCATTGCTGATGGATATAGCGTCGTCAACAGCAAACCGGCTCCCGACATCTTCGTCTACGCTGCTGGTCTCGTCCGCGTCCCCACCAGAAGCTGTCTGGGCGTAGAAGATGCGGACGTTGGCATCGAGGCCATTAAAGCCGCCGGAATGACAGCACTCGGCATCGGCCCTGCTGAACGCTTCCAACATGCTGACAAAGTGCTGCCAACGCTGGCAAACAAACACCTGGCCGATTTGCTGGCTTAGTCAGTCAAGAACCGACAGCAACAGGCTATAACATTACTCTTGTTCTCTGTAGGAAGGATACATTTCGTGAGTCTTTGGCAGGTTAAAGAACAATCTTTTGATACCACGCCCAGACATCTTCACAGCCAGGAAACGGTTTTTACTATTGGCAACGGATACTTCTGCACACGTGGAACGTTTGAAGAAGGCTTTCTGGGGGCCAACCCGGCGACTCTGCTCTTCGGCGTCTTCGATGACATTCCCGTCGCAAAGGAAGAGCTTGCCAACGCACCAGACTGGCTACCAATCAAGCTCTTTATCAATGGTGAACGCTTCCGCCTCGATCAAGGTAAAATATTGCGCTATGAACGCAGCCTGAATCTGCGCGATGGTACCCTCTCTCGCACAGTACGCTGGCAGAGTCCCAACGGGGCGGTCGCCACAATTCACAGCGAGCGTTTCGCCAGCCTGGCCGACGAACACGTTGGCATCATCCGTTACAGTGTCACAGCGGAAAACCAGCATATGGCCATCATTCTGTGGGCCAGCCTTAATACCGCCGTCGGCAACTACAACGTCATGCATTGGGAAACGCAGGAACAGGGACACGACGACAACATCATCTGGCTGCTCAGCCAGACACACACAACACAGGTTCGGTTGGCACAAACGATGAGCTTCAGTACCAACATGGCCGGTTTCGAGCAAGAACTGATTGACTCCGACATCTCGCCCAGTATTAGACTACGCGGCAAATTGAACGCAGGACAAACTATCACTACCGAAAAACTTGTCGTGATGTATACTTCACGCGATGGCGTCGAACCCGTCCATGCCGCCCTCAGACATCACCGCGAGATACTCTATCCTGCCGCACCCAAATCCACATTAGACACACAAGCCCCACTCCCACTTGAAATACAAGATACTGTCTTAAGCAAAACCCATCCCACCCATGGCGTCTACGACCGCCTGCTGGCGCTGAACAAAGCCGCCTGGCAAGACTACTGGCAGAGAGCAGATGTCGTCATCGAGGGTGATAACGAAGCTCAACTCGGTATGCGTTTCAACCTCTATCAACTGCGCATCAATGTCTCTCCTCATGACAGCCGCTACAGCATCGCCGCTAAAGGCCTTACCGGCTTTGGCTATCGCGGTCATGTCTTCCACGACACAGAAATCTTTATGCTGCCCTTCTTCACCTACGTTCTGCCGCACATCGCTCGCAATCTTCTCCTCTATCGCTATCATCTATTACCGGCAGCACGCGCCAAAGCGGCCAGCAACGGGTACGAAGGCGCACAATATCCCTGGGAAAGTACGTTGAGCGGCGAAGAAACCACGCCTTCCTCCATCATTCACCCTGAAACAGGCGAGATCATCCCTGTTCTCAATGGTTTCCTTGAACTGCATATCACTGCCAGTATCGCTCATGCCGTCGTGGAGTACTGGCGTGTCACCGGCGACGACGCTTTTATGTGCGAGTACGGGGCCGAAATGCTCCTGAGCACCGCCCTGTTCTGGGCCAGCCGCGCTGAATACAATGAGCAGCACCATGACTACGAGTATACCAACGTGATCGGCCCCGACGAATGGCATGAACATGTCAATAATAATGCCTACACTAACTACATGGCACGACAAAATATCCTGTATGGCCTCGCCATCTGGAACTGGCTCCAGCAGCATGACCCGAACAAAGCACAGGCCCTGGCAGGCCAACTACACCTGGACCAGTCCCATCTCGACCACCTGCACGATGTAGCCGCACACATCCGCATCCCACAGGATAAAGCTACTGGCCTCTTCGAGCAGTTTGACGGTTTCTTCAACCTTGAGCCATTAGATCAGAGCAAATACGAAGGGCGTACCGACTCATATCAGGGCATCCTCGGCGTAGAAAATATACAAAAATTTCGCATCATCAAGCAAGCCGATGTCCTGATGCTCCTGACTGTGCTGGACGATCAGTTCGATCTTAAGACCAAAAAAGTCAACTGGGACTATTACTATCCCATCACCGACCATGACTTTGGCTCATCCCTCACCCCCGCCTTCCATGCCATCCTGGCCTGCGAGCTTGGTCATATCGATACTGCTTACCAGCTTTTCATGAAGGGTGCTCTAGTCGATCTCAAAAACCTGCGTGGCAATACCCCGGAAGGTATCCACGCCGCCTGCGCCGGGGCCGTCTGGCAAGCCGCCATCTTCGGCTTTGCCGGTCTCCGCCTGACCGAAGAAGGCTTTACCGTCAACCCACGCCTGCCAGACGGATGGAAATGCCTGTCCTTCACCTGCCAGTACAGAGGTCAACCCAGGCACTTCGATCTGCGCCCCTGAACCATATACCATCGTATCTCATCACCCCTCTAAATATCTGTCACTGGATTTTTCACAGGGGTGATGACACTTCTTCCCATGCCATCTAAGCAACAATACCCCCTATCTTGCCAGCAAACCTATTGACAAGTTCAGCGTGACAGGTTATTATATAGCCCGTAAGTACAGGGCGCATTCGTCTAGCGGTCCAGGACATCGCCCTCTCAAGGCGGAGATCACGGGTTCGAATCCCGTATGCGCTACTCATTAACCCAGATGAAGCGCCTCAAGTCGCTTGGCAAGTGACTTGAAGCGCTTCTCTCTTACAGAGAATAGACTTCCTAAATTATCTCCTCTTGCTCTCCTTCAAAGTTGACTTCACCTCTCCGTATGCCCTCTCTAACACGCTGAGAAAACCATTCCCTTTTTCCCACATATTTGCTACAATGGAGCAACGACAGAGCAAGAGACAAGGAACAAATGCCCTTGTCTCTTTCCTATGTTGGATACTATTTGCTATAGTTAAGATAAGCATAGCAGAGTGGCACCAGACCTTTATCTATCCAACCAAAACAGGGGTGCCATAAGCTCTAAACAGAAGCATATCGCTACATCATAGCAATTGAAAGGACTTTTTTATGCATAAGAAGTGGTTTCTTCTCCTGGCCATGCTAGCTCTACTCTCGCTTGGCCTTGCCGCTTGTAGCATTAAGGACAGTTCTCAGGCCGCCGCTAACGCCGTCGAAGTTGATATGGGAGGGGCAGACTTTATCCAGACCAGTGTCACTATCAAGCAAGGACAATCGCTTAATCTGGTTGATAAGAGTTCATCCCCGCACATTATCCTCAATGGAAGCTGGGTCAACGGCAAACAGGTTCCCAAGCAGGAGCCAGGTGCCCCGACTATCAATATCAACTTCGTTGGCAACGACTCACACCTTACTCCTCCATTCACTACTCCCGGTACTTATCATCTCTACTGTAGCATTCACAGTGGTATGAACCTGACAGTGACAGTGAAATAAGGCCCCTCACTAGAGAGACCTTTCACGCAGAGGTGGGCAGACGTACTGCCCACCGCTGCGCTTCTTATCCACACCTCACCCTCTTCCACACACCACAAAGCCTGCTTCCTGCGCGTTTTTCTTCATCAAGGATGACACTCTGGCTCTTTTCTGAACCAGGTATAGTACTTTCATAGTAGCCGTGCTCACATTTATGCAATGTTGCCTGACTCCTGTGCTATACTCAAGGCCAGATATTCTGAACAAGATAAGGGTAACATATAACATATGCAAGCAAACTATCGGTTTAAGCGACCATTTTCACTATTATTCTCGCAGAAGTCCCGCACTTCGTTCGGAACCACCTGCAAGTGTTGCGCCGTCGGCGTACTCTTTCTGTTCAGTGTGTTGCTCGTTGCATGTGGCGGCAGCACAGCGAGTAGCAACCTCAGCCTGGGAGCGCCTCCTGTTACCGTCACTATCAACCTGAATGGCAATAACAACATGTCGCCAACTCCCACCTTGCCACCCTACTGGTGTGGCGCATGGGCTACCAACACTTCGCCCCTTTTGAATAGCACCGTAGGCGTCTACGCCAAATTTGTCCAAAATGTCAACGGCAATCCACAGGGCATTGAAGGCGCAACCGCGACGGCCACCGTCACCTGGCCCGATGGGGCAACCACTTCACAAACTGTCACTACCACCAAAGACGGATTGGCCGTCTTCTATATCTCCACTGCCGGTCAGACCGACGCCCTGGGCCATATCACCTTCGTCACCGTCAGCTTCCAGGCCAACGGCACACCCGGCTGCCAGGTCGATTCAACGCGCGCCGCCTACTTCACAGTCATCGTCGTCTCTCCAACTCCAACAAAGGCAACTCCCACTAAAGGGACACATGCACAAACGCCAGGACATTGATCCTGGCGTTCCCTTTCCTTGCCTCATCAAGCCACAGCACATCCCACTTCATCACTCAGCAAGACAGCAAAGTGCATTTGACAACACAACTCTCCATGTGCTATTTTTTTCCCATACGACATTTTGTCGGTCGCTTACATAAACTCATCACGTCGTCTACCTGAATGCGTCGATGAGCCATGTACCCCGGTACCTTCAGAAGAAACAGGCAGGCGCTCTATTTAGCGCCTATAGCTTCAACACCTTCACAGCATTCGGCATGGCCGCATGAAGAGAAAGGAGTGCCATCCATTTAGTCTGTAGGGTATACTACAGATAAACACGCTTCTGGTCACAATGCCAGAGAGCAATACATCCATTTGAAGTAAAAGGACGTATACTTTCACAGGCTGACCAGAACCATCATTGGGCGAAATATGCCCCGATTTATGACTGGCCGTGCAGTCACTTAGCGTACTTGCTAGACCTAACCTACACACGGCACCTATCAGACGGAATACTTCTTTTCCGTCTCTCGATTACCTTATGAACGAATATCATTGAAAGGCAGGGACCATCAATGACGATGAAGCGCGCTATTACCGTTACCGTGAATGGTCAGGAGCATCATTCAGAAGTCGAACCGCGCATGCTGCTCGTCCATTATTTACGTGAAGTGTTGGACCTAACCGGCACGCATGTCGGCTGCAACACCTCTCAGTGCGGTGCCTGTGTCGTCCTGTTAAATGGAGAGGCCGTGAAATCCTGTACCGTGCTGGCTGTCCAGGCCGATGGAGCCGAGGTCACAACCATTGAAGGGCTGGCTCCCGAAGGCGGCTTGCATCCCATTCAAGAAGGCTTCTGGGAGAAGCACGGGCTACAATGTGGCTTCTGCACCCCCGGCATGATTATGGCTTCCTACCAGTTGCTCAAAAACAACCCCAATCCAACCGAAGCCGAGATTCGTAAGGGCCTCGAAGGCAATATCTGCCGCTGCACCGGCTACCAGAACATCGTTCGCGCCGTCCAGTATGCTGCCGAACGCATGCGTGAAAGCGCCTCCGAGCCGGTCAGCACCGGTGATTAGCCCCTGGTGACTTGCAAGACGCAAACTACATATCGGCATTGTCTTCAACTCTGTCTCGCTACCGTATCGTTTCTCGTCGTTTGAGAAAGGACATGCATACGTATGGGCATTGCAGCTATGGTTGGTGCGCCGATTAAGCGGCGCGAGGACCCTCGCCTGATCACCGGTCAGGCTACCTATGTCGATGATATTAAGCTTTACGGCATGCTTTACATGTCAGTCGTTCGCAGTCCCTATGGACACGCGCGCATCAAGAGCATCAACACCGAAGCCGCTCGTAAGCACCCTGGCGTTCTCGCCGTCTATACCGCCGCCGACCTCAAAGGCAAGGTTGGCGTCGTGCCGGTAGCCGTTCCCATCGGCCACATCGCCAACGGCATGGGCGTGCGCTATCCCCTCGCTGAAGGTAAAGTGCGCTACTATGGTGACCCCGTCGCCGTCGTTATTGCCGACGACCGCTACGCAGCACGTGATGCCCGCGACCTGGTTGATGTTGACTATGAGCCACTACCGGCAGTTGTCGATGTCGAAAAGGCCATGCAGCCTGACGCTCCACTGCTCTACGAGGAATTCGGCACCAATATCGCCTTCAGCAACCATCCCCCCAGCGACGAGATGGATAAAATCTTCGCTGAGACCGTCGCCAATGGCGGTATCGTCGTCAAAGCCCGCCTGGAGAACCAGCGCCTCGCTCCCGCTTCAATGGAGACACGCGGCGTCGTCGCTGAGTTCAACAAGGCCAGCAAGATGCTCACCGTCTGGAGTTCCTCCCAGATTCCACACCTGCTACGCAACTTGCTTTCCTCACAACTTGGTCTGCCACAACATCAAGTGCGCGTAATTGTACCAGAGGTGGGCGGCGGCTTCGGTGCCAAACTCAACCTTTATCCCGAAGAGATGGTTGCCGCCTTCGCTACCATGCAACTGGGACGCCCGGTCAAATGGATCGAGGAACGCGATGAGAATCTCGCTGTCACCATTCACGGGCGCGGGCAAGTTGACTACATCGAAGTCGCCGCCACCAAAGAGGGGCGTGTCACCGGTCTGAAAATCCATGGCATCTCTGACATGGGCGCTTACAGCCAGATTTTCTCCGATGTCATCATGGTCGCTTTCGGCCTGCCTGTCTCCTGCGGCGCTTACGATATTCCTGTCCACCTCAGTTCCGATGTCGTTCTTACAAATAAGGTACCTACCGACGCCTATCGCGGTGCTGGTCGCCCGGAGGCCACCTATGTCGCCGAGCGCGCCATGGACCTGGTCGCGCACCAACTCGGCAAAGACCCCGCCGAGATCCGTCGCATCAACTTCGTCAAGCCAGACCAGTTCCCCTACCATTCATCGGCAGGCACCGTCTATGACACCGGCAATTACGAACTGGCCCTCAACAAAGCCATGCAGTTGATCGGCTACCAGGAACTGCGCGCCGAGCAGGCCCGAAAGCGCCAGGAAGGTAAGCTGATGGGCATTGGCATCTCGTCCTACATCGAGATCTGTGGCTTCGGCCCCAAAGGTACCGCACCCGTCGGCCTCTACGAAAGCGCCCGCATGCGCGTGGAGCAGAGTGGTACTGTCATGGTCTACACCGGCTCCTCTCCACATGGCCAGGGTGAGGAAACTACCTTTGCCCAAATCGTCGCCGAAGAATTCACTATCCCTGTCGAGAATATCTTAATTATGCATGGCGATACCGACTCCACCCCGGAGGGTCGTGGCACTTATGGTAGCCGCACCACTGCCGTCGGTGGCTCCGCCGTCTATCAGGCCGCCCAACGCCTGAAAGAGAAGATGAAGCAGATCGCCGCACATATGCTTGAGGCCAGCCCCTCCGATGTAACCCTGGAGGATGGCAAATTCTCGGTTGCAGGCTCCCCGCAGAAATCGGTGAGCTTCACGGATGTTGCCGCCGCTGCTAACCTGTCAAACACCCTTCCCGCCGGTATCGAGCCGGGCCTGGAAACCACTGTCTTCTTCGAACCGGAATCCTGCGTCTTCCCCTTCGGCACACATATCTGCGTCGTTGAGGTCGATAAAGAGACCGGCGATACACAAATTGTGCGCTACGTCGCCGTCGATGACTGTGGCAACCAGATCAACCCCTTGTTGGTGCAGGGCCAGGTTCATGGCGGCATCGCGCAGGGTGTAGGCCAGGCACTCCTTGAGGGCGTTGTCTACGGCGAAGACGGTCAGTTGCTCACGGCATCCTTTATGGATTACGCCATGCCCCTCTCCTTCGAGTTGCCTTCATTCGAGCTGGATCACACCGTCACCCCCACACCCCACAATCCCCTCGGTGTCAAAGGCGTCGGTGAGGCCGGCACGATTGGCTCTACCCCGGCTGTCGTCGCCGCTGTCGCCGACGCCCTCGGCGTGGCCCACATCGATATGCCGCTCAAACCGGAGAAGCTGTGGAAGATTATCCATCAGCAGCAATAAAAACATGACGCTTGCATGCGGCATCTGGCCTCTTGGGTCAGATGTCACTCGTAGAACGGTCACAGCAAGAAGAACGCTGAAGAGGAGAAATATCCATGTCAGTTCCCGTAGCATTTGATTACCATGTCGCCAACACAGTAGACGAGGCCGTCAAACTTTTGCAAGAATATGGCGACGAAGCAAAGATCATCGCGGGCGGTCATAGCCTGCTCCCCGCCATGAAATTGCGTCTGGCCCAACCTGCTCATCTCATCGACATCGGGCGCATTCCCAACCTCGCCTATATCCGCGAGGACAACGGCGCGGTCGCCGTGGGTGCCCTGACTACCTACAGCATGATCGAGAAGTCTGACCTCATCCGCCGCTATTTCCCCATGCTCATTGAGGGCACAGACCTCATCGGTGATCAGCAAGTACGCAATCGTGGCACCATCGGCGGCAGCCTGGCCCACTCCGACCCCGCAGCTGACATGCCTGGCATGGTGCTCGCTCTCAAGGCCGAGGTCATCACCCAGGGGCCAAAGGGCTTGCGCACAATTAAGATCGACGACTTCCTGGTCGGCACCTTCGAAACGGCCCTGGAGGAAAACGAGGTCATCACCGAGATTCGCCTCCCCATCCCTCCAGCACACACCGGCTCCGCCTATGAGAAGCTCGCCAACAAGGCTTCCCACTACGCAGTAGCAGGTTGTGCCACCGTTATCACAACAGACGGCAATGGCACCTGCACCGCCGCCAGCGTGGCCATTACGGGCGCTGCCGACAAGACCGCACGCGCCAGCGCCGTCGAGGCCGCGCTCGTCGGCAAGAAGCTGGATGAAGCCACCATCGCCGAAGCCGCCAGCCACGCCGCCGATGGCCTTGCAATCGTTGAGGACATTCACGGCTCCAAAGCCTACCGCAGTGAGATGTGCCGCGTCACCGCCCGCCGCGCCATCACACGCGCCCTCGAACGTGCATAATCACTAACGCTTCTTGCAGTGACAGATGTATCGCGTTTTTCATCATTACACAATATAAATGCGATACATCTGTCACTGCTATTTCAACAGATATTTAATGAAAATATGCCTTCATACTCTAAACAATGTATAAAATTTATGTATCAGCATGATACCCAATTACGGGAAGACGGCTTTCACGCCCTTCGCTACAAAGACCTGGTCTCCTAACAGGATTGCTTCACATCTACCCACGAGTGCTACAATATTAAGAGAACAGAATCCACCAAAGGAGCCGTTTTCTACGATGCAAGATATTCGTATTCAGCGCTGGGCGCATACCCTTGTTCATTATTCACTCAACATTCAACCAGACAATACGGTCGCTATTTATGGTACACCCGCCGCGACCCCGCTGATCGAGGCCGTTTATGCAGAAGTTTTGAACGCAGGTGGTCATCCTTTGCCACAGATCGAACTGGAAACCCTGGAAGAAATCATGCTACGCAAAGGTAGTGATGCACAGCTTAGCTTTATCTCACCCGCCGCTCAACTGCTTGCAGAACGCATTGATGCCCGTCTCTTCATCAGCTCGCGCACCAACACCAGAAGCTTGAGCAATATCGATCCCGCACGCGGCGCACTACGTCGTAAAGCCAGCCAGCAGGCCAATCGCCCCCTGCGCCGCCGCGAGCAAGCTGGCGAATTTCGTTGGAGTTCAACCCTCTATCCTACCGCCGCCTACGCGCAAGAAGCCAATATGTCGCTAAGCGAGTTTGAAGAGTTTGTCTTTGATATCTGTTTCTTAAACGACGAAAACCCCATCGCACGCTGGCAAGAACTCTCCGTCAGCCAGCAGCACTACGTTGACTGGCTTAAAGGACACAAACAGGTACATATTCTCGGCCCAGGCACCGACCTTACCCTCTCCATCGAGAACCGCATCTTCATTAACAGCGATGGGAAGCGTAACTTCCCCAGTGGCGAGTTCTTCACCGGCCCGGTCGAGAACAGCGCGAATGGCATCATTCAATATGACATCCCGACCATCTACGACGGACGCCGTGTCGAGAACATTCGACTGGTTTTCCGCGAAGGCAAGGTAGTTGAAGCCAGCGCGCGCCAGGGCCAGGAATATCTACTCCAGATGCTCGACCTGGACGCTGGCGCACGTTTCCTCGGCGAGTTCGCCTTTGGCAACAATGCGCGTATCGATAGAGGCACCGGCAATATTCTCTTCGACGAAAAGATGGGCGGCACCGTCCACCTGGCCCTCGGCTCCAGCTATCCTGAAACCGGCGGCCTCAACACCTCAGCGCTCCACTGGGACATGATTTGTGACCTCAGGCGCGAGGGCGAAGTCTGGGTTGACGATGTCCTCTTCTTGAAAAATGGCAAAATTCTTATCTAAAATTTCACCTTGCGAACAGTGTGTTTCATAGCTTAGAATAAGAGTACCAGAGATAAACCTACTGGCATCCCTCTCGCAAATCTACCAGATAGTTCAAGAAAACGAGAGGCATCTTTCTTTGGCATTCATCCTATCAGTTTTTGTTGGAGGCTTTCGTTGCAACAGGAACAATCATCTACCTTTACTACTATCGAAGACGTTCAAAAAGCGATGCAGGCCCAGCACTACATCGCAGACCGCAGCCTGGCCACAGCCGTGTTCCTGGCGCTGAAACGACGGAAGCCCTTGCTGCTGGAAGGCGAACCGGGAGTAGGCAAGACCGAGGTCGCCAAAGTCCTGGCAACCATTCTGGGCACCGACTTGATCCGCTTGCAATGCTATGAAGGCATCGATATTAGCACTGCGGTCTATGAATGGAACTACACGCGCCAGATGCTCCACATCCGCGTGATGGAGGCCAGTCATCTCAATCGACAGGAAGAACTGAAGGAGATTTTCGGCCCCGAATTCCTCTTGCGGCGTCCCTTGCTGCAAGCTATTGATCCGACCAACGGCAAAGCCCCCGTCCTGCTGATTGATGAACTCGACCGTAGCGACGAGGAATTTGAGGCATACCTGCTCGAATTGCTCTCGGATTTCCAGATCACCATTCCAGAAATCGGTACCATTCACGCGCAAGAGCCGCCCTATGTGATTATCACATCCAACCGCACCCGCGAGATTCACGACGCCTTGCGTCGCCGTTGCCTGTACTACTGGATTGATTATCCATCGCTGGAAAAGGAATACGCCATCATCATGGCCCGTATGCCCGACGTTCCCGAACAACTCGCCAGACAGGTTTGCACGTTTGTACGCGAGGTACGCGGCCTCGATCTCTTCAAAGCACCCGGCGTAGCCGAAACCCTTGATTGGATTAGCTCGCTGTTGGCCTTGAACCAGAAAGAACTCATCGACAGCGCCGTGCGTGATACACTGGGTGCACTACTCAAATATCAGGACGATATCCTCAAAGTTGGCAGTAGCGACCTGCCCAAATTGGTTCAGAAAGCACGTGGAGTTTCACGATAATGAACTCACAGCATCCCAACACTCCCGACAAACCCGGCACCACCGGGACAATCGAATTGCTGCCGGTAGAGATCGAGCACGGCGAACGGCTCCTGTTCCGCCTGACCGAGTTCGGGCGGCTGCTGTGGGAGAGTGGCCTGAACGTTGGCCCTCGCCAAATGCTCGATGTGGCCGAAACACTCAACTACATTGACATAAAAAATAAAGAGGACTTCTACAATACGCTGAAAAGCAGTCTCTTGACCCGCCATGAGCAGGAACCCATCTTCGATCAGATGTTTGGCTACTACTGGTTTATGCGCGATAATCCGAATAAGAAGACCGACAGAGGCGGGGCCGCCAAACGCGAAGAACGTCAGATGCGCCTGCCGCCCTCCGAGCGCAAACGCCTGGCCGAGCATTTAAACACCAACGAATTGCGCAAAGAACTACGCCAGGAAATGCGTCAAACCGAACGGCGGCGCACCCACCAGGAACAGGATCGCTACGATGATGAGAATGACGAAGCTCCACCACAGGGTACAGCTTACAGCGCCATTGAACAGTTGCGCAAAAAAGACTTTGAGAATTTTACCTGGGATGAAGTGCAGGAGGCCAAACGCCTGATGGCTGAGATGCGCTGGCACCTCGGCCTTCGTCTCACCCGCCGCAAGAAGCCCGCACGCAACGGCTCTTATCCCGATATGCGCCGCATTGTGCGTCGTAACCTGAAATACGGTGCCGAACTACTGGAGCTAACATGGCGCGAAACAAAGCTTAAACCACGCCCGCTCGTCATTATCTGTGACATCAGTGGCTCCATGAGCCTCTATTCGCGCCTCCTGCTGCACTTCATCCATACCATCTCCAATGGCCTGCTGAATGTAGAAGCCTTCGTCTTCGGTACCCGCCTGACCCGCATCACCCGCCAGCTCAAGAAGCGCGACGTTGATGACGCCGTGCGCGATGTCTCCAAATCAGTACAGGACTGGTCAGGAGGCACCCGCATCGGTGACGCCCTCCACTACTTCAACCACAAGTGGGCCAAACGTGTGCTGGGGCGTGGCGCTGTTGTGCTGATTATCAGCGATGGATGGGATCGCGGTGATGCAAGCGTCTTGCAGGCCGAAATGGATCGCCTGCAACACAATTGTCATCGCCTGATCTGGCTCAACCCTCTGCTCGGCTCCCCAGACTATCGCCCATTGACCATCGGCATGAAGACCGCGCTACCCTATATCGATAACTTCCTGCCAGCGCACAACCTGGACAGCCTGATCTACCTGGGCAATCTGCTCAGCACTATCGATGATAGCAAACCCGACCGCTCGCCCGCCGCTCGCCACAAAGCCGTCGAAGCATGGAGTAAACCACGTCGGTAACAATGTTATATATAATAATGGCCTATCCCTTCAGTAGAAAGGAAAACAACAATGCGTGATGTATTACCAGATATCGAAAAGTGGCGCGCAAAAGGTGAGCGTGTCGCTCTTGCCACCGTCGTCTCCATGGCCGGTTCTGCCCCGCGACAGCCAGGAGCAAAACTCGCGGTAAGCGAAAGTGGCGAGATCACCGGCTCAGTCAGCGGTGGCTGCGTCGAGCCAGCCGTCATTGAAGCTGCGATGGAAGTTATAAAGGATGGCAAACCCCAGATGCTCGAATTTGGTATCACCGAAGAACAAAACATCGAGCAAATAGGTCTGGCCTGCGGCGGTACCATCCACGTCTTTGTCGAACGCCTGGACTGGTAACCGGCTGATACCTTTACCAAAGCAGAGGAGCAACAATGAGTACACTCTATGAAGAGCTGAAGGAGATGCTGACACAAGAGAAGGGTGTCGCCCTGGCAACTATCGTGCGTGGCCCCGACCATGTCGGGGCAAAGTTGCTGGTATTCCCTAACAAAAGCGCGCACGGCTCTCTCGGCCTGCCTGCACTCGAAGCTCAGGTCATCGAAGATGCAGAGCAAGCTATCTGGAGCGGTAGCGCCCATACCAAAACCTATCGTGTGCAAGCTGACCTGGCCAACACCCCCCAGAGCTATGACATCTTTATCGAGGGCTTTCCTCCTCCGCCCACGCTCATTATCGTCGGGGCGGGTCACATGGCTATCCCTCTCACCACCTTCGCCAAAACCCTCAACTATCGAGTTATCGTCATCGACGCCCGCTCGGCTTTCGCCACACGCGAACGCTTCCCTCACGCTGATGAGTTGATTGTCGAATGGCCCGATGAAGTACTGGAAAAGATGGATCTCAACCCTTCAACTTCGGTTGCAGTGCTAACCCACGACCCTAAATTCGATGAGCCTTCCCTGAAGGTAATCCTCTCACGCAATGTCGGCTATGTGGGTGCCATCGGCAGCCGTAAAACAAGTCAGGAACGCGCCGAGCGCCTCAAGCAACAGGGTTTGACAGACGAGCAACTCAGCCGCATTCATGGCCCCATTGGCCTCAACATCGGGGCCACCACCCCCGAAGAGATGGCGCTGGCTGTCATGGCCGAAATTGTGGCCGTGCGCCATGGCAAAGACCCCAAAACGATACACGATTGGACAAAAAAGTAATCTTTGCAACTTCTCACCCCCTGATACGTTTGTATTATACGTAGACAGGTCTTTTCGTTCGATAACAAGAGGATAACAGGTGGGAGGGCAATGTGTGAAGCCTGGCCGCCATAATGTATGGCGGCATACTTCTACCAGTGCAAAGGATGCTTTCTATGTCAGATACCTTTTATGATCCAAATGACCCTACGCTGCCAGCACAGCCTCCTGTGCCTCCATCATCAGGGCCGCAGGATAAGCTGGTTCTGGGCAGTTTTCGCGATCAACCCTCAGCGCGTTCAGCGCGTCGTCCATATCAAAATCCCGTCCAGGAATCTCAACAGGGTCGTCAGGGCTACCCACCTTCTAATCAGCCCTATAATCAACGTCCCACATCTTACAATAACTCAGCATATGACGCGCAGCATGCCAGTCATCGCGCCTACGCTCCATCAACTGGCAATAAGCCTCAAGCGTATCCCACTCCTCCCGTGCAACAGCCTTATCAACAGCATGCACAAGGCGGGCATTCATCTTCGCCACGACGAGCAAAGCGTCCACGCCGTCGTACCGGCTGTCTGATTACCGCACTCATCGTCATCGCCCTGCTCTGTGTCCTGATCGTGTCCGCCGTCAACGTCACTAAACGTGTGCTGGCCTTCGGCTCCGCCATCTCCCCCCAGCCGCCGCTCAGCTCACAAACTGACTATATGAACACAAGCGAGCGCACCAGCGTCCTGATTATGGGCTATGGGGGCCAGGGGCATGATGGAGCCTACCTGACAGATTCTCTTTCAGTAATCAGCGTCGTGCCGAGCAACCGTCACACCTCGCTCATCTCAGTGCCGCGTGACCTCTGGATTCAGTATCCTCCCAATTCGGGGCAGTATACCAAGATTAATGCCGTCTACGAATTAGCCTCCAACTTTAACCAGAATCCTGTCGCGGGCGGCAACGCTGCCGCGCAAAAAGTCTCCCTCGTCACTGGACTAAACGTGAAATACTGGGTCACCATTAACTTCGCGGGCTTCAAAGACCTGATCAACTCCATCGGCGGTATCGATGTCTACGTGCCCGACTCCTTCAATGCCTGCTATCCCGCCAACGATGACCCGGCTATCAATGCTTCCTGGATCACTATCCAGTTTAACAAGGGCATGCAGCACATGGATGGGGCCACCGCTATCGAGTATGCACGCGCACGCGAACCGATGTCGGTCTGTAGTAACAAACCATCCATCAATCTGGCCGAGTTGACCGACTTCGCGCGCTCTGCACGCCAGCAGATCATCATGAAGGCCGTGCTGGCAAAATTCAAACAGATTAGCACCTGGCCCAAACTATACGACGCCTTGAATGCTTTACAACATACCATCTACACGAACATGTCGCTGGCCGATCTGGCCGCCTTCGCTCTCAAAATGAACCTGAGCGACCCACACACGGCCCACATCGGATTGAGCAACCAGAACGTGCTGATGGACTCATCTTTAAGCGATGGAACCTACATTCTCCTGCCACAAAATGATAACTGGCAACTTATCGTAGACTACGTAAAGCAGCACCTCTACAATTAACAGAGGCTCCTTCTACCATAAGGACACAGCCATATTCCGATAGCTGTCTGTCATGTTATAATGATTCTCAGCTATCGGATTCTATTACGTCCATGCGAGGTACGTAGCTTTATGGCACAGCGCGGTACACGCCTGATTAATGGCATCTATCACCTCGGTTCGATACTGACCAAAAGTAGCAGCATCACTATCGCAACTGCTCACAACCGTAATACCAACGATATGGTAGAACTTATACTACTTGATCTTCCTCCCACGCTCTCCTTGCCCGATGCACAGCACGTTCTTGAGCCATTAGAACAGCGCCGACTCATAAAGGCCGCCCACACTGTTCAAATCTTTGATTGGGGCATCGAAAACCAGCATGCCTATATCGTTTCTACTCCCTTACACGGTGTCACACTACGTTATCTGATGGATAACGAGCTTATAGAACTGCCGCGAGCTTTACGACTCATGCAACAGATCCTCCTCGGCCTACAAGCACTGCACAAACACCATATTACTAACCTTGATCTGCGTCCTCAATTCATTACGGTAGACACCACTGACACCGACCAGACCGATTATGTTCAGCTTGACGACCCTGGCTTGCGTGAACTCCTACGACGAGCTGGCTATACACAAATGACCTGGGGCACCAATATTGACAACATCGACCCGCACTATGCCTCGCCCGAACACCTTCAAGGGGCCGCAATCGGCCCCTGGAGCGACATCTATCAAGCTGGTCTTCTCCTCTTTGAGCTTGTAACAGGCCGCTTGCCATTTGTGGGTAGCGATCTTAACGAGACTGCCCGCTTGCAGTGCTATAGCCCGCTTCCTGCCATAGCCATGTTTGTTCATAACGCACCCACCGCGCTACAACTATTGCTGGAGAAAGCACTGGCGAAACAACCAACCCAGCGTTATGCCGATGCAGATGCAATGCTTTCTGCCCTTAACCGTATCCTTCCTCAACCAGAGAGCCAGCGCCTGACCGGCGAAATACCGCACATGCCGGTAGAAAGCATTACACAAAGCGGCGACATCGATACACTCCTGCACGCACGAGCCATAAAGGTTCCTTTGCCCCCTTTACCCAACGCGCAAGGCATCTATGCTAACCTGGTCTATGTACGCCCCGACGGCAAACTCCAACATATTCCCCTCCTCAAAACCGACGTGCTTATCGGGCGCTCCGACCCTAAACATGCCTATCGCCCCGATATTGACTTGACCATTTTCGATCCCAAAGCCACCGTCTCGCGCCAGCACGCCCGTATCTCCCTCCACGATGACCAGTTCTATCTTGAAGACCTGGGCAGCAAAAATAAAACGCGGATCTCCAACATCAGCCTGCCGCCGCACAAGGCAATACCACTACGCCCCGGCGACCATCTACGCTTCGGCAGCGTCCAAATGGATTTTATGCTTCCGAACTAGCGGGGAATTCAGAGAGTTTTTGCGACAGCAATCAGGTCAGCAAGCAGCCCCTGACCAGTCTGGATACGTCCCGCACCAGGCCCAATCACTGTCACTTCCGACAATGTATCAGTCTGAATAGTAATAGCATTCATCACTCCATCCACACGCGCCAACGGATCTGTTAGCGGCAGCGCCACCGGTTCCACACGTGCTTCAAGCGGAGTTGCGCCAAATGTAGCCACCGCATGCAAAGAGGCTATCAATTTAATCCTTTTACCTTCTTTCATAGCCTGTTGCACTTGCTCCCGTGTCACCGCAGTGATGCCCTTACGTACCACCTGCTCAGGTTTGAGCGCGTGCCCAAAGGCTACGCTGGCTAAAATAAGCGTCTTCGCAACAGCATCATAGCCTTCAACATCGGCTGTCGGATCAGCTTCAGCATAGCCTTGCGCCTGCGCCTCTACCAGCACACTCTCGTAATCGCGTCCCCCTGCCATCGCACTCAGAATATAATTCGTGGTACCGTTGAGAATTCCCCGAATAGAGCGCACACGCGCACCAGCCAGCCCCTCGCGTATCGTGCTAATGACAGGCGTACCCGCCATCACCGTCGCCTCCATGCGCAACTGTACCTGGTGTTGTCGCGCCAGCGCCATCAAATCCTTCGCCGCCAGCGCAACCGGCCCCTTATTCGCCGTAATCACATGCATCCCTTGCATGAGAGCAGTACGAATGTGGCTCATCCCCGGCTCCCCATCCCGCAAATTCGTGCCCGTAACCTCAGCTAGTATGTCACCCCTGCGGCCCACAGTGCGCAATCCATCCAGCACCTGCGGCCAATGCTGTACCCCCGCATGCTCTATCAACAGCTGCTTCTTAGCCGCCAGTTCTAATAAACGTGGAATCGTCAGACCATCCTCGCAATAAATGAAGCCATGACGCGCGTTAGCAACACCAACCAGCTTTACCTCTATATCAAAGTGCTGCTGCAACAACGCTCGTTTTTGCTCCAGCAATTCGGCCAATCCTTGCCCAACAACGCCAAAACCAATCATGAAGAGACGAAGTTGTTTCATAAATACATACCATCCTAAATCCACGAAAGTTTAAGGCGCGCCAGTACACGGCGCACCGGCCCCAATTCAAGTTCTTCAATACCGAGTAAGCGCGAAACCCGCAGATAGATCAACAAGCCTACAAAAATTTCGATCATTACCTTGATCAGCGCAATGAGCGTGCCCCCTATGCCCAACGCAGGCGACCTCGTCGTTACCAACAACAGGTCAAGAATGGTACGCACAATCAACAATCCTATAGCCATTACGGCTGAAGCCAACAGAACACGCCCAATAAAAAGGCCGAGAGGCCGCAACGCAATACCTCCTATGCGGTCACGTAATACCCAGAATAACACGCTCGCCTCCAGAGTAGCAGCAACAGAGGTCGAGAAAGCCAGAATGCCCAGTCCCCATTGCGGCCCCCAGAAAACCGCCAGGTCGATCAGGATCAGACTGAGCGCAATCTTCACGATAAATTGAGCCACGCTAATCATCACCGGCGTCTTGCTATCACGAAACGCATAGAATGAGCGTGTGAGAATCTCCACCGCCGCCAGGCCCGCCAACCCTATTGAAAAACATCCCAGCGGGATCGCCGTCGCCTCAGCATCGCTCAGACTAAAAGCCCCATGCTCAAACAATGCCTGTATTACAGGAAGAGCAAGAATCATCAAACCTACACTGGAAGGTATCGACATAAAGATGATGCTACGCAACGTCTCCATAATAGTGTTGCGTACACGATCTAATCGTCCCTTTGTGACGTTCTCTGCCAGCGTTGGGAAAGCCGCCGTCGAGATCGACATCCCGAAAATGCTGAGCGGTAATAAGACAAGCTGAAGCGCCTGATTGTACTGCGTTATCAGACCATCTGTGCCCGCCGCACCCGCAACCGCCGCCAGCAACGTAATTAAACCACGATCTACAAAGGTCGAGAAATAGAGCATCGCGGCATTAATAATACGCGGCACCATCTGCCGCCCAATCTGGTGAATAGTCGGATCACGCCAGTCAAAAGAGAAACTATACCGCATCCTCTGCTTCCACAAACCGGGTATCTGTATCAATACCTGTAGAACGGCCCCGGCTACAACACCCCACGTAACACAGTATACGGCGATGATTTCAGTGGTATTGGTACGCCCGTGCAGCGACATCACAATGCCAGGAATTAGCCCAAAGATGATGCCAACATTGTACAGCACCGTGCCCAGGGCCGGTAACATGAAATCCTGTTTCGCCTGCAACACCGAGGTAATAATTACACCCGCTCCCAGTGCAATAGGCTGCAAGAGCATGATGCGCGTCAGCGAAATGATCAAATTCACCTCTTGCTGATGCACCGCAAGATCATGCGCCGTGTGAATATCAACCGCCGGATTATAAAGCGGCACCAGATAGGGCGCAAAGATAATTGCCAGAACCGCCAGCACAATCATAATCACGACTGCCAGATTCAGAGCAGAACTGGCAAGACGCCACGCCGATTTCTCGTTCCGCTCGGCCACAAAAGCAGGAATAAAGGCCGAACTGAGTGCGCCACCAGCGACAATATTGAAAATGAGATCAGGAATGAGAAAAGCTTGCAGATAGGCATCCGAGACATTACTGGTACCAAATACAAAAGCAAACATGGAGGTTCTCAGTAAGCCCAGCACACGACTCGCGATAAAAGCCCCCGTGAGAATCATCGCCGCCCGACCGATGCGCACACGCTGTATCATTCCGGTATCCTGCGCAGAAACCACAGCAGAATGCGCCCCTGACTGCTCCGGCAATGGTTGTCTATGAGGGGAAGATACCGTCGAAGCGCGCATAGGCAAAATCTCCTGCTGCTCTCCCCCTGACAATGGCGACATTTGTTGCACAGACTCAGAACGACTTAAGGGACGTGAGGAACCACCTGAACGATTGGTTTTCTTCCCTCCTGACAAAGAAGGTGCTGCCATACCTGGCTTCGCACCTTTCCCCCTCCACGGCAACACACTTGCATTATTTGAAGCATTACCCATACGCCGCTGCTGATGACGCATGCGCTCTTCCCGTAAGTATTGTAGCCGCTCCTGACGCAACCTCTCCAGCGGCTGTGACGGCTGAGGCGCATCAAAATACTGATACTCCATGCCCTGCCCATAGCCCAGCGTCAATCCCATATCGGTCAATGGCTCCTGTGAACGCGCCTGAAACTGCGCCGAGCGACGCTGCTGAGGTGACACAGGAGGCCCATAGAAGGTCTGAGGTGCCTGCGAAGGCTCTGGCAGCATACCCGAAGGCGGACGCTGAGAAGCCTGCTGCGATACCTCAGGGTTCTCCTGATCATACTGCCAGCCGTAAGGCTCTGGTGGCCTGAGTTGACCCGAAGACCTCTGCGGTAACTGTTGCGGTTGATTCCCTTCGTTCTGCACGTTTTTACTCTATTATATCACAATACATAAACTTACGTCGAGCCAGGTGCCTTTAGTATCAAACCAACGCCAGAAAACAATCCCTTCTATAAAAGACAAAATCATCGTTCATCCAGCATACCATACGCACAAAGTTCTGACTAGCCTCTTATTCATTAGTACCGTAGTCCTCTCCAGGTTTTGGCACGGCTATATCTTTTCACCAGCATTTGACAGCAGAGCAAAAGCTCTATACAATCCTTTCATTACTACTACGTATTGCACTCTATCTCATGCTGACACGCACACAATAAAACAGGTTTAAGCAAAGAGAAAGAGAGCGAGGAGCAAATAATTATGAAACATCTTCATGCCGTCATTCTCGCCGGTGGAAGTGGAACCCGTCTGTGGCCTCTCAGCACTCCCCAATTGCCTAAACAATTTCTGCCTCTCCCAGGTGGTCGCAGCATGATTCAGGAGACACTGGCCCGCACCGCCTCCCTCATCCCTCCTGAACGCTCCTGGGTCGTCACGGGGCGCAAGATGGCCACCCTCGTGCGTGAGCATCTTCCGCAGCTTCCCGCCGAACATCTGCTGGCCGAACCAATGGGACGCAGTTCTGGCCCCGCCATCGCCTGGGCCGCCGCCGCCATCGCCAAAACTGATCCACACGGTATCATGGCCGCCTTCAGCGCTGATGCGGTAATCACTCACGTAGAGACCCTGCTACAAACACTTCATCTTGCCTATACCCTGGCCGAAGAGGGGCGTCTTGTGACTATCGGCATCAAACCAACCGCGCCCGAAACTGGCTACGGCTATATCCGTTTCGGCGCACAAGCCAGCAAAGGATACGGGCACCAGGCCTTCTATGCCGAAAAATTCGTCGAAAAACCTGACTTGATCACTGCTCAGGCTTATTTGCGTGATGGCCACTATGTCTGGAATGCCGGTATTTTCATCTGGCACGTTGAAACGATCCTGGCCGAGTTCCGCCAACACCTACCAGACATCGCCCGCAAGATCGATATCATCGTCCAGGCCAGTGGCACGCCCGATGAGCAAACCGTCATCGACGAACTATGGCCTGGCCTGCAATCCATCTCCATTGACTACGGCATCCTGGAAAAGACCCACAATCTGGTCGTTATCCCCGCTGATCTGGGTTGGAACGACGTTGGCAACTGGGAACAATACGGCTCGCTCTTCCCATCCGATGCCCAGGGCGTGCGCTCCATCGGACACCATCAAAGTCTGGGCAGCCAGAACCTCATCGTTTACAACAACACCAAACGCCAGGTTTATACTATTGGCCTGGAAGATGTTGTCGTCGTTGAAATGGATGATATAACCGTCATCTGCCATAAAGCTCATGTCCAGCGCGTGAAAGAACTAGCAGAGCAGCAAAACAAGCAAAGAGGAGCATAGCCCATCGGTCATCGTACTACGTAGAACCCATTTCGGTTATGCTATAATATTGGAGAGACGATTGGTGCTAGTAGCAAGAAAGGGTGCTTCCCAATGTACTCTAAAAGCAATCATCTCCCGTATCTGCGGTACGATGACCAACCCCTTATGCCAGGCCACAAGCATATGGCCACCTACGTCGTCTCTTTCGTCTCGCTTCTACAAAGCTGCAACCCAGATATACAGACGATACATACTCATAGGCATCGCTATGTTCGAAGGAGTCGCTGACCTCTCTGTGCGATGGTCTCGCAGTTGTTGGTAGCCGGATGATATAGTATGGACGGTGTATTAAAAGTAGAAAAGAAGGTTTCGTGTATGACAACTCGCCCAAATCATCCATATCGTCAGAGTATCCCTCCCGAAATTCTGGCACTTTCACACGAGCGCGATCTGTTGCGTCGCCGTGGGCAATACGCGCGCGCAGACATCCTGAAACGGCAGATCGAGGATGCTGGCTATATCATCAAAGACAATCCACGTGGAGCACATCTGATAATCCTACCTAGCATCGATGTCGATGGCACTGTCTATCGCACCACCCGCCAACTTCCATCCTTTCTGCACGATGCTGATCGCTGTACCTTCTCCATCAACCTGCTCGCGCACAATTCCCTGGAGCAGACACGCCGCTGTGTCGAGAGCATCCTGCGCCACGCCGCCCAGACCGATCTCGAAATCGTGCTGATTGATAACGCCTCCCAAGACGGGCTTGATCTGTGGGCCTCTGCCCTAAAACACAACGAGCCTCGTCTGCGCGTGATTCGTGCCAGCAAGGTGATGGGCGAGGCAGAAGCCCGCAACCTGGGCCTGAAGCAGAGTCGTGGTCGCTACATTCTGCTCCTCGATACCAGCATTGAGTTGACCGGCGACATCTTCACCCCTCTTGCCCAGGCCCTCTCTAATAGCGAGATCGGCATCGCCGGCCTGCGTGGCCTCCGCACCGGTGATCTGCGCCACTTTGAGCCGAGCGACGAGAGTGAAGTTGAAGCCATCGACGGTCGATGCATGGCCTTCCGACGCAAACAACTCAGGCGCGCCGGCCTCTTCGACGAACACTACCGCTTCGCCGCCTACATGGATATCGATTTCACCTTCGCTATCCGTGACAGCGGTTCACAGGCCATCACATTGCCGAAGTTACCGCTGATCTATCACGCCGATCAGCCCGTCGATGGCCTCTCAGATGCGGAACGCACACGACGCACTAAGCGCAACTTCTATCGCTTCCTCGAAAAATGGGGCGACCGCGAAGACTTGCTCCTCGATCAAGAGGAAGAGTACAAAGAAGACGATATAGGCGTAGAAGAATAAGCTGCCTGCATTCAGTAGCGAAAGGCAAAGATACATGGTCTGGTTGGTTCATCCGACCATGTATCTCTTTTTACATTACAAAGAATGCCATCACATCTCCAACTATGTGAAAAATTTGTTGACAAAATATAACAATAAGTGCTATCATGTCCCTTAAGGATGCCCTTCGCTCCTGCTATTAGCAACATATATTCCATCAGTCCATCTTGTTCTTGTATTTCTCGGAAAGGTAGTGCCAACCTTGCAAACACTAACCAGACGCACAGAAATTCCTGTCGAATATACCTGGAACCTTGAAAGCATTTTCGCTTCTAATGACGAATGGGAACAGCAATTCCAAACGCTCCAGCAGCGTATTCCTGAACTTGAGGCGCTCAAAGGCACACTCTCACAAAGCGGCAACGCACTACTCAAGGTATTGCAAACACGTGACGCTATTTTTGAACCGATGGAACGGCTTTATGTCTATGCCTCCATGCGCCGTGACGAAGATACCACCGTGAGTCAGTACCAAGCCATGGCCGACCGCGCCACGCAATTGATGGTACGCGCCTCCACCGCCGCATCTTACATCGAACCTGAAATCCTCGCTCTCCCTCAAGAGACTCTTGACCGCTTTCTGCAAGAGACAACAGGGCTGCAACTATACGCGCAACAGTTACATGATCTTAACCGCAAACGACCTCATATTCGCTCGGCAGAGGTAGAAGCGGTGCTGGCTGCCGCCGGTGACATCACCAGCGCCCCCGACGATATCTTCTCCATGATCGACAATGCTGATCTGAAACTGCCGGACATCACTAACGAAGAGGGTCAGCAGGTCCCTCTCACCAAAGGCAATTATCTCACCTACATTCGCAGCAAGAATCGCCGCGTGCGCAAAGAGGCTTTCGAGGCCCTGCACGGCACCTTTCTGAAGCAACGCAATACTATTGCCGCCACGCTCGCCGCCCAGGTCAAAACCGACATCTTCTATACCCGCCAGCGCAACTATAGCACCAGTCGCGAACGGGCACTGGCACGCAATAATATTCCGGTCAGCGTCTACGACAATCTCATCGCCACCGTCAGCGCACACATCCCCCTGCTCAATCGCTACATGAAACTGCGCAAGAAACAGCTCGGCCTCGACGAACTGCACATGTATGACCTGTACGTGCCTATTGTCGAGGAGAGAGAGGATAAGATCAGCTACGAGCAGGCCCGTGAGATGGTAGCAGCAGCCCTCTCTGTTCTCGGTGACGACTATGTCACCATCCTCAAACGTGGCTTTGCCCAGCGTTGGATCGATGTCTTTGAAACACCTGGCAAGCGCGGAGGGGCCTATAGCGGCGGCTCTTACGGCACACAACCCTTTATCCTGCTCAACTTCCAGAATAACCGCGATAGCATGTTTACACTGGCGCATGAGCTGGGCCACTCTATGCATTCTTACTTCACACGCACCAACCAGCCTTACCAGTATGGCGACTACACCATCTTCGTGGCCGAGGTGGCCTCAACCTTCAACGAGGGGCTATTAACCTCCTACTTGCTGAACCACACAAACGATAGGGATACACGTCTCGCTGTCCTCAATCATGCATTAGAGGATTTTCGCGGCACGCTCTTCCGTCAGACCATGTTCGCCGAGTTCGAGTTCCAGATCCACCAGCGCGCCGAAGCCGGTGAAGCACTCACCGCAGATACACTCAGCGCGCTCTATAAGGCTCTGAATGAGAAATACTATGGAGGTGAAACCGTCATAGACGACCTCATCAGCATCGAATGGGCACGCATTCCACATTTCTACTATAACTTTTACGTATACCAGTACGCTACCGGCATCTCCGCTGCCTCCGCGCTCGTACAACAGGTTCTTAACGAAGGTCAGCCAGCCGTTGAGCGCTATCTCAACTTCCTCAAGTCCGGCTCCTCCGACTATAGCATCGAATTGTTAAAACGGGCGGGCGTCGATATGACCTCGCCAGAGCCGATTCGCCAGGCATTCCAACTCTTCGAGTCCTATCTAGCACAGATGGAATCACTGCTGGCTTAGCTCACCCATGAGACCATGAAGTGTATCTTTTTGGCAGCTCCATCAGTGTACAGAGGGTAAGGTAAAAAAGATTGCCTTGACCACCGCTCTCAACGGTATCTCACGATACCTGTGAAAGGAGATACACTTCATGAACGAGAATAAAGACCTCGGAACCCAGGGCACAGAGGATACCCTCAAAGGAAAGCTCAATAAGGCTGCCGGGGAAGTCGAAAAGAAGCTTGGCCAGGTAACAGACAATGAAGAGATGGAGGCCAAAGGCCAGGCAAAAGAGGCAGGCGGCACTATTCAATCCAAACTCGGTCAGGCTGAACGCAAGCTCCAGGAGGGCATTGACCAGCTCACCGAACGTACAAAACGTCGTCCCAAAAACGATGATGAAGAGAGTGACCGCGACCTTCTCTAATATCCTTTTTACCTCAAAGGTCACATATGCAAAGAGAGCGTTTTAACTCACTGGTTGAAACGCTCTCTATCATGTTTCTCACCCCCTCCCTACGGATTATCCCATTCACGTCCATCCTGCTGAATGAGTGTATCCGCCTCCTCCGGCCCCCAGGTGCCTGCTGCATAGGGATACACAGTATCAGCAGGCATTTCTTTCCAGACATTCGTGATACTATCAATGATACGCCACGACGCCTCAATCTCATCGCGCCGAATAAACAGCGTTGAGTCACCAATCATACAATCAGCCAGCAGGCGCTCATATGCTTCCGGTGATTGAATGCCAAAGGCCGTATTGTAGGAAAAATTCATATCCACCGAAGCTAGATGTTGGGCTGCGCCCGGTACCTTCGCGCCAAATTTTAGCGAGATACCCTCATCTGGTTGAATGCGGATGGTCAATCTGTTCGGCACCAGCCCCTTTGTCTCTTCCGGCTTATACAGTTGATGCGGTACGCGCTTAAACTGCACCGTCACCTCCGTGCTGCGCTTCGGTAGGCGTTTTCCAGTACGAATATAAAACGGTACATCCGCCCAGCGCCAGTTCTCAATAAACAACTTGAGGGCCACAAACGTCTCAGTTGTCGATTTGGGATTCACGCCCTTCTCTTCCCTATAGCCCACGACCGGCTGACCATCAATCACTCCAGCAGTGTACTGTCCACGCACCACACGTTTTCTCACGCCATCCGGCGTAAAGAGCGGAATAGCCCTCAGCAATTTGACCTTCTCATCACGAATGGCATTGGCCTCAAAAGCTACCGGCGGCTCCATACACGTCAAACACAGGACCTGCATGATATGATTCTGCACCATATCACGGATAGCCCCCTCCGACTCATAATACTCTGAGCGCGATTCGATGCCGATACTCTCCGCCACAAGAATCTGCACATGATCAATATATTTCTGGTTCCAGAGCGGCTCAAAAATGCCATTGGCGAAACGGAACGCCAGAATGTTCTGTACCGTCTCCTTGCCCATATAATGGTCAATGCGATAAATCTGATCCTCGTGGAAAACACTTCCAAGCCGCCGGTTCAACTCTTGAGCAGTGGCAAGATCATGACCAAAAGGCTTTTCGACAATCAGGTGTACCCATGAATCCTGCTGCTTCGGTTGCGCCAACCCGGCGCGTCCCAGGCGTTCTACAATCACCGGGTCGAGTTCCGGCGGCGTGGACAGATAGAAAATGCGATTCCCTTTAGTGTCCTGCGTCTTATCCAGATTATCGAGCAGTTTGGCCAGCTTCTGGTAGTCGTCATCATCATCAATATTACCCTGACAATAATACAGGCGCTCAGCAAAGGCTCGCTGTGCCTCGCTATCTAATCGATCATCGTCAGGCATATATTTACTGAGTGACTCTACCACCATCGCTTGCCACTGCTGCTCGCTCAGAGGACGGCGCGCATACGCGACAATGCAGAAACTCTCCTTTAGCGGATGATCGTGCCACAGATGCGCCAGGGTGGGCAGTAGCTTGCGCTGCGCCAGATCACCGGTCGCTCCAAAGATCACCACCGCACAAGGCTGAGGCACATGACCATCTTGCCAGATAGTATGTTGCTTGAGGGCGCGCCCCTCAACACGTACACTTTGCGTCATACATCGATCTCCTTTTCTCTATCTCTAACGTCTACCTCATTACTTACACGGGCATACAGCCCTTTTCGTGTAACTAAGCAGAGCATCAAGACACACTCACATCCTACAACAAAACTGAACATCACCATGAAATTTTATCCCGAAATGCTATTGTTTTATATAAGTATCCGGTTCTTGCGCCTCTTTGCGCATTCCTTAAGCAATCACATCCTTCCAGAAGGAGCTATGCATGCCTCATTTCGACTACGACCTCACCATCATCGGCGGTGGCTCTGGTGGCCTGACCGCTGCTCGCGTCGCCACCGCACTAGGAGCTAGAGTACTGCTCGTCGATAAACAACAACTTGGTGGCGACTGCCTGCATTATGGCTGCGTTCCCAGCAAAAGCCTGATCCACGTTGCACGCACCCTCCATCACATGCAACACGCTACCGAGATAGGGCTTACCTGTAGTGATATACACATCGACATTCCCAAAGTCAGCGCCTACGTGCAGCGTGTCATCCAACAGGTAAGCGCAACCGAACAGGTCTATACCGAGGGCGTCACCGTCAAATTTGGGCATATCGCCTTTAAATCACCTACCGAACTGCAACTCAACAATGAACGTATCACTACACGCAATACGCTCATCGCTACCGGCTCACGCCCCTTCGTACCGCCGATAGAAGGACTGACCGCAACCGGCTATTTGACTAATGAAGATGTCTTCGACCTGCAAGCCTTACCTGAATCGCTCATTATCGCAGGCGGTGGCCCTATCGGCGTCGAATTGGCCCAGGCTCTTGCACGACTTGGCACCAACGTGACCATCATCCAGGGGCCAACACGCATCTTGCCAAAAGAAGAACCAGAGGTTTCAGCCACCATCAGCGAGGTGTTGCGCGCAGAAGGCATCACCATTATTCCCAACGCACGCTTCATAGGGGCTGAGCGCAGGGGCACAAAAAAGGTCATCATAGCACGCCAGGACGAAACTACTTTGACCTTTGAAGCTGATGAACTGCTCCTCGCACTGGGCCGACAGCCCAATGCCGCAACCTTGAACCTGGACGCGGCTCAGGTGGCCTACGATAGCAAGGGCATCAAGGTCAACGAATACCTGCAAACCTCAACCCCCAACATTCTGGCAATCGGCGATGTCATCGGTGGCTACCTCTTTACCCACGTAGCAGCCTACCAGGCCGGAATAGCTGTGCAGAACGCGCTTCTCCCTATCTATAAGAAAAAGGTAGATTACCGCGTCGTTCCCTGGTGTACCTTCACCGACCCTGAAGCCGCCCGTGTGGGCCTGACAATGGCCGAGGCCCAACAGCAGTACAAAGAGGTTCGAGAGGAGTACTTCCCCTGGTCCGAGATTGATCGCGCTCAGGCCGAGCATGAAACGATAGGCTTCATTAAGCTCATCCTGGCGGGGAAAAAGGATGAAATCGTAGGCGCACATCTCGTAGGGGTCGGCGCTGGCGAACTGCTTGGCGAGCTTTCACTGGCGATCCAGCATCACATGACCCTTAACGACATCTTCCACACCATTCACCCCTACCCAACCATAACCACTGGTTTGCAGCAAGCAGCATTCGAGGCATACTTGAAAGGACGGCAAGCCTTCAGCAACCGTAAAATCGTTGAAACTGTCCTGAAACTGCGCAACACAGGAGCATAAGTAAGACCCGTTGATTGGCCTGATACCCACAACCTCATGTCCCTTGTGAGTATCAGGCCACTAATCGGTTATCACACCTGCTTTACACGTCTTTTCGTCGGCGCACTTTTATAGATATGGCGCGCCATCGCCAGCGGTTCCGAGAGTAACACCGCCAGCACCCCACAAACAATAAGAGGGACAACCAGCGCTATGATAGCCGCCGGAGAAAGTGCGGCCCGCAAAAGGTACATCGAAAGTACTTGTAATACAACAAACACTAGCAGAAGTGACGTAGCCACAATCGCCAGTGAGGCACGCCAGCGCGCATAGAGACTCGCCTCGATAGTCTTGCGCCGCAACTCGCTCTGTTCTCTCACCGTATAGTGCATCTTCATCACTTCTTGCTGCTTTTGATAAACCTGTTCGCGCTCCTGCCTCAACTCCTCCGCCAGACGCTGTACCTCGTGTTTGAGATAGAGAATCTCGATCAGGTGTTTATCCTCCATCTGCTGGGCACGCACCTGCAAAGATTTCACGACATCGTGCAACAATACCGGTACTTCATCAGGTGAACGCTCAAGAACAGCAGCAGCCTCAACAACCATTTGATGCGCTTTCTCTTCCACCATCTGCTGAAAGGTTGAATGTAGCTCATCATACATTCGACGTAACGTGTCGTTCTCTACAAGCAACTTGTCATAGGCCGCCGTCACCTCTTGTAACTGCGTTTGATACTGCTCATGGCGCTGTTCATAGTCGCTATGTTCCGACAGCAGATTATCAGCAATCTTTGCCTGTAAAGCGTTATAGGCAACAGAGACTTGCTCCTTTTCCCATCGCATCTCTTCCAGTAGATTACGCAGGTGCCTGTTCTCTTCACGCAACTGAATAACCTGACGCATTGCCAGCCGTACTCCGGGCGCTTCCGACTTGATCCCAGGCAAGGCATCAGTACGAGGCTCACCAACCTTCTGCTGGATAATCTGCTGACGACGTTGCGCTAGCGTGTTACGATAATCCAATGAACGCGGCACATGGACAAGTGAGTCAGTACGAGGTTCTAACTCTAATTCAAGCTCCTGCTCAAAATCCTCCTGCGGCGATAGCATAAGTTCCCACCCCTGGCATGACTCTTCTGGCATATATACGCAAAGACCTACCGAATACAATCTCCGTACTTCTAGCGGTTTTCAAATTCCTTACTTGCAATTATGCACAGAAGAGGGCTAGAAATGCAAGTCCCGGTGAACACAATCAACTCACAACCCGATGTTGTTCCGGCAAATCATCGCCTAATGCACGTGCCAGGAAGTTCTGTAACACACAAGCGTATCCGTGCGGATCATAGCCATAGACACCGCAATGAGTCTGCCCATCCGCAAAGTAGGTCTCCAGTGGCACACCATAAGCCTTTGCTTCAGCCGCGATCTGACGGGCATGAGCAAAGGGAATCAGGTTATCGCCTGTGGCATGTATCAGCAGGATGGGAATGGAATGTTCAGCCAATGTGGGTTGTACCCGCCCCTTGCCTTTCGTTTTCCAGCGTCGGAAACTTTTGTCAGTACGTGCCACAAAACCATAACCAAAGCGCACGCGGAAGATAACAATACTGGCCGCGATAATAGCCCAGGCAATCGCGGGCAATATATAGCGCACCTGGCGCAACTGCGGCTTCCACCCATTACACGCCTGTGTCAATTGATAGCAGATGATGCGTTGCAGCATTTCATCCGAGCGCGCAAAGGGACTATCAGCAATAATAGCAACAACATCAGGATGTGGGGGCGTGAGGAGCGCGACCGATGCACCCATCGAGAAACCTTGCAGGATGATTCTCCCCGGCAACGTCTCAGGTTGTCGCCCGGCAGTCACAATGGCCGCCTCAAGATCATGCACCTCAGCATTGCCACCGCTCGTCATGACGCTCTCACTCCCCCCATGCCCGCGAAAATCGAAGAGTAGAATATTATATCCGCAGGCGTATTCTACCGCCGCAGTAGAGCGCAGATGCGAACGATCAATACGATAGCCATGACATAGCACAATTGTAGGGGCTTGACGTGGTTGCGCCCAGAAATCGCCGCGTAGCAATACGCCATCTTCGGTCTCAAACAACAGGGGGCGTTGTACTGATACAGGGGGTTCTACATAATCTCGTGGGACTTCCCAGGTGATATCCGCACTATCCAGATTCTTGTGAGGGCTAGAAAACTCTTTCACTATATGATTTGCCACAATCGTCAGACCGCTGGTGACGGTCAAGCCAAGCAACCCGGTACCGGTGATCAATCTGAACATCCATCGATGATTACCAGACATAATGCGCTCCTGTCTATTATAGGGTCACTAGACGCATCTATCTATAGAGAACATGTCAGCATAACGACATTGTCAATACTGAATCAGGAAGCACCATTGCTCCCCTGTTCTTTATCTTTCATCATCGCCTCAATTTTTAAGAATGGGCCTCCTTGTCCGCGTTGCCTGTGCGCAACAATTTTGTCACTTCATACTGGCCACCACTGTCTCACGCATCCTGGCAAACTTCTCCACACCTATCATCTCTGCTACTATTTTACCCGAACTTAACACCCCTGGTAAACCCGCCCCCGGATGAGTGCCCGCACCCACAAAGTAAAGATTGACGATATCCTCACTGATGTTATGCGGACGGAACCAGGCCGATTGCATCAGCACCGGCTCAACCGAGAAGGCGCTGCCAAGATAGCTGTTCAGCGTATCCTGGAAGTGCAAAGGGTCGATAGAACGTTCCGTGACGATATGCTGCGAGAGACCCGGCAGATATCGCTCCTCAAGATACTGAATAATCCTATCGCGGTACGGTTTGGCCATCGTCCGCCAGTCTACTCCACTACCGAGATGCGGTACTGGCGACAGCACATACCAGGAGTCGCAGCCCTCCGGTGCCAGTGAGGCATCAGTTGCTGTTGGACGATGCAGATAAAGCGAGAAATCCTTCGCCAATACCTTATATTTAAAGACGTCGTCCAGTAGCCCTTTGTATCGCGGCCCCATCAGAATTTCATGATGCGCCATATGCTCATACTTGCGATCTGTACCGAAGTAGATCACAAAGAGCGACATGGCATACTCCAGACCTTTCACACGACGATCCGTATTCCTCTTGCGATAACGTGCTGGAACCAGGTGCAGATAGGTATGCGCCACATCCGCATTGCTCACTACCGCCGCAGCAGGGTAAAACCCGCCAGCGCGCGTATGCACGCCGGTAGCACGTCTCGTCTGCCCATTCACCTCAATACTCTCCGCTTCCTCATTAAGTACTAGCTCGCCTCCCATCTCCTCAAACAACGTCGCCAGCGCGCGCACCAGCGCCCCTGTACCCCCAACCGCATACCAGACACCAAACTTCTGCTCCAGCGTATGAATAAGTGCGTAGATAGCCGTACTCCGAAACGGATTGCCACCGATCAGCAGAGGATGAAAACTGAAGACCTGCCGCAAGCGTTCATCCTTGATATATTGATAAACGAATGCCGCCACCGATTTCTGCGCCTGCAAACGCACCAGGTCCGGCACAACCCTGAGCATATCCGATACATGCGTAAAAGGCTTGTCGATCAACTCAAAACCCTTCTCGTAGATCTTAGCTCCCTCCTGAGCAAAGCGCAGGTAACCCTTTACGTCACCAGGACTGATCTCACGAATCTGGCGCAAGATATTCTCTCGATTATTGTTGTAATGGAAGACGAGACCGTCTTCAAAACGAATGTTATAAAAGGGATCGATGGGAATGATCTTGACATAATCCTCAGTCTTCCTGCCACACAACGCAAACAGATCGTGGATCAACCAGGGCGCAGTAATAATTGTTGGTCCTCCATCGAAGATAAACCCGTCCTGCTCATAGACGTATGCGCGCCCACCGGGCTTGTCGCGTTTTTCCAGAATCGTAACCTCATGTCCCTGCGCTTGCAAACGAATTCCGGCGCTCAAACCGCCAAAACCACTGCCAATAATCACAATACGCATGTATTCGTCACCTTTGCATGTATGGATGATGTACAGTATCAGGCACAAGAAAGGGAAAAACTGGGCAGTATCTCAATGTCTGTGTAAAATCCCCGACAGTAAGCATGACTCAAGTGAATTTATATAGACATTGAGATACTGCCGAAAACTGCCCTGCTCTTTTGCCCAACATTAAACCTATATTTCACACATATCCTCAGCTACTTACTTGCTATACGTGTGAGGATGTCAATAGATAGACGAGATAACGTGAAAAAAAGGGTCAAAAGGCAAGGCATCCGCGAAGAATGCCCTGTACATGCTATTTTTGGCGTCCGAACAGCAGCTTGAGAACCCGCCTGAGGACGGGCATAAGCGATTGACGGTAGGGATACCACCAGAGTTCCTTCTTCATCGGCAACCGCACACGCTCGCCCATCACGTGACGCACCTGGCAAAATTCTTTCAGGCCCAGCGCACCACCATGCACACGCCCAAAACCGGACTGTTTCACACCACCCCATGGCGTCTCCGGCACAGAATACGAGGAGATCACATCGTTAATCATGACAGTGCCTGCCTCAATGCGCCGTGCTATACGGTCGGCATAAGCCCGATTCTGGCTAAAGACGTAGGCATCGAGACCATAGATACTCTCATTGGCCAGCCGAACCGCCTCCTCGTCACTCTCAACAACCATAATGGGCAACAGTGGACCAAAGGTTTCCTCACGCATCACTAGCATCCCATGATTGACATTGGTCAGTACGGTCGGTTCATAGAAGGGGCCGCTGAGATGTGCTGGACGTTTGCCACCACAAAGAATGGTGGCTCCTTTCTCAACCGCATCGCTTACCTGGCGCTCCACTACCTGTACCTGTCGTTCATCTATCATTGAGCCAACATCAACATCTTCGCCGTCGGCAGCCACCCCAACACGCAGTTTTTTCGTCAACTCTACCACACGCTTAATAAAAGCATCGCTGATGTCCTTATGCACATAGACACGCTCGACCGAGGCACATACCTGACCACAGTTGGCGAACGCGCCCCAGACCGCTGCCTGCGCGGCCCGCTCAACATCGGCATCAGCACAGACAATCATAGGGTCTTTGCCGCCCAGCTCAAAGACCACTGGCGTCAGGTTATCAGCGGCAGCATGCATGATATGACGCGCCGTAGTACCTCCGCCGGTAAAGCAGATTTTATCGACTCGGCTCCGCACCAGTGCCGCGCCAGTATCACCATAGCCATGCACAATCTGAAAGACATTCTTGGGCAGACCCGCCTCATTCAGCATATCGGCCACCGCCTGCCCGCACATAGGTGTCAGTTCAGAGGGCTTCAACACAACGGCATTACCGGCAATCAGCGCAGTCACGACCTCAGAAAGTGAGATTACGAAGGGAAAATTCCAGGGCGAGATAATGCCGATGACGCCATATGGCTCATAATGCAGATAGCTCTTGCGATGCTTGAGCAAATGCAACGGCACCGGCTCATCAGCCAGCATCTTCTCCGCGTTCTTGACATAATAGTTGATAATGTCAGCCGCCGCCAGAATCTCGGTCAGCATACTCTCCATACGTGGTTTACCCACTTCCTGCGAAATGACCCGCGCGAGCTTATCAGAACGCTCAAGCATAATATCGCGGAAGCGCAACAAATACCGCCCACGCTGCCGAAAACTGAGCGCGGCCCAGAACGGTTGAGCCGCCCGTGCCGCTGCCACCGCCGCGCGCACCGCGTCTTCATCCGCAATCGGCAACTCCCCCAGCACAGCGCCCGTCGTAGCATTGCGCGCTACCAGCACGCGCCTCTCCGTCTGCCTGTCATCAGTGACTATCTTTTGAACTGCATCCTGTTCAAGCGCCATATCAGCCCATCCTTTGTTGTCTATGAGGCTATAAGAAAATATCAAAAAGAGAAAGTAGAGGTTGCTTCATCATACCACGTGGGAGAAATTAGGAACAATGTCACTCTACATTGCTTGTTACCATATGGTACAATGTAGACCAATCTTGATACGATTGGCTCCTGGGGCCACTTCACGCGATTCTGGTGCTGCAATAAAATAGTATTGCGGTGTTTTTATGCTTCTGGCGATGCGTAGCTAGAAGATTTTAAATTCTGCCAATATGTCGATTGGCTCTACAGGTGGCTCCACGCATATTCACGCTTGTTCAAGCCAGGAGACTCTTCTGACCTTTTCTCATATTTATATTGTTCTCTTACCGATTTCCTGGACTGATCTGATGTGTGATAAACTCAGCCGCTAGGAGTTTATACAGGATGTCTTGGTCGTGTGATTTATTTTATCTTCAATCCTTGCCACCATTCTTTCGGCTCAACTTGCATACACGTTTCTGCCAAGTTTCTGGCGATGTCGGTCTGTAAGCCTGCGTAGCAATTTGTGATCCAGTCGTCAACATCGGCGTAGCCTTGCACCTGGTATTCTCTCGCCTGAAAGATGCACTCAAGGAGATCGGCGTCACGAGCGAAGGTTCCCTCTAATGAAAGTCTGCCTTCATAGTCTCGAAAGAGTGCCATGATATTCTCCGCTATGTCTGGCGGAAGTCTCTCTACTTGCTCGCTTAGCGCCTTTTCCTCGTCTCGGCCAACATTGATGTAGCGCTTTGAGACACGATGCAAGTCATTAATTCTTGCTTCGCCGGTATCATGGAAAAGGCACATCATCGCCGTCCTTTCAGGGTCTGCTCCTCCAAGAGATGCCAGGACATACCCTAGAATAGCTGTACGGAACGTGTGTTCTGCTATGCTTTCTGGATTCGTAACGCCTGCTATCCACCAGCCTGATCGCTTTACTCTTTTCATCTGTCCGATTTCGTAGAGATACTTTGTTATGTTGTTCATTTCCATAGATCGGCTCCTTGTAGAATTTTCTCTAAATGCTCTTTCTCCCGTTGAAATACGCTGTTTGGCTCCCACTGCTCTCTTTTCAGGAACTCGATGAGTTCAGATACTTCCTGCTTATATGGGGCAAGAATAGCTATACCTCGTGTTTCTAGCAGCATAGACAGAGTGAGTATATCAAGCGGCCAACTGTTTCTGTGACGTTCAATGCTTAGATGACGAAAAAGGGAGCGGAGTGTCCCGTCGCATCGTTTCCCTTTCTGGTCATAGTAACCATTTTCTTGAGCTTGATCGCCGTAGTAGACCAGATGATAACCGAGATTGATCGAAGCTGCTTCAGGGTCGCTTCTAATCATTGTAATATATTTTTCAAGAATGTCCATTCTGTCACCGTACAGAGCCAGACCAACCATGATACCACGTTGCACCCACTTGTTTGGTTCTTCCTGATAGACTCGTTCGAGAAACTGCACAGCATGTGGTGTTCCTAAGCTCGCCAGGTAGTGGCTGGCGTGTTGACGAATTGTTACCAGTCGAAGATCATCCCCTCGGTGTGCTTGATAGACATTGATAAGATTATTGGCGATCAAGTCTCTTTCACTTTGCGCTATTTCTGTCGAATTAAGCATTTCCTTTAAGAAAGTCACTACTTCAAAAGGCAATACCTCCTGGAGAATTTCCCCTATTGCGGTTGTAGAATGTGTTTGTTGACTTCTGATACGCATGCGTTCAAAGATATACTTAGCAACATAATATTCGTGAAAAGTTTTATGAAGGAAATAGTAGTTATCACCTTCTGAGACTGCCAGCAAGGTATGAAAGCACAGTTCATCGAGAAGCTGAGGTTCGGTGATTGGATGGTAACGGCTTGCGATATTCTTCAATATAGAAGCAAGTTCGTTCTGTGTGAATGTCTCACTCTGGTTAAGTCGGTAAGGGGATGATGTAGAGACTTTAGCAGTGTAGGTTAGCCAGGATACTTCTTGCAAAAGCTGTGCCTTCTCATTCCATTTGAGAAGTGAACCAGGCTTAGCAGCTTCATTTTTTAACCATTTTTCTGTATATTTCCCGTATAATTTTGTAACACTCCAATCTTCTTCTTTTGTTTCTTTGAAGTCGGTGAAAATGTCAAGCATCATCACTAAGAGTAGGGGGCGACGGGCTAAGTCTCGTAGTTCCTGGCTTTTTTGAATAGTACTGATAATGCTTTCAGGTGTGATAGAACTCTTTTGAGGCTTTTTATTTTGCTTATGCTGATAGAATGAGGTAATATATCTGCTAACAGATTGCGTAAGTGCTAGAGGGCGTAGTTCAATCCACTGAGGATAATATTCTTGGAGAGACGACATGGACAGGTAGAACTCAAAGAAGCTTTTTCTACATGTGAGAACAGATGGTAGAGCAAAAATCTTACTTGCTGCTCTTTCGTTTATTGACTGTTGAGTAAGCTCTCCTCTAATTTCATCGAAACCATCGAAGAGGAAAATAAACTGTCTCTTTCTCATAAGAGATACAAAATCGTCAAATGAAAGTGGAAGCTCGTCATGCAGATGATTCCAGAGAATCTCAGTCGCACTCCCTGCTAAAGAGGAAAATTCTCGAAGAGGGATATACAACGGAATGGGATATGTCTGCTTCGGCTCGTTGAGAAAACGGTTGGCAAGAAGGTTGAAAACTCGTTTGAGGACGGTTGTCTTTCCCTGCCCTGCGTCGCCTAATAGGAGTATGCACCTTCCTGCGCTTAGCATGTCGATCAGATATCTTACTAGATTAGTGGAAGGGGTGGTATCTTGCAACATCTCCCACGGTAGAGGTATGAAAAGTCCCTTATTCCCTATAATATCTTCTACTCGTAAATTTGTTGAGCCTGGTAGCAGGGCGCTGAGCATTTGTGCCCGTTTATGAGCAAGGTACTCAGCGATAGTCTGATAGAGTTGGGCGTCATTGTCACCATCTGTATTCACCAAAGATGTTTTCTCATTTATGGAGAGATTGTCTTTGGGGGCAGAATTGCTACGCAGTTGCTCCTCACTTGCCCACTGCGTTCGTAGCCCTAGTTCTTCTGCTGATACCTGGCGGCCATACCTCATAGAAAAATAGTCACATATTGCGGATACGGTGTAAGTGTCTAAGAATTTTCCGCTCTCTGCTCGTTTGATTGTTGGTTCGCTTAATCCCGTGAGGTCTGCTAAAACTTTTTGTTTAATACCTAGCTTTTTTCTAGCCCGTTGTAGTGGATGTACATTCATATCGCTCATTAGGCTTCCTCATCACCGTTTTCTTCGGCAGCTAACTCGCTATAGAATGACTAAACTACTGAGAAGAGATTTTTAGGCATCATCATGATTCTGAGTAGCTGCTGTATCTTGATCTTTCTTTGTGCGTTTGCTGCGCGGGCCTTTTGGCCCTGGTTTTCGTGGACTGGCTAGATAACGCTCTAGTGAGTCGGTGTAAACGACCCATTCACGAGAGAGTTGAAATCCCTCTAACTTTCCTTCTCTCAGCAATCTGGTTAGGTAAATACTGCTCAGTCCCGATTTCTTCGCGGCCTGAGATGTTGTGAGATATTCACGATTAGGGTCTAAGGTCTTCTGCATCGTTCTAACTCTCGTGCCAGAATCATGTTTGCCTTTATCATTATAACATAGTTAAACCTCTTGACAAATTAGGTTTAAGTGAAATATAATATTTCTATCAAACCTAATTTTGAGGATGGCTTAGCATGGTTGTCCTGATCTTTGAAATGATCTTTCAGGTGATCTCTGGCTGATCTTTTTGATCTCTGCTTTCGGGTGATAATTGCCTCAGACAAACAGTGTCGTTGCAAAGTATGCGAGACAGTGAGGAAGATCGGTTATGCAAAGATGTGATTGGTGTCAAGAGCTTGGCAACCTTGTTGCAGTTGTCAACCATGACAAAACAGCTAGCCATACAGTTGATTGGGTTTGTCCGGCTTGCGCTGAGATTGAACGCTATGAGCATGCTGATGAGATTCTGTGGAATCCACTTGGTTTTACTCCGTCCTACCAAAAACCGGTGGCTATGACTGATCTTGTAGATGACTCGTATGCTGTTCCTCTTAGATGCTTAAAGCATGGTAGTAGCGCTGCGTAGTTTCGGAGTGGATTAATCTGATCGGAGGTTTCGCTGATGATTGATCTGGTTTGTCGAATGTTGGTCGTCCTGGGGCTGTCTGTTCCCTGTACTTCGTGTGGATACTATACCTGCTCCTATTGTGGGCATTGCCACAATCCTTCATGCGATGTATATGATGCTTCATGCATCGACTAAAGTGAGCTGGCCCTGGTGTGCTACCACCTGAGCCAGCGGTTGAGATGCTCGTCTCGTAGGTTTTCGGCTAAGCACTCGCGCCTATTGTGGCGCATTGGCTTGGCCGTGTCAAGGAGGTCATGATGGAGATACATACTCCAACCAATCCGTACTGCACCAATCCTTATTGCTGGTGCCACTCCGATGCACTCTATCACGAGAGGGTGCTTCAGGTTCCGGTTCCCGCTGATGGACAGCTAGCACAAGCCTACTCCTTTTTTGGAATCGCGGATGAAGGAACATATGCCGGTGCATGGAACGAGCAACCTGTTTTCATCGCCTGGCCGTCTCAAGGAGGTGTGTGAT